>NZ_CP090438.1:3000000-3300000 GCF_021441885.1 Vibrio maritimus
GGAGGTGATAACTCACCTCTCTATTCTTATTGTGTTACGCGATTAAGCGTTTTTGATCTGCTCGTGCAGCTCTTGTACTGACGTTACTGATACTTTCGCATCCGCAGTGTGAGCCATACACGTTGCAAACGCTGCGTTTAGCGTTGTTGTGTAGTTCACTTTCTCAGCCAGAGCGCCGCGACGTAGAACTTTTGAGTCTTCAATCGATTGACGACCTGCAGTCGTGTTCACGATGTAGGTGTACTCGTTGTTCTTGATGCGGTCTAGGATATGTGGACGGCCTTCGTGTACCTTGTTCACAAGACGAGGGTTGATGCCCGCTTCACCTAGGATTACCGCTGTACCGTGTGTTGCATCTAGCTGGTAACCAAGCTTAGTTAGCTTAGAGGCTAGGTCAACAACACGTTGCTTATCGCCTTCGCGAACAGACAGTAGTGCGCGGCCGCCTTCTGGGTAAACATTGCCACAACCTAGTTCTGCTTTCGAGTAAGCTTCTGCGAACGTTGCACCAACACCCATAACTTCACCAGTAGAACGCATTTCTGGGCCTAGTAGTGGGTCAACACCAGGGAACTTGTTGAACGGCAATACCACTTCTTTCACAGAGTAGTATGGCGGGATGATCTCTTTGGTAAAGCCTTGAGACTCTAGAGATTGACCTGCCATTACGCGTGCTGCGATTTTCGCAAGCGGTGCACCTGTTGCTTTAGAAACAAACGGTACAGTACGAGCTGCACGTGGGTTTACTTCGATTAGGTAAACCTTGTTGTTCTTAACCGCAAACTGAGTGTTCATTAGACCACGTACACCCAACTCGAACGCAAGCTTCTCAACTTGCTCACGCATCACATCTTGGATTTCTGCGCTTAGAGTGTAAGCCGGTAGTGAACATGCTGAGTCACCTGAGTGAACACCTGCTTGCTCGATGTGCTCCATGATGCCGCCGATAACCACACGCTCACCGTCACAGATAGCGTCGATATCCACTTCTACTGCATCGTCAAGGAAGCTATCTAGAAGTACTGGTGATTCGTTAGACACGCTTACGGCTTCGTTGAAGTAGCGACGTAGGTCTTGCTCGTCGTATACGATTTCCATCGCACGACCACCTAGTACGTATGAAGGACGTACAACCAGTGGGAATCCGATTTCACGAGACTTATCAACCGCCTGCTCAAGCGTGGTTACTGTTGCGTTTTCTGGTTGTAGTAGTCCTAGACGTTCTACAGCAACTTGGAAGCGCTCACGGTCTTCTGCACGGTCTATAGCGTCTGGGCTAGTACCAATGATTGGCACGCCAGCTGCTTCAAGAGCACGAGCTAGTTTCAGAGGTGTTTGACCACCGTACTGAACGATAACACCTTTTGGCTTCTCAACGCGTACGATTGAAAGTACATCTTCAAGCGTTACTGGTTCGAAGTACAGACGGTCTGACGTGTCGTAGTCCGTTGATACTGTCTCTGGGTTACAGTTAACCATGATGGTTTCGTAACCGTCTTCACGCAGTGCAAGAGACGCGTGTACACAACAGTAGTCAAATTCGATACCTTGACCGATACGGTTAGGACCACCGCCAAGAACCATGATCTTGTCTTTGTCTGTTGGCTGCGCTTCACACTCTTCATCGTAAGATGAGTACATGTAAGCTGTGTCAGATGAGAATTCTGCTGCACAGGTATCAACACGCTTGTAAACAGGGTGAATCTCGTACTGGTCACGTAGACGACGGATTTCGCTTTCAGACACACCTAGTAGAGTCGATAGGCGAGCATCCGCGAAGCCTTTGCGCTTCATCTTGCGAAGGACGTCTTCAGTAAGACCTGCAAAACCACCAGCTTTAACTTCGTTCTCTAGTTTCACAAGCTCTTCGATTTGAACTAGGAACCAACGGTCAATTTGCGTTAGGTTGAATACGCCGTCCACAGACAGACCTGCACGGAATGCGTCTGCGATGTACCAGATACGCTCCGCGCCCGCTTCTTTCAGCTCGTGACGGATTTTAGACAGTGCGTCTGGAGAGTCTAGGTCAACCATCTCGTCAAAGCCGTTCGCGCCAACTTCTAGGCCACGAAGTGCTTTTTGTAGAGATTCTTGTTGGTTACGACCAATCGCCATTACCTCACCAACTGACTTCATCTGAGTCGTTAGACGGTCATTAGCGCCCGCGAACTTCTCAAAGTTGAAGCGAGGGATCTTAGTCACAACGTAGTCGATTGTTGGTTCGAACGATGCTGGTGTTGCGCCGCCCGTGATGTCGTTCATTAGCTCGTCTAGAGTAAAGCCAACCGCTAGCTTCGCAGCAATCTTCGCGATTGGGAAACCTGTTGCTTTAGATGCTAGAGCAGAAGAGCGAGATACACGTGGGTTCATCTCGATGATAACCATACGGCCATCTTTCGGGTTGATACCAAACTGAACGTTTGAACCACCAGTTTCTACACCGATTTCACGCAGTACCGCTAGAGAAGCGTTACGCATCAATTGGTATTCTTTGTCCGTCAGCGTTTGCGCTGGCGCCACTGTGATTGAGTCACCAGTGTGGATACCCATAGGGTCGAAGTTTTCAATCGCACAAACGATGATACAGTTGTCCGCTTTGTCACGAACCACTTCCATCTCGTACTCTTTCCAACCGATTAGCGACTCATCGATAAGAAGCTCGTTAGTTGGAGAAAGGTCTAGACCGCGGCGACAGATTTCTTCGAACTCTTCTTTGTTGTACGCGATACCGCCACCGGTACCACCCATAGTGAAAGAAGGGCGAATGATACAAGGGAAGCCAACCATATCAAGAACCGCGTACGCTTCTTCCATAGACTTCGCCGTGTCAGCACGTGGACACTCTAAGCCGATTGACTTCATCGCTTTATCGAAGCGAGAACGGTCTTCTGCTTTATCGATAGCGTCAGCCGTTGCACCGATCATCTCTACACCGAACTCAGCAAGTACGCCGTGTTTTTCTAGGTCTAGAGCACAGTTAAGTGCAGTCTGACCACCCATAGTAGGCAGTACTGCATCTGGGCGCTCTTTCTCGATAATGTTGCGAACTACTTCCCACTGGATAGGCTCGATGTAAGTTGCATCTGCCATGTCTGGGTCAGTCATGATAGTTGCTGGGTTCGAGTTCACAAGGATAACTCGGTAACCTTCTTCGCGCAGTGCTTTACACGCTTGAGCACCTGAGTAGTCAAACTCACAAGCCTGACCGATAACGATTGGGCCAGCACCAAGAATTAGAATACTTTTTAAGTCAGTACGTTTTGGCATTCTCAACTACTCCGAATTACGCTTTGTGTTCTTTGATTAGGTCGATGAAGTGGTCAAACAATGGCGCTGCATCGTGTGGACCTGGGCTCGCTTCAGGGTGACCCTGGAAGCTGAACGCTGGCTTATCTGTACGGTGGATACCTTGAAGTGTGCCGTCGAACAGAGATTTGTGCGTTGCACGTAGGTTCTCTGGCAGCGTCTCTTCATCCGCAGCAAAGCCGTGGTTCTGTGAAGTAATCATTACTACATCACGGTCTAGGTCTTTCACTGGGTGGTTTGCACCGTGGTGGCCAAACTTCATCTTCACTGTTTGCGCACCAGACGCTAGAGCCAAGATTTGGTGACCAAGGCAGATACCGAAGATTGGTAGGCCTTTGTCTAGGAATACTTTTGTTGCTTCGATAGCGTAAGTACATGGCGCTGGGTCACCAGGGCCGTTTGATAGGAATACGCCATCTGGGTTAAGTGCAAGCACCTCTTCAGCAGAAGTTTGCGCTGGAACCACTGTTAGGCGGCAGCCGCGGTCAACAAGCATACGTAGGATGTTGCGTTTTGCACCGAAGTCGTAGGCAACAACGTGATATGGCAGCTCGCTGTCGTCTTTCGCTTCAGGAAGGCCCCCCTCAAGTGTCCACGAACCCTGTTTCCATTGATACGTTTCTTGCGTTGTTACTTCTTTCGCAAGGTCCATACCTTTCAAGCCAGGGAACTCTTTCGCTTTCGCCAGTGCTAGCGCTTCGTCTAGGTTATCACCTGCAACGATACAGCCGTTTTGTGCACCTTTTTCACGTAGAAGACGAGTCAGCTTACGCGTATCGATGTCTGCGATACCTACGATGTTTTGAGACTTAAGGTAGTCTGAAAGTGACTGTTCATTACGGAAGTTAGAAGCGATAAGGGGAAGATCGCGGATCACAAGGCCTTGTGCGTGGATTGCTGAAGACTCTTCGTCTTCTTTATTAGTACCAGTATTGCCAATATGAGGATAAGTGAGAGTGACAATCTGTTGAGAATAGGAAGGATCAGTGAGGATTTCTTGGTACCCCGTCATCGAGGTATTAAAAACAACTTCACCAACGGATAAACCATCTGCTCCAATGGAAACACCGCGGAACACTGTCCCATCTTCTAGGACTAACAGTGCTGATTTACTCAAGACAACCTCCAGAATAAAAATGCATAAATTTTAAATTAAATTGCAAATCTGCCTTCCTCTTCACCATAAATAAGCGGTTTCAGGTAGTTCAGACAAATTGGCGGTATTCTAATGATGCCGACGTTTTGTGTCAACAAGCATGGAAAAATAAATTCACTTTTTATAGTCACTAACGAATTTTTTGCTTAAAAGCGCCAAAAATGCACTTTTGCCATGCCATTTTCAACGAGTTATCGACTAGCATAGTTTTTCTTCATTGAAACAACCCGTGACCACATCAAAAACTCAACAAGTATTTGCGCAAACGATGGCCATATTCAGATAACAATAAAAAATAGCCACTTAAAGAAAAAAAACACCTTAAACCCACAAAAATACATATAAAAAAGCACTAATTCGTTTACTTTGCACCCATTCACACTCTTTCACCAACTCTTCTCACGTAATGACATTGGTTATAAGTTCAAGAATATTTATGTAGTTCATCGCATCAAGTAGCTGACGATTTTTAGGTATAAAAAAAGCGCCTTGAAGGCGCTCTCTATTAAATGCTATCCAATCCGAGTACTTCGGTCATGGTGTAGAAACCAGCAGGCTTATCATTGAGCCATACCGCAGCTTTAACCGCACCATTGGCAAAGGTCATTCTATCGGTGGCCTTGTGTGTGATCTCAACACGCTCACCAATATCGGCAAACATTGCAGTGTGCTCACCAATGATGTCACCAGCGCGAATCGTCGCAAAGCCAATTTCATCACGAGTTCGCTCACCCGTAATGCCTTCACGAGCGTAAACTGCCACATCATTAAGCTCATTACCCATCGCGCCCGCGATCGCCTCACCCATACCAATTGCTGTGCCAGAAGGCGCATCAACTTTATGGCGGTGGTGTGCTTCTACGATTTCGATATCACAGTAGTCACCCATGACCTTTGCTGCTTTCTCTAGCAGTTTAAATACTAGGTTTACACCAACGCTGTAGTTTGGTGCCATGACAACCGGAACCACCTTAGCCGCTTCATCGATGAGCTCTTTCTCTTCTTCGCTGAAGCCTGTGGTACCAATGACCATTTTTTTACCATGCTGTTTGCACAGCTCTAGATTCGCAAGGGTACTTTTCGGTGCAGTAAAGTCGATAATCACATCAAAGTCTGCAATCGACTTGGTTAAATCATCGACCAGCGCGACATCAAAGCGCCCTTCACCACATAGTTCACCAACATCAACGCCAACGAGTGAAGACTCAGGGCGCTCTGAGCCTGCTCCCACGGTCGCTTGTTTGTTGTGAAATGTTGCTTTTACTAGGTTGCGACCCATACGGCCCGCTGCTCCTGCAATCGCAATTCTTACCATTGCGCTATTCTCCGTTGTTTTGTGTTGCTACCAATGTAACGTAAAGCAATTAGGGCTGCTAGCACAGTTACCAATTTTAACGGTATTTTTCGATGACTTTGTTCAAGATAGGCACGTTGGCTTCAGGGAAGCGATAGTCTGCCAATTCGGTGATACTGACCCAGCGTCCTTCCTGCCCTTCTTTACCAAAAGGCACACCTTCAAAACCTGTTACTGAGATGAAATCGAACTCTAACGACTTCTCAGGGTAATCATGCAGAAGATGTTCGAAAAGCACCTGCTCGGTCACTTCGATATCAATCTCTTCATCCAGTTCACGAGCAATAGCCTCTTGAATCGTTTCACCTGCTTCAACCTTGCCACCAGGGAACTCCCAGAAGCCGCCTTTATGTAGGTTATCGGGTCTCTTGGTAATGTAGATTTGAGACTTATCTTGGTTAAAGATAATGGCGGCGACAATATGAACTCGCTTCACTTCCTTTCCTCACTGTTATTGTTGTTTTCACTATTCTAATCAGGCTCACGCTATCTGCGCGGACTTATAACGTTAGCATAAAAAAAGAGCCGCTTAATGCGACTCTTTTCTTCAATACCTTGGTTTAGTTGATTTTACCGTGGCATTGCTTGTACTTCTTACCGCTACCACATGGGCAAGGCTCGTTACGACCAACCTTACGCTCTTCGCGTACCATAGGTTGTGCTGAACCTTCTTGCTCTTGTTCAGAGTTATCCGCCAACTGGTTCTCTGCGTTCGCGTGTTGAGCCTGCGCTTTTGCTGCCGCAGCTTCAGCTTGAGCTTGACGCTGAGCTTCCATACGCTCCACTTCTTCTTGCTGCTGTACGCGTACTTTAGAAAGAATGGTGATGACATCAATCTTCAAAGAATCTAGCAATTGCTCGAACAGCTCAAACGACTCACGCTTGTACTCTTGTTTCGGGTTCTTCTGTGCGTAGCCACGAAGGTGGATACCTTGACGTAGGTGATCCATCGCCGCTAGGTGCTCTTTCCAAAGCGTATCTAGCGTTTGTAGCATCACTGATTTTTCGAAGTTACGCAGTACTTGAGCACCAACGGTCTCTTCTTTCTCTTTGTAGATAGTGACAGCAGTATCAAGGATCTTCTCGCGAAGTGCTTCTTCATAAAGCTTGTCGTCTTCT
The DNA here is from genome assembly GCF_021441885.1 of Vibrio maritimus. NCBI lineage: Bacteria > Pseudomonadati > Pseudomonadota > Gammaproteobacteria > Vibrionales > Vibrionaceae > Vibrio > Vibrio maritimus. Next base: position 3,006,936 of record NZ_CP090438.1, read on the forward strand.
TCCAACCAAGATTTGATCGCCAGATCAAGGTCAAAGTCATTCTTAAGACGCTCTTGAAGACCTTCGATATCCCACATATCTTCAAGCGACTGTGGCGGGATGTATTCATCGATAACAGAAGTAAAGACGTCAGCGCGGTTTTGCTCTAGCATCTCGCTAATGTCATCAGCCGTCATTAGTTCATCACGCAGCTCGTAGACCACCTTACGCTGATCGTTCGCCACGTCATCAAACTCAAGAAGCTGTTTACGGATGTCGAAGTTGCGACCTTCCACTTTACGCTGTGCTTTCTCGATTGAGCGAGACAGCATCTTACTTTCAATCGCTTCGCCTTCTTCCATACCGCTCTGGATAAGACTCGCCATACGATCAGAAGTAAAGATACGAAGTAGTTGGTCTTCCATTGATAGGTAGAAGCGAGAAGAACCCGCGTCACCCTGACGACCAGAACGACCACGAAGCTGGTTATCGATACGACGAGATTCATGACGCTCAGTACCGATGATGTGCAGACCACCAGCTTCTAGCACTTGATCATGAATCACTTTCCACTCAGCTTTAATAGCGTCGATCTGCTCTTGGGATGGGTTATCTAGCTGCTCAACCTTCGACTGCCAGCTACCACCCAACACGATATCGGTACCACGACCTGCCATGTTAGTTGCGATGGTCACCGCGCCTGGCGTACCCGCTTCAGCAACGATTTCCGCTTCACGCTCGTGGAATTTCGCGTTAAGTACGTTGTGCTTGATCTTCGCTTGCTTCAGAGCGTTTGATAGCAACTCTGATTTTTCAATCGATACAGTACCAACCAGAATAGGCTGACCATTTGCCGCTCGCTCTTTGATATCTTCGATGATGGCGTTGAATTTCTCCATCTCTGTACGATAAACCACATCCGGCATATCGTTACGTACCATAGGCTTGTTGGTTGGGATAACCACAGTCTCTAGACCGTAGATAGATTGGAATTCGAATGCTTCAGTATCAGCGGTACCAGTCATGCCCGACAGTTTGTCGTATAGACGGAAGTAGTTCTGGAAGGTAATCGATGCCAATGTTTGGTTTTCATTCTGGATCTTAACGCCTTCTTTAGCTTCAACCGCTTGGTGAAGACCTTCAGACCAACGACGACCAGGCATAGTACGACCCGTGTGCTCATCAACGATAACCACTTCGCCTTGCTCGTTGACGATATAGTCAACGTTCTTCTCAAACAGCACGTGAGCACGCAATGCAGCATTAACGTGGTGCAATAGGCTAATGTTAGTTGGTGAATACAGTGTATCGCCTTCTTCCATCAGACCGTTTTTGATTAGCAATTCTTCAACGTACTCTTGACCGGTCTCTGTTAGGTGAACCTGCTTAGACTTCTCATCAACCGTATAGTGACCGTCACCTCGGTACTCTTCAGAATCTTCTTGCTCTTGCTGTTCAAGATTCGGGATCAGGGTGTTGATGCGAGTGTAAAGATCAGAGCTGTCTTCTGCTGGACCAGAGATAATGAGTGGGGTACGAGCTTCATCAATAAGGATGGAGTCAACTTCATCGACAACAGCGAAGAAGCGTTCACGCTGAACTCGGTCTTCAACACGGAAGGCCATGTTGTCACGAAGATAGTCGAAGCCGAACTCGTTGTTCGTACCGTATAGAATATCCGCTTGATAAGCTTCTTTTTTCTCTTGAGGGTGCATGTTTGGTACGTTGATACCCACCGTCATGCCTAGGAATTCGAATAGCGCGCGGTTAGTTTCCGCATCACGCTTAGCAAGATAGTCGTTCACCGTTACGATGTGAACACCTTTGCCTGGTAGAGCGTTCAAGTAGGCTGGAAGTGTTGCAGTCAGCGTTTTACCTTCACCGGTACGCATCTCTGCAATTTGGCCTGAGTTAAGAACCATACCACCGATAAGCTGAACATCGAAGTGACGCATGCCGAACACACGCTTAGATGCTTCACGAACAGTTGCAAACGCTTCTGGTAGGATTTGGTCTAGATTTTCACCTTTGTCCAAACGCTCACGAAACTCAACCGTCTTTGCTTTTAGTTCTTCATCAGACAACGCTTCGAACTGCGGCTCGTAGTTATTGATCTGTTTTACGATTTTTCTTAGTCGACGCAGTGTTCTGTCGTTGCGACTACCAATGACCTTTGTCAGTAGGTTAGTAATCATTGTGTTTTTGTTCTCTCTACCATTAGATCATTTCGACCTATTAAAATTGCCTTCCGTCTCTACTAAGGCCAAGCGACCTAACTGAGATAAAATCTATACCAACTGATATTGAGTTCAAGCGGCTAGAATTCAAGGCAGACATGCTAATTAATGGCACATAGTTTAAGGAATTTTTGACCCAACAACCAAGCATCTATCGAAACTAACCGCAATTAGTTTGATGTGTTTGGAAGTTTTGGGGTATTGAAGGGATGAAAGTACACCATTCTTGCTAAAAAGTATGACAGCAATACGAGATAAGCAGAGCTAAAAGTGAAAACTTATACTCCACGAAACAAGGGCTGTGGTGGTATTAGCGAAAACAGAAAGTAAAAAGGATCGAAGAGATCGGCAGATGATCGTCCACTCAAGAGATACGATCTTTTTTGAGATGGCAACTTTTTGCCACCGTGCTAATGATGCTAAAAACGACAGATACAAAAAAGTCAGGCATGAAGCCTGACTTTTTCTAAATTCTGTATTGACGTTATTACGCCATTACCATGCTAGGGTCTGCAAACGCGACTGGAGAACCTGCTTGCTCTTCAAACGTTGCCCACTCCCACGCTTCTTGGTCTGCCAGTACCGCGCGAAGCAGTTGGTTGTTTAGACCGTGACCTGACTTATAAGCTGCAAACTCACCAATAATGGCATGACCAGCCATATACAAGTCACCGATTGCATCCAATACTTTGTGTGTTACGAATTCATTTTCGAATCGTAGACCTTCTTCGTTAAGGATACGGTAATCATCCAAAACGATAGCATTGTCGAAGCTACCACCCAAAACTAGGTTTTGTGATTGTAGGTATTCGATATCACGCATGAAGCCGAAAGTACGTGCTCGAGAGATTTCTTTTACAAAACCTTGTGATGAGAAATCAAACAGTAGACGCTGTTCGTCAGCATCGATTGCTGGGTGATTAAACTCAATCTCGAAGTCCATTCTGAAACCATTGTAAGGGCGAAGTTCAGCCCACTTATCGCCATCTTCGAAGCGAACAGGTTTCTTGATACGAATGAATCGTTTTGGTGCATTCTGAGTTTCAATGCCCGCTTGTTGTAGCAGGTATACGAATGGGCTTGCGCTACCATCCATGATTGGAATCTCAGGTGCATCAACCTCTACGATGATGTTATCGATGCCCATGCCAGCTAGTGCAGCATTGAGGTGCTCAACCGTAGAAATACGGATGCCTTCATCGTTTACAAGCGCAGTACAAAGCATAGTGTCACGTACAGAAAGAGGATCCGCAGGAAAATCCACAGGCGGATTCACGTCAGTACGACGGTATACAACACCAGTATTCGCAGCCGCAGGACGCAAAGTTAGTGTTACTTTACGACCAGAGTGAAGGCCCACTCCTACAGTAGTCACTATTTCTTTAAGCGTACGTTGTCTGATCATCTACAAACCTCTTAATCTACGCTACATATCACGGTTGATTATGTAACCAACCGCGAATCCTACCAGAAATTTGAGCTATGTCAAATTCACGCAGATTATCAATCTGCTTGACGACGCAAAAATGCTGGAATGTCTAAGTAGCCACTTTCCTTCTCAGGCTTAGGTGCAGCGCTGGTATTGCCGCTCGACACAGGTGCTGAGCTAGCAGTATTCGGCGTGTTTACCTCAACCTTTTCCTGATTATTTACAGGCAAAGATTGTGCCACTTTGTCCTCTACTTTCGCAGCTGGCGCTTGAGTTGGCTGTTGAGGCTGACTTGCAGTCACTGGCGTTTTGCCACCTGCGACTAGCGTAATATCTGGCTTACGCTCATTACCGATACCCGTTGCAACCACAGTCACGCGAATTTCGTCGCTCATGTCTGGGTCTAGAGAGGTACCAATAACAACCGTTGCATTGTCAGAAGCAAAAGCTTTTACTGTGTTACCCACTGTCTCAAATTCGTCTAGACGCATATCAAGACCCGCGGTGATGTTAACAAGCACACCACGCGCACCGGCAAGATCAATATCTTCTAGAAGTGGACTAGAGATTGCCATCTCTGCCGCTTCTTCTGCACGATCTTCACCTTTAGCAACACCGCTACCCATCATTGCATGACCCATTTCCGACATCACGGTACGAACGTCCGCAAAGTCGACGTTAATCATGCCAGGGCGAGTAATTAGCTCTGCGATACCTTGAACCGCATTCTTAAGTACGTCATTTGCGCTTGCAAACGCTTCTAGAAGCGTTACACCACGACCTAGTACTTTAAGAAGCTTCTCGTTTGGAATCGTGATCAAAGAGTCAACATGCTTTGAAAGCTCTTCGATACCTTGCTCAGCGAATAACAGTCGCTTCTTACCTTCAAAGCTAAATGGCTTAGTCACCACCGCTACAGTAAGAATGCCTAGCTCTTTCGCTACTTCAGCAATTACTGGAGCTGCACCGGTTCCGGTACCGCCGCCCATACCAGCTGCGATAAACACCATATCGGCACCAGTGATGCTTTCTTTAATTCTTTCTTTGTCTTCAAGAGCTGCATCACGTCCAACTTGAGGATTTGCACCTGCACCCAAGCCTTTTGTGATATCGCCGCCAATTTGAATAACGTGGTTGATGCTCGTTTTGCGCAATGCTTGAGCATCGGTGTTAACACTAATGAAATCAACCCCTTCGATTGATTCACGAACCATGTGTTCTACAGCGTTACCACCGCCACCGCCTACGCCTACTACTTTAATGACAGCTTCGTCAGACATTTCCATCATCGGTTCAAACATTTGTTATCTCCGTTTTCCTGCAACTCAGGTTAAAACTCTTTTTGTATCCAATTACGCAACTTTCCAAAGATTGTCGACACCGATTGACGCTTTGGTTCGTTATAATCATTGTCGTCATTAATCTGACTGTCTCTTGCGTAATGAAGTAATCCAACGGCCGTAGAATGATACGGCTCTTTTACATAGTCCGTTAGGCCACTCACCTCTAAAGGCTTACCTACCCGAACCTGATTGCGGAATACGCGCTCTGCACACTCCACAACCCCTTCAATTTGTGCTGCACCGCCGGTTAAGACAACGCCTGCTGCGAGATGGTGTTTTACACCGCTCTCTCTTAGTTTAGCTTGAACATTATCAATGGTTTGATTTACAAGTCCCATTAATTCTGTATAGCGTGGTTCTATTACTTCTGCCAGTGTTTGACGCTGAAGACTGCGCGATGGACGACCACCAACGCTCGGCACATTGACCGTATCGTCTTTACTTACTAGTTCGCTTAACGCACAACCATACTTTACTTTTATCTCTTCTGCATCACTTAGTGGTGTACCAAATGCAAATGCGATATCGCTCGTCACGGCATTACCTGCATAAGAGAAAACTTCAGTATGTCTCAATGCGCCACCAGTCCAAATGGAGATATCCATCGTGCCTGCACCAATATCGACCACACAGACACCAAGCTCACGCTCATCTTCTGTAATAACCGCATTGCTTGAGGCAAGACCAGAGAACACTAGCTGCTCCACTTTCAAGCCGCAGCGCTCTACCGCTTTAATGATGTTTCTTGCCATATCATTGTGACAAGAGATCAAGTGGACACTGACTTCCATACGAACCCCAGACAGACCAAGCGGGTTTTTTATCCCTTCTTGATAGTCTATGGTAAATTCCTGAGGAATCACATGCAGTATGCGCTGTTCATCACCAATTTTTATGGATTTCGCGGTATGAATCGCCCGATCCATATCATCCTGTGACACTTCCTCTTCAGAAATGGTTCCCATGCCTTTTTCAATTCGGCTTGCAATATGCTTACCAGAAAGAGAGATAAAGACGTTGCTGATTTGGCATTCCGCCATGAGCTCAGCTTGATCGACAGCACGTTGCACGGACTTGACCACTGACTCAAGGTCGTTAACGCCACCTTTGTCCATTCCGCGAGAAGGACTAGAACCTGCACCAATGATATTTACCTGCCCGTCTGGTAATACTTCACCGACTAAAGCAGATACGGTCGCAGTGCCAATATCAAGACCGACAATAATATTGTCATCCGTGGTCTTCGTCATCTGTACTCTCTTATGTTTCGCTATCTCAATTCCCAGAGAACAACTCGCTTGGGTTGTCCAATTCCTAACTGAACTTAAGTATCGATACGCAAGGCTTATCGATACATAAAACCAGTCACCCTGTTGTATTCGCTTTTGAAGCTTCGCTGCTAGGTGCTTCTTCGACTGGGAACCAGCCAACCGCTGCCCCGGTGTCATAGCGCAAATCAATGTAGCTAATCTGCGATACTTTCTCGCCTAGTTCGCGATACAGAGACATAAATCGCTGTAAACGTTCGTCTAAGGCGTCTTTACCCAGCTCCAAGCGGATTCCATTATCAAGAATCACTTGCCAAGCACGGCGCTCGTTCAATACCAGAGAAGAGATCGCCAATCCTAGCTCAGCCAATTTCGCGTTACTATCGCGGTAGGTATCAAGAACGTAACGCTCGGTCCCTTCTGGACCATAGAGTTTTACTTTCTGTTCTTCGATAACCGACACATCGCCACTAAACACAACGCCATGAATATCCAGCATATCAATGCCATTCCAGATAGCACTTGCCTGATACTCAGTGAGAAATACCTTCACGGTATCCGGCCACTGTTTACGAACCGATGCTTGCGATACCCATGGAATTTGCTCAACACTTTGTTGGAGCACATCAATGTCCTGCGACATGAATGTGCCAATATGCTCAAGACCCGCAAACGCGTGCTGAACATCTTTGGCTGTCACATGGGTTAGATCACCCTGAAGCACTATTTTCGATAAGGGAAGGCGCTGGTCGTCCCACATCCAGCTAATGGTGGAATAAAGTGTTGAACCGATGACTGCGATCACTGCAAATAAAAAAATCGCCCCGATCCCGTGTTTTGAAAACAAGGAAGCTCGACGCGTTAGCTCTACACTGCTGTCTGAAGTTTCAGTCAAACTCTTTGGTCCCTTATTAACTTCTCTTCGCCTTTCCTTAAGATAGTGGAATAAGAGTCTAATCTAATGGTGTTAACCTTAGGATTATACTAATCAATATCAAACTATCAAACACTCAACCCAAGAAAACTGGGCTTTTGCGCACTGAAACAACAAAAAAGTTCGAATGGGCGATCAATTCTCTCTATCGCTCAATCGAACTCATAAATTATCAGTCAATCTCGAAAATCGACGTATCAGCTATTTTTCATCACTTGGATGTTCAGTTTCATCTGCTCCAGCTGCTTGGCTACTTTACCAATATCACCCGCCCCTTGCGTCAAGACAAGGTCGCCGTCTTGCAAGAGATTGGATAAAACTGATGGTAAACCACTCATTTCTGGAACAAAAACTGGATCTAGCTTACCACGAGTACGAATAGTACGACACAGTGAGCGTCCATCTGCACCCGCGATTGGAGCTTCGCCTGCGGAGTAAACATCCAGCATCACTAACACATCAACCTGTTCAAGCACATTCGCAAAGTCATCATACAGGTCACGGGTGCGGCTATAACGGTGCGGTTGGAATACCATCACTAAGCGCTTATCTGACCAACCATTGCGTGCTGCTTTGATTGTGACATCGACTTCGGTTGGGTGATGACCATAATCATCGACCAACATGACGTTACCATTACCAGTTTCAAACTCACCGAGGTGCTCGAAGCGACGTCCAGTGCCCTCAGTACCGAGCATGGCTTTCACTATCGCTTCATCACTGATGTTGTCTTCTGTCGCCACCGCTATCGCAGCGGATGCATTCAGCGCATTGTGTTTACCCGGAATATTCAGGGTAATCTCAAGGTTTTCTCGGCCTTTTCTGACAACGGTAAACTTACCTTGCTGTCCTTCTTGGCGATAATTCTCGATACGAACATCCGCATCATCGGAGAAACCGTAGGTGATGACTTGACGGCTCACACTTGGAATCAGCTCACGTACCACAGGGTCATCAACACACATTACCGCCTGACCATAGAATGGTAGGTTATGTAAGAAGTCGATAAAGGTCTGCTTAAGCGTATCGAAATCACCGCCATAGGTATCCATATGATCGGCTTCGATATTAGTAACAATGCTGACCATTGGCTGAAGGTGCAAGAATGATGCATCACTTTCATCAGCCTCGGCGATGAGAATACGGCTTGAACCTAGACGCGCATTGGTACCTGCGCTTTTCACTAGACCACCATTCACGAACGTCGGATCCATGCCCGCTTCTGAGTAAATTTGTGTCACTAGAGCTGTGGTTGTGGTTTTACCATGTGTACCTGCAACCGCAATACCATGTCTAAAACGCATCAGCTCAGCAAGCATCTCAGCACGACGAACCACTGGAATGCGTGATTCTTTTGCAGCTACTAACTCTGGGTTTTCAGGGTCAATTGCCGTAGAGACAACAACAACGCTCGCCAGATCAATGTTACTTGCAGCGTGGCCAATGAAAATCGTTGCGCCTTTTTGCTGCAGGCGTGCAGTCACAGCGTTTTCAGCCAGATCGGAACCTGTGATCTGGTAGCCTTCATTAAGAAGTACTTCAGCAATACCGCTCATGCCGGCGCCACCGATACCAACAAAGTGAATGCACTTGACTCGTCTCATCTCTGGTATCAAGGCACGGATCTGCGCTAAATCTGGAGTTTGTTGCTGTGTCATGGGTTCGTCTCGTTAATCTATTTCGTTAATTCAATAATTTCATTTGCGACGCGCGTATCGGCGTCTAACTTGGCTGCACCTCGTGCATTGATTGCCAAGTCTTTTAGCTGAGCTCTGTCTAATGTGCGTATCTGCTCGGTCAGTTTTTCTACCGTGAGCTCTGGCTGTTCAATCATGTAGGCGGCCTTGCAATCGACAAGGTGGTCACCATTGAGCGCTTGCTGACGATCTTTATGCATAAATGGAATAAAAATCGCGCCCACTCCCACCGCAGCTAATTCAGAAACGGTAAGCGCTCCTGAGCGACAGACTACAAGGTCTGCCCACTGGTATGCCTCAGACACGTCATCGATAAACTCCGTTACCTCAGCGCTATCGACCTGATGTTGCTGATAGAGCGCTGAGACCTCTTGCTGATTCCCTTTACCCGCTTGATGACGAATGGTGTAGCCACTTCCTAGCGCTGCCATCACAGGTGGTAATGTGTGATTAAGGATGCGAGCCCCTTGGCTGCCCCCCATGACAAGGATTCGAATATCGCCTTCGCGACCATCGAGTCTTGTATCTGGCAACTCAATATCCACCAAGTCTTGGCGTACTGGGTTTCCGACCACCTCTGCATTAGGAAAAGCGCCTGGGAAGGCTTGGAATACCTTTTTGGCAATCTTAGATAGCCACTGATTGGTCAGCCCCGCTACCCCGTTTTGCTCATGAAGTACAACAGGAATACCCATTGTCCAAGCTGCCACGCCACCTGGGCCACTGACATACCCTCCCATGCCCAATACCGCATCGGGTTTCCAGCGTTTTAGGTGCTGACGAGCCTGCAAGATAGCACTGAAGATCTGAAATGGTGCCTTAATAAGCTTAGCAATTCCTTGGCCTCTAAGGCCCTTCACCTTGATGAAATCAATCTCTATGCCGTGTTTAGGCACTAGATCGGCTTCCATTCGGTCTGCCGTGCCAAGCCAGCGGATTTCCCACCCTTGCTCTTGTAAGCGTTTTGCTACGGCAAGACCTGGAAAAACGTGACCGCCAGTACCACCAGCCATCACCATTAAACGTTTATTCTTTGTCATTTTGAGTCTGTTTTTTATCTGTTTCGGGCTTACTTTTCTGAGGCGGCTCTGGAGCAACGTCAGGCAGCAAACGGCATTCATGATCAACACGCAGCAATATAGAAACGGCGACCGACATAATAATCAAACTGGAGCCACCGTAACTGATCAATGGCAGGGTCAAACCCTTGGTTGGCACCATACCCGCTGCAGCACCAACGTTAACTAAGGTTTGAAACGCAAACCAGATACCGATAGCGAAGCATAAATAGCCACCAAAGAACTGCTGCTTTTCAAACGCTCGCTTACCGATGTAGAGTGCCTTTATCACCAGAGCAAATACCAGCATTAGCACCAAGACCACGCCAATAAACCCGAGCTCTTCCGCCAATACCGCGAATACAAAGTCAGTATGCGCCTCAGGGAGGTACTCAAGTTTTTGAACTGAGTTACCAAGCCCTTGCCCCATCCAGTTACCACGCCCGAACGCCATCAAGGATTGAGTCAACTGATAGCCACTGCCGAACGGGTCTTCCCAAGGGTCGAGAAACGAGGTTACACGCCTAACACGATAGGGCTCAACCAGAATCAAAGCAATCACCGCGCTGACACCAGCGACAAAGAGAGCGATGAACTGGGATAGCTTAGCTCCTGCGATGAACAGCAGTCCAAACAGGGTGACCAGCATAACCACAACCGTACCTAGATCGGGTTGTCCAAGCAGCAAAATTGCAAACGTGGTAAACACCATAATAGGTTTAATAAAGCCGCCAAAAAACGACTGACGCACCTCATCTTGCTTTCTGACCAAATAGCCGGACATAAAGATAAACAGCGATAGCTTCGCGACTTCGGCAGGCTGCAGGTTAAACAACCCTAGAGGGATCCAGCGAGAGGCACCATTCACCGATTTACCGACGACTAGCACGACAATCAATAGGAAAATGGATAGTGCGAGCAGATAGCTGCTGTATTTAAACCATTTGGCGATCGGAACTTGCAGTACCACTGAAGAAGTTCCAAGCGCGAGAACTAAAAAGATCGCATGACGGAACATAAAATGGAATGGTTGGTCGGTGAGTCTCGAACTGATCGGAAACGATGCCGATGTCACCATCACAAGCCCTGTCACCATCAACGCGAACGCCAGCCAAACCAATTGACGGTCATAGAGCGCTTCAGGTGCGCTGTGGGTCATCCAACCCACGGTGCGTTGTCGAAGTTGATGAAACATAGTGACAGGTCCGTGTTAACTAACTTGTGTCGAGTATTGCTGAGCTAATTGAGTGAAATGATCGCCACGAGCCATAAAATTGGCAAACTGATCGAAGCTAGCACAAGCCGGCGATAGCATGACCATATCACCCTGCTGTAACTGTGGCGTGATCTCAGCCAAGATATCGTCTATCGAGGCATATTGCACCGCGCTATCGTGAAGTGGCACAAACTCATGCCCATCGCGACCAAAACAGCACAGCTTCACGTTGAGTGCTGCTAACGGTGCCGCTAATTCGGAAAAATCGGCCCCTTTACCCACGCCACCGACCAACAGGTATAGAGTGCCGTCCAGTGAGAGCCCTGACAACGCAGCGAGCGTGCTTGCTACATTGGTCGCTTTTGAATCATTCACCCATTTCACGCCACTATTGTCGGCAACAACCTGACAGCGATGGCTCAAGCCACGGTACGCTTTTAAGCACTCTAACGCTTGTTGATAGTCTACGCCCGCGAGCTTAAGTAATCCGCACGCCACCAATGCATTAGACCAGTTATGCTTGCCCACAATGCTAAGCTCGTCAGTAGCAATGATGAGCTCACCGTTATCAACAAGCCATGTGCGCCCGTCAACCTCTTGCATGCCAAATTGCGTCGAGTCAAAGCCGAATGTCGTTACAGTCGTATTAGACTCTAGAGGGTAAGTGTCCGGTTCATCTCGGTTGACTAATGCATTGTCAGCATGCATGAAGATCCTGCGCTTAGCCTCCGCGTAATCGTCCATCCCCTCGTATCTATCCATATGATCTTCAGACAGATTCAAGAAGGTTGACACTGTGGTATTAAGCGACGAGGTCGTTTCCAGCTGAAAGCTCGAAAGCTCAAGGACATAAAGATCCGCATCTAGCTCTAACAAATCGAGAGCAGGAACACCAATGTTGCCGCCGACACCGACGCTTAAGCCAGCCGCCTTAGCCATCTCACCCGTGAGGTCAGTAACCGTACTTTTGCCGTTAGACCCTGTTATGGCGATAACGGGTTTGGAATTCGCCCACGCAAACAGCTCGATATCCCCAACGACACGTACACCACTTTGCAGTGCTTGATCAATTTCTGGCGTCGCCAATGCAATGCCTGGATTACATACCACTAAATCAGCGCTTAATAGCCACTCAGATTCAAAGCTTCCCGTATGCAAAGCTACGTCAGTCGGCAGCTGCTCCGCTCCAGGTGGATTGTCGCGACTATCCATAACCTTGATAGCGATGTTGGAGTGATGTTTTCGAATGTGATTAACGACTGAGAGCCCGGTAATACCGAGCCCTACTACGACGACATTGTTAATATCTTGCCAGCGTTCCATCAACGGGGTCCCTATCTGAGATTAACGTACTTTCAGTGTGGCTAGACCAATTAGAACCAGCACAATAGAGATAATCCAGAAGCGAACGATAACACGCGGCTCTGGCCAACCTTTGAGTTCATAGTGATGATGGATCGGCGCCATACGGAAGATGCGCTGACCACGAAGTTTGTATGAACCAACCTGAAGGATTACCGACAGTGTTTCCATCACGAACACGCCGCCCATGATGACCAACACAAACTCTTGACGCACAAGAACCGCGATCACACCCAGTGCACCACCAAGCGCCAACGAGCCCACATCACCCATAAACACCTGTGCTGGATAGGTGTTGAACCATAGGAAACCTAGGCCTGCACCAACCATTGCCGTACAAACCACAACTAGTTCAGAGGTATACGGGATATACGGGATATGCAAATAATTGGCGAAGTTCACGTTACCGGTTGCCCAGGCAATAACCGCGAAACCTGCCGCAACCAATACGGTTGGCATGATCGCTAGGCCATCGAGACCATCGGTGAGGTTTACCGCATTACTGGTACCAACAATAACGAAGTAGGTAAAGACAATGTAGAACAGTCCCATTTGTGGCATGACGTCTTTAAAGAATGGCACCACAAGTTGTGTCGCTGCTGTATCTTGGCCGTGAGCGTAAAGTGCAAAGGCAACAACCAAAGCAATCAAAGACTGCCAGAAGTACTTCCAACGAGCGATCAGACCATCGGTGTTCTTGCGCACTACTTTGCGATAATCATCAACAAAGCCGACGGCACCATAACCTAGCAGTACCGCTAGAACGGCCCAAACATATGGGTTACTCAGATCAGACCAAAGCAGAACGGTGACAGAAATCGCAAATAGGATCATCACACCACCCATGGTTGGCGTGCCACGTTTACTAAAGTGCGACTCTGGACCTTCGTTACGAACAACTTGTCCAATTTGCAGCATTTGCAGACGGGCAATCATTTTGGGTCCCATCCACAAAGAAATTCCAAGAGCAGTTAATACACTGACAATGGCTCTGAATGACAAATATTCAAACAGACGAAAAAAAGAAAAGTATGGCTGTAGTAACTCTGCAAGCCAAATGATCATGTGTATTTCTCCTTCAGTGCATTGGCGATATTGAACATGCCTGCACTTAGCGCCCCTTTAACTAACAAAGTATGAGGGGTCTGGTTTAACTGTACTAATGTTCGCTCGATATATTCGAGCATGCTGTCGTGACTTTCAAAATGCTGTCCACTGCATAAGTCACTAATCACTTTTGCATCCTCACCATAGGTCAAAACGTGCTCAAAAGCGAAAGGAGCAGCATGTTCACCGACTTCTTTGTGAAGTGCAAGGCTTTCATGCCCTAATTCGGCCATGTTACCCAAAATCAACCAACGCTGCGTTTGGGTAAACTGCCCGAGAAGATCGACGGCGGCTTTCATCGCAGGCACGCTGGCATTGTAGCTGTCGTCAATCAAGGTAATGGAGTCGTTAAGTTTTTCAACGTCAACGCGACGTTTCACTTTACTCAGTGATTGCAAACCGCTCTGGATCTGCTCATGCGTAGCGCCAACTTGCGTTGCTAACGCGGCTGCGGCAACCGCATTAGCCACGTTATGCTCACCAATCATGGTTAACTCTACTGAAACCGAACCCGTTGGTGTATGAAGTGTAAACAGCGGACTTCCGAGCGATGACATGGTGATGTCAGAGGCATAATAGTCTGCGTTAACATTCTGTTTGGAAAAAGTAACCACACGTTTGTCAGCAAGCACCTCATTCCAATAGTCACCACCATTACTGTCAAGGTTGACCAAGGCGATACCACCCTTAGAAAGTCCTTGATAGATTTCACCTTTGGCTTGCTTTACGCCATCAATAGAACCAAAGCCTTCAAGGTGTGCCTCGGCAACATTATTGACAATAGCGACATCCGGTTGAGTCAGCGCCGTCGTGTAAGCAATTTCACCGATGTGGTTTGCACCCAGCTCGATAACCGAGAACTCATCTTGAGGCGTATTGCGAAGTAAGGTGAGTGGCACTCCGATGTCGTTGTTAAAGTTGCCTGCCGTGTAGAGCACCTGCCCTTTACTCGACAAGATGCTGGCAATCATTTCTTTAACTGTGGTTTTGCCACAACTTCCCGTGATAGCAAGGGTCTTGGTTTGGCAACGCTTATGAACTTCTGCGCCAAGCTGCCCTAATGCGCGCTTACTGTCGGCGACCACGACTTGCGCTACGGAGACATCGAGTTCTCTTTCAACTATCAGTGCCGCCGCACCTTTATCCACCGCTTGCTCCGCAAAATCATGAGCATCAAAGCGTTCACCAACCAGCGCAATGAATAGCGCGCCGGCTTCGATCGCTCGCGTGTCTGTGGTGACATCCGTGATATGGACAGATTCACCGACTAGCTGACCATCGACGATGGCTGCGATATCCGTTAACGAAAGTTCAATCATAATGTGAGTCCTAGTAACTGCGCTGCGGTTTCTCTGTCTGAGTAGTGAACGGAATCAGTGCCAATCACCTGATAGTCTTCGTGACCTTTACCAGCAAGCAGAATAATGTCTGAGGCGGTCGCATTTCGCACCGCCAACTGCGCGGCCTCAAAACGAGAATGTTCAACGTAAGCGCGGCTCGGCTCACGCATTCCCGCCAGCATGTCCTCAACAATCGCTTTAGGATCTTCGCTGCGGGGATTGTCATCACTTAAAATCACTTTATCCGCTAATTGCTCTGCGATAGACGCCATCATTGGGCGTTTACCTTTATCTCGGTCACCGCCACATCCAGCGATCACCCAAAGCTGTCCTTCACAATGCACTCTTAGCGCCTGCAATGCCTTTTCGAGTGCATCTGGTGTATGCGCATAATCCACTACAATTTTGGGCTTATCTAACGCTTGGAAAAGCTCCATGCGACCCAAAACAGGCTGAAGTTTACAGGCAGTTTCGGTAAGCGCTTGTTTATCAAAGCCAAGGACCAGGAGCGCTGCGAACGCCAGTAACACATTACTAGCATTAAACTGACCAATAAGCGGCGCATCAAGTTTACCGCTGCCAAAGTAGCCATCAAATTCTATCGAGATGCCGCCATCACTGTAATGCACCGATGTCGCCCATAACCCTTTTTCGCTGAGCTGATGACCTTCGACAGAAACGGCAATCGCATCACTGCGATCAGAAAGCCAGCGACGGCCAACCTCATCATCGACGTTCAGCACGGCGTGCTCGCAATGATGCCCCGTAAACAGTAGCTTTTTCGCCTCTTCATAGCCTTGCATCGTGCCATGGTAATCCAGATGGTCGCGACTAAGGTTAGTAAAAATACCCAGAGAGAAAGGAACCGCCGCTACGCGCCCTTGAACCAAACCATGGGACGAGACCTCCATTGCCGTGTATTGCGCACCTTGGCTATCCAACTGGGATAGAGTGCGCTGAACGTCAATCGCGCTGCCAGTGGTATTTTTCGCTTCTTGCAGATCGCTTAAGAAACCATTGCCCGTGGTGCCCATGATGGCGGCTTTCTCGCCAAGCAGTTCAATCCACTGCGCAGTAAGCTGAGTGATCGTCGTCTTACCATTGGTGCCCGTAACACCAATCACTTGTTGCTGGTACTGATAAAGACGCGCTGCGATCACCGATAGCAAGCTGTCGAGCTGATAGATATGAACAACAGGTACATCGTGAACGTAACTGATTTCGCCATGTTTGTGCTCAGCATCTGCCTGCGCAATAACAGACTTGGCGCCAGATTGAACTGCACGCTCGATAAACAAGCGACCATCGACAGTGTGGCCGATAATCGCCACAAAGGTATCACCTTGTTCAATCGCACGACTATCAAGTTCCAAGTTAGACACCTTGATTGTGCCCAGAGAACTATCTGTCATCAGCTTATTGCTGTCATCAAGCCATGGTTTTAATAACTTTGCCAATGTCAAAGAGGTCAACATTGCTTCTCACCTATTGCTGAAATTGGTTTTCGTCGGGAGCGACATTCAGTATCTGTAACGCTCCTTTCATGATTTCGGAAAATACCGGACCCGCTACGGCACCGCCATAATATTGGTCACCTTGTGGTTCATTGATGACCACAACCAAGGCAATGCGTGGGTCGCTCACTGGGGCAACACCTGAGGTGATCGCTACATACTCATCGCTATAGCCACCCGCTGCCGCCTTTCTTGATGTACCGGTTTTTGCAGCAACTCGATAGCCAGGCACGGCTGCTCTCGTAGCCGTACCTCCCGGCTGCGTGACCGCTTCTAGCATATGCAAAACCGACATCGCGTCGTCGTGATCAATGACCTGCTTTGACAGGTCTTGCTGGTTATTTTCAATAATATGCACAGGCTGGTATAAGCCACCATTGCCCAGCGTCGCATAAGCATGAGCAAGCTGAAGAGGCGTGATGGAGATGCCGTAGCCAAACGCTAGAGTCGCGATTTCAAACTGCGACCAGCGGCGTCGATTCGGGAAGATACCAGTGGTTTCACCGACGAGGTTCAGGCCAGAGAGTTGACCGTAGCCGATTGAGCTATACATGCCGAGTAACGCCTCTAATGGCATGTCTAGCGCCAGTTTGGCAACACCGATGTTACTCGACTTTTGCAGAATCTTAGCGAGGTTCGCTTTGCCGACCTTTGAGGTATCACGTACGCGACTGCCACCAATTTGCATGATGCCATTGCCGGTGTCGATAATGGTATTTTCATCGGCAATCCCAGCTTCTAAAGCCGCAAGTACCACAAACGGCTTAACAGTAGAGCCTGGCTCCATGGCGTCGGTGATCACTCGGTTACGCATGGTAAATGATTGGCGTGAAGAGCGGTTATTCGGGTTGTACGATGGGGCATTGACCATGGCTAGCACGCCACCCGTTTTCACGTCTATGATGACGGCGCTGCCAGACGTCGCACGATAATCTGCTACCGCTTGCTTAACAGCACGATAAGCGATCGCCTGAAGTCTTTGATCGACTGTCAGCTCGAGCGGTTTGCCTTCCTCTCTATCTTCCAGAGATATATTTTCTACCACACGCCCGTAACGGTCTTTGCGAATAATGCGCTTGCCCGCCTCACCCGTCAGCCACTTGTCATAACTGCGCTCCACCCCTTCAAGGCCGTGCCCATCAATACCTGTTACGCCGACCAAGTGAGCACTAACCTCGCCCGCTGGGTAGTAACGTCTTGACTCGGCTTTCAGCCCAACACCGGAGAGTTTCAGCTCTTTAATGTACTTTGCCATTGCAGGGCTTACTTGGCGTTGCAGGTAGATAAATCGGCGGGATTTGTTTTTATTGATTTTAGCGATCAAGTCATCTCGGTCGAGGCCGAGAACATCAGCAAGGGCATGCCAGCGGTCAAGCTGTTTTAGACCATCGTCTTTGAAAATGGTAGCGGGATCGGCCCACACCGCCTGCACAGGTACACTCACCGCCAGTGGCTCACCGTTTCTATCTGAGATGATACCGCGCGCAGACGGCAGCGCTTTAACACGCACAGAGCGTAAATCGCCCTGCTTAATCAGGTTGTCAGGCTCAATAACTTGGATGTAGCCGATACGCGCGACAAGCGCAGCAAAGATAAGAAGCACGCCCCCCATGATAAGGCGAAAACGCCAAGCTATAAGCTCTGGCTGAGTAGCGGCTTGCTGAGACTGTTTCTTGTTGGAAGACTTAACGACTTTTTTGCCTTTCATTTCAGGGAAACCACTACTTCCTTGTCTGCGTCTGGGCGCGTCATATCTAACTCTTGCTTCGCCATAGCCTGCACTCGGCTATGCTCTGAAAGCGCATTTTCTTCAAG
Organism: Vibrio maritimus; assembly: GCF_021441885.1. NCBI lineage: Bacteria > Pseudomonadati > Pseudomonadota > Gammaproteobacteria > Vibrionales > Vibrionaceae > Vibrio > Vibrio maritimus. Next base: position 3,025,235 of record NZ_CP090438.1, read on the forward strand.
TAAAAGGTTGCGCCACTCGTTATCAAGCCGCTCACGCTCCTGAAGCGCAAGATCTTTTTCATTAATGGCTTCACGCGTGTGATGGGTTGCAAATACCACCCCCATTGCTGTTGCGAATATCATCAAGAAGACCATGAGCGGTATACGCCCTACCGTGATGATATCTAAGGCAATCAGTTTCGCGAGATTGTGAGTCGGCTGGTTAGACATCCCGTCATCCGTTACAGTTTTTCCGCCACACGAAGTACAGAGCTGCGTGAGCGAGTGTTCATTTCCACTTCTTGATCAGAAGGCTTGAGCGCCTTACCGATTGTTTTAAGGTTAGCGCTGCCAAGTGCACGAATTTGGTCTTCCGTCATTGGAATACCATGTGGCACCTGTGGACCCTTACTCTCTTTGCGCATAAAGTGCTTAACCATGCGATCTTCTAGCGAGTGAAAGCTGATCACTGACAGTCGCCCCTGTGGAGCAAGAATGCTTGCCGCCCCTTTAAGCGCAGTGTCGATCTCTTCAAGTTCGCTATTGATATAAATGCGAAATGCTTGGAATGCACGCGTTGCCGGATGCTTCTTCTCTTTGAAGCTCTTTGGCGCAGCTTCTGAAATCAACTTCGCTAGCTGACTCGTGCGCGTCAGCGGCTCTTTCTCTTCGTCTTCACGATGAGCAACAATCGCTTTTGCAATGCGACGAGCGTGCTTGTCTTCACCAAACTCACGAATCACCCAAGTAATGTCATCAAGATCAGCTTGCGCCAACCATTCAGAAACGGGCATACCGGACGTTGGATCCATACGCATATCCAATGGACCATCTTTCATAAAGCTAAAGCCGCGCTCTGCATCATCAAGCTGAGGAGAAGAGACACCAAGGTCGAGCAACACACCATCGACTTTCCCTACTAGGTCATAGCGCTCTGCGTATTCAGCCATGCCTGAGAACGGACCGTGGATAATGGTAAAGCGAGGATCGTCGATCTTTTTTGCTTCTTCGATAGCCGTCGGATCGCGGTCAATACTGAATAGGCGACCGTTGTCACCCAATTGTGAAAGAATCTGACGACTGTGACCACCGCGACCAAACGTTCCATCAATGTAAGTTCCATCCGGTTTGATCGCTAGACCATCAATGGATTCGTGAAGTAGTACCGAAATGTGTTGAAAGGATTCGCTCATGGGTGATCTCGAGAGTTGCTTGGGCAAAGATGACAAGTTTACTGATTTACTGCAGTAACGTCATCTGGTTAAGTTCAGCCTATCGTAAAGATAGGTGATAAAAAAGCAAAAAACCCATCACAAAATCAATTTGTAATGGGTTTTTCTATAATAGGTGAAGTTGACCTGTAAGCCGGGTTCTGTATCCGCCGAAGCGGTGATAGCCATTCGTCTAGGCCAGCAATCGCTCACTGGCTCGAGCAACCTACCCGCCCCCTTACGCGAGCCACGCAATGTGGGGGCCTATTTGGTCTTGCTCCGGGTGGAGTTTACCTTGCAACGAACTATTGCTAGTCGCCCGGTGCGCTCTTACCGCACCCTTTCACCCTTACCTGTGCTCCTTCCGAAGAAATGGAGCCATCGGCGGTCTTCTCTCTGCTGCACTTGTCGTAGGCTTTCGCCCCCCAGGCGTTACCTGGCACCCTGCTCTGTGGAGCCCGGACTTTCCTCCCCTCCGTCAGTCTCCCCCAAGACAAGCTCAAGGGGACGTCAACGAAGCAGCGACTATCCGGTCAACTTCAGGGCGCGGATTGTAGCGAAGCGAGCAAGATTACTCAATGTTTTTCTAGGATAAGTTTTCCAAACCCCATTTATAGAGGGCGTTCTTCTTGAGGTTATAAATCTCAGCCGTCGCAGCAGCGGCTTTCTTTAGCGGCAGTTCTTTGACCAAAATCGCCAAGGTACGCGTCGCTTCATCAGGCAGTTCTTCGTTCACGGGTTCTCTGTGTCCATGAATCAGCAGCACCATCTCGCCGCGCTTACGGTTTTCATCTTCTTCAATCCATTCAATCAGCTCACCTAATGGCAAACCTTGAATCGTTTCGTAAGTTTTGGTGAGTTCTCTAGCCAGTACTACCTCGCGCTCAGGACCGAGCACGTCCAACATATCAGCAAGGGACTCGGTGATTCGGTGCGGTGATTCATAGAAGATGCAAGTACGCTCTACCTTGGCGATCTCCATAAATTTATCTTTGCGCCCTTTGCTCTTCGCTGGCAAAAAGCCTTCAAAACTAAAGCGATCAGATGGCAGACCAGAGGCACTCAGCGCCGTGATCACCGCACATGCACCAGGTAATGGCACAACTTTAACGCCTGCTTGACGACATTGAGAGACCAAATGATACCCTGGGTCACTAATTAGCGGAGTCCCTGCATCAGAAACCAATGCAATAGATTCCCCCGCTAGAAGTTTATCGACTAAAACTTGCGCTTTTTGCTGCTCATTGTGATCATGCAGCGCAAATGTTCTAGTTTGAATATTGAAGTGAGACAGAAGCTTGCCTGTGTGGCGCGTATCTTCAGCAGCAATAATGTCGACGCTATTAAGCACATCTAGCGCTCTTTGTGTGATATCACCGAGATTTCCGATCGGTGTCGGTACAATAAAGAGCGTTGGTTGCTCAATATAAGTAGTTTTGTTGCTTGTCATTTGTTTACCAGCACTTCAACGATTAATATAATGATTTTACACGAATAGTGATTAAAGAGCTCATGGCAATGATGAACCCAAAGAGAAATAGTGTAACACGCCTACTGACTCCAATTGCATTGGCTTTGACCATTGCCGCTTGTTCTTCCCAGCCAAGCGCCCCTGCGAGCGTAGACATCACCCTTGCACCGACAGCCTCATCAGAGACTTATCTGATGCGCGCGGACGCCGATCAAGGTGGATTTGCCAATGAGTGGTTAATTTTAGCGCTTAAGGCTTCTATCCAAGAAGGTAACTACGAGCAAGCTCAAAGGCTCTCTAATCGCTTAGCGAAACAAAATCTAACAACTATTCAGCAAGCTGAATGGCAACTTGCTCGAGCTGAGCTAAACCTTGCTCAAGGTAAAGCGCAAGATGCTTACCTACAGCTTAACTTCCCTGTTGAGAGGCCACTGGCCCAGCAACAGTGGCAGCGCTACTACCAACTTCGCGCGCAAAGCCTAGCGGCGATGGGCGACTACTTCGAGGCAAGCCGTGAGCTGATCGCGATGTCAGGCTTCGCTCCACGTGACCAGCAAGAAGCCATTAATGCCGATATCTGGAACAATCTAAACCAGTACTCTGCTCAAGAGCTTTCAACATTGGTTGCTGAGCCGAAAGAAGAAGTGCTTGATGGATGGTTACAATTAGCGACGTACATGAAAGCAATGGGCGGTTCTCTGCCTCAGCTTCAAAACACCTTACAGAACTGGCTGACGGAAAACCCAACCCACCCAGCGGCTGTCTACACACCGCAAAGCATCTACGACATACTAAACCTCGAGATTTCTTCACCGCACAGTACTGCGCTTCTGTTGCCACTATCTGGCAAGTACGCAAAACAAGCTGCGCTGGTTCGTGATGGATTTGTGATGGCGATGATGGATGACGAAGTACGCGATCCCGAAGCCATCTTCACTGTCATCGATACTAACGAAGCAACAACGAGTGATATCAAAGCGAAACTTGTCGCCAATGGCGTCGATTTCATCGTTGGCCCACTTGTAAAAGAGAATGTTGAAAAGCTTCAGCAGGCTCAACAGAACTCAGAAACACCGATTCCGGCACTTGCGCTCAATATCCCAAACGATATCGAACCATCGCAAATGATGTGTTACCTAACACTGTCACCCGAGCAAGAAGTTGCACAGGCAGCACAACATTTAGCAAAGAATGACTATTCATTCCCGCTAATCATTGCGCCTCAAGGCAATCTAGGTAACCGCGTCGCGAAAGCATTTGAGGAAGAATGGTCCAAAGTGAGTGACAACAAGGTTGCGGTCGCACAATATGCGAACCGTGCTCAGCTCCAGAAAACCATTAACAATGTGTTTGGTCTTCAAGAAAGTCAGCAGCGTATCGCACAGATGGAAGCGCTAACAGGGATGAAGCTTGAGAATCAACCGCGTAGCCGCCGTGATGTCGATTCAGTCTACATTGTCGCGAATAACGCCGATCTTACTTTGATCAAACCGTTTATCGAAGTGGCGATTAACCCAGATGCACCACAGCCTAAGCTGTTTGCAGACTCTCACAGCCACAGCGAGAAGCGCCAATACGAAGATCTGACTGGTGTGGTATACAGTGATATTCCGCTGCTCGTTAATGAAGATTCTGAGCTTGATGCTCAAATGAACAAGTTCTGGCCTAAGAGCTCAAATGCAGAGAAGCGCCTCCAAGCGCTTGGCATGGACGCGTACACGCTAACGAAAGAGCTACCGCAACTAAAAGCGGTTGAGGGCTACTCAGTAGATGGTCAAACTGGCGTGCTTACGCTTGACCAAAGCTGTATCGTACAGCGCCAAATTTCATGGGGCGTATACGGCGAAACCAAACCAGCTGCTGAGCAAGAAGCGACAGCAGAACCCGCTCAGGATGAGAGTACCGATGACATTGCTGCCCTGGAACAAACCGTCAGCGAGTAAGCGTGCCGTCGGCAAAAACTATGAGGAACTCGCCAAAGACTACCTTGGTCGACAAGGTTTAGTTCCTCTTACTGACAACTTCACGGTAAAATGTGGCGAAGTCGACCTCATCATGCGCGACAAGTCGAGCGTTGTCTTCATTGAAGTTAAGTATCGACGCAATCAAAACTATGGCACGGCCCAAGAGATGGTGACACGTGCCAAAGCCAAAAAGATTGAGAAAGCAGCGACGCTGTGGCTACTCAAAAATGGCTTATCACCCTATGACACCGAATTTCGATTTGATGTGGTTGCCATCCACGAACAAGGCAATGATATCAACTGGATAAAAAACGCGATCACTCAAGGATAACCATGCGCGATAGCATCAAAGAAAGTTTTACTGAAAGCATTCAAATTCAAATAGCAGCGGCAGAAGCCCTGCCAGACGTCATCACTCACGCAGCCCAGGCCATGGTTGCAACGCTGCTGAATGGCAACAAGATCCTATGCTGCGGCAATGGCGGGTCAGCATCCAACGCGCAGCAGTTCGTATCATGCCTCCTTAACCGCTTCGAAACAGAGCGTCCTAGCCTTCCAGCAATGACACTGACGGCAGACAACACCACCATGACAGCGGTTGCAAACGACTATAACTTTGAGGATATCTTTGCCAAGCAAGTGCGCGCATTTGGACAGACTGACGATATCCTGCTTGCTATCTCTACCAGTGGAAACAGCAAGAATGTCATCAAAGCGATGGAAGCAGCGGTTACGCGCGGGATGACCATCATCGCCTTCACAGGTAAAGATGGCGGCGAAATGGCAGGTCTGCTCGGCGAGAACGATGTGGAAATTCGAATTCCTTCACACCGCACGGCGCGTATTCATGAGGTTCACATGGTGACTTTACACTGCTTGTGTGACCTTATTGACCAAGTTCTATTCCCGTCTCACGAAGAGTAATAGCATGAAGATGTATAAAGCGATCACGCTCCTGATGATGAGTGTCATGATGTCAGGCTGTGCTGGATTATTTGTCGCTGGCGCAGCAACAACGGTTAACCTAGTCACCGACACACGCAGCGCAAAAGAGATCTGGAATGACAGCGCCCTTGAGTCCGAAGTGGCTGGCATGGGCAATAAAGCCCCTTACGTGGGTAATGTTCGAGTCGTTGCAAGCTCACAGCGCGGCACAGTTGTGCTAATGGGTCAGGCGAACACCGAGGCTCTGAGCAGTCAACTTGAGAGCCAAGTGAAGGGATTGAGCGGTGTCAAACGTGTCTACAACCAGATTCGCATCAAACAACCACTGAGCTTCACCCAAATCAGCAATGACAGTTGGCTAACGACCAAGGTCAAGTCGGCACTGCTTACTGATCAAAGACTTAACGGCGTAAAAGTCAAAGTCATTACCGAAGACAGTGAAGTTTTCTTGCTAGGCTATGTATCTAAAGAGCACGCCGATATTGCTACAGAGCTTGCTCGCAACGTATCGGGTGTAAAGCAGGTTATTCGAGCATTCCAATTCAGTGAGCAACAAGAGAAGCTCAATACAGAAGCGGAGGCTGAGCCGGCACAAGTTGAAGAAGCACCTCAACCTCAAGAAGAGGAAGAAGAGATGCGGCCTATCATCGAAGAGCCAGCGCCATTTGTTGAGATTGAAGGCTAATCGATAACCCTCCACAGATTACAAAAAAGCCAGTCCTGAGACTGGCTTTTTTCATGCTACTAGAAGCGTTATGGCTTTAGCGCTCGTTCACCACGAGCAATACCGACAATACCGCTTCGAGCCACCTCAACGACGTCAGTGACCTCAGACAAAGCCGAGACAAACGCATCGAGTTTTTCCGCCGTACCAGCAAGCTGCACCGTATACTGAGATGCCGTTACATCAACGATCTGACCACGGAAGATGTCTGCTGTGCGTTTCACTTCTGCACGAGCAAAACCACTTGCTTTGACCTTCACCATCATCAGCTCACGCTCGATGTGGTCAAACTCCGTCACTTCTTGCACTTTCAAAACATCAATAAGCTTATGAAGCTGCTTCTGGATCTGCTCAAGCTCCATTTCATCCGACTCAGTGGTGATATTGAGTCGCGATAGTGTCTCGTCATCGGTCGGTGACACGTTCAAAGATTCGATGTTGTAACCACGCTGAGAGAATAAGCCAACAACGCGAGACAGTGCACCAGGTTGGTTTTCCATTAGTAGCGAAATGATATGTCTCATATTAGGTTCTCTCCGTCTTGCTTAGCCACATCTTGTGCATGCCTTCCCCTTTGATTTGCATGGGGTAAACGTGCTCGGTCTCGTCAACATTGATATCAACGAAGACTAGGCGGTCTTTCATTTCTAATGCTTTTTTCAGACCTGATTCCAGCTCACTTGGATTCGAGATTCGAATACCAACGTGTCCATACGCTTCTGCAATCGCAGCGAAATCAGGAACAGAGTCCATATATGAGTTAGAGTGACGTCCTTGATAAATAATATCTTGCCACTGTTTCACCATCCCTAAAAAGCGGTTGTTTAGGTTGATGATCTTAACTGGAACGTCGTATTGCATTGCCGTAGACAGCTCTTGAATATTCATCTGAATACTGCCATCACCTGTCACACACACGACCTCTTCATCTGGGTAGGCAAATTTAACCCCCATGGCAGCAGGGAAGCCAAAGCCCATCGTGCCCAGACCACCAGAATTAATCCAGCGACGCGGCTTGTTAAACGGATAGTAGAGTGCTGCGAACATTTGGTGCTGACCGACATCAGAAGCAACATACGCGTCTCCACCCGTCAGCTTGTGAAGCACTTCAATAACCTGTTGTGGCTTGATGCGCTCTTCTGAGGTTTCATAACCAAGACAGTTACGCTCTTTCCATCCCGCAATATCATCCCACCACGAATTGAGTGCCGCTTCATCGTTCGTGCCACCCTGCTCGACAAGCAGTTTGAGCATGGTCTCGAGTACCACATCTGCTGAGCCTACGATAGGTAAGTCTGCGCGCACGTTTTTCGAGATAGACGATGGGTCGATATCAATATGAACAACCTTAGCGTCAGGGCAGTACTTATCTAGATTGTTGGTGGTTCGGTCATCAAAGCGAACCCCCACGCCGAAAATTAGGTCGGCATTATGCATAGCCAGGTTTGCTTCGTATGTACCGTGCATACCTAGCATGCCTAAAGAATTCTTATGTGTACCAGGGAAGGCACCCAGCCCCATCAAGGTACTCACTACTGGCAGGTTCAAGGTTTCTGCCAACTTGACGATGTGTTGGTCCGCTTCAGACATGATGGCGCCGCCACCCACGTAAAGAACCGGCTTTTTCGCCTCTAAGATCGCCTTAAGTGCTTTTTTGATCTGCCCTTTATGCCCAGATAGTGTCGGGTTATAAGAGCGCATCTTGATCGCTTCTGGGTACTCGTAAGGGAACTTAATCTGCGGATTCATTACATCCTTTGGAATATCCACAACAACCGGTCCAGGACGACCCGTTGAGGCGATATAAAAGGCTTTTTTCAGTGTCTCTGGAATATCTTCCGCACGCTGCAATAGGAAGCTGTGCTTAACGACAGGGCGTGATACACCGACCATGTCACACTCTTGGAACGCATCGTTACCAATAAGGTTGTTTGGTACGTTACCAGACAGCACAACCATAGGGATCGAGTCCATATAGGCGGTTGCGATACCAGTGATCGTATTGGTCGCACCTGGGCCTGAACACACAAGTACTACACCTGGTTTACCTGTAGCGCGCGCATAGCCATCGGCCATATGTGTTGCGGCTTGTTCATGACGAACGAGAACGTGTTGGATGTTTTCGCGCTTTTCGTGTAGCGCATCGTAGATATCGAGAACGGAACCACCTGGGTAGCCAAAGATCTGTTGTACACCCTCGTCAATCAAAGATTGCACGATCATCTCTGCGCCAGATAGCATTTCTGGGGTTGAATCTGCCATATTGTCTCCTTACCAGTTACCTCAACAATTAGGTCCTTGCTGAGCTGGCATTACATAGTTAGGTCTTATTCGTAGCCTAAATCGAAATTACTCACTTTCGGCTATGTCACATAGCTTGTCATAACAAGCGGTATGTTTACGCAACAACTTTAACGCTTTATTTGCATCAGGTCTAACCCGACAAACATCGCAAAAAACACACTTCCCTCTGAAATAGCCTAATCGCCAACATTTGTTACAGAGCGAAGCCAAGACACAACCAAACCATCGACACAACCTCTTAAATTCAGAGTAAAATTCTAGATAACAAATCAAAATCTGGCACAAACCTATCAGCTGTCCTGATTATTTACTCGAAACGACTCTTGTTAGCCAATAAAAAAGCCCCATCTCAATAATCGAAAATGGAGCTTTAGAAGCTTAGGCAGCCTTAACGGGCTTTTTTTCAGGTTTTGACCTCAATTTTCGCAGTGTTCGTCTGAGTATTGAGGGCTTCTTTTCTTGCTGCTCAGTTCGACCTAGCATCAGCAGGCAGGGCGTAAGAACCAGTGTCAGTACCGTCGCAAATGCCAATCCACCAGCAACCGCCGTTGCAAGCTGAGACCACCACTGGGTACTCGGTGCACCAAACTCTATCTTTTGATTGATCAAATCAACGTTCATCTCTAAAACCATAGGCATCAAACCGAGTATGGTGGTCACAGTGGTCAAAAGCACCGGACGCAAACGCTGCACCCCAGTACGTAGAATCGCATCGCGCTTCTCTAGGCCACGCTTAATAAGCTGGTTATAGGTATCAATCAAAACAATGTTGTTGTTGACCACAATCCCCGCCAGAGCGATCACACCAATACCAGACATGATGATGCCGAATGGACGCTGGAACACCAACAGGCCTGCAAACACCCCGACCGTTGAGAAGATAACCGCACTCAAAATAAGCAAGGCTTGGTAGAAGCTGTTGAACTGAGTTATCAAGATAAGCGCCATCACAGCTAACGCGACCATAAAGGCACTTTGCAAAAACTCAGAAGAATTCTTCTGCTCTTCATTTTGCCCTTTGATCTTGAACTCAACACCGCTCGGTAACGCAATACCATTAAGCTGTTCAATAAACCCTGGCAGCTCAACCGCAAGGTTATAGCCTTCTGCCATATCCGCTTGAACACTAATGATACGAATACCATCGAGACGATTAATCGTATCTTGTTTCGGCTCTGGCGTGATCTGGGCGAAGTTGGTAATAGGTACCAATCCAGCTGGCGTTTTCACTCTCAGCTCATCAAACCGCCCTATGTCACGATGCTCTTCTGGGAAGCGCACCAAGATATCCACTTCTTCTGTGGAGTCATCAGGAAGGTAATCGCCAATCTTTAGACCATTAGTCACAAACTGAACCGTGTTACCCACCAAGGTAGCATCGGCTGCAAAGCGCGCAGCATCATCGCGGCTTATGTCTATCTGCCAATCAATACCCGGTTTATTAGAGGTATCGCTGATATTGGTCAGCTTGCTATTGCCATCGGCCCAGCGGCGGACGGTTTTAGCCGCTTCATCTAGACCTTCTGGGAATCGAGCGGACAGCTCAATCACCAGATCATGTTCAACCGGAGGACCCGCGTCAGGGAACTTGTATTCAATCTCGACCCCAGCGAATTGATCGGTGGTCTGTTTAAGCTCCTCAATAATGGCATTCACTTTACGGCGATATTGCCAATCCACTGGCGTTATCTGAATGACACCAATCTCATCCTTGCCACCTGTTTTGGTATAGACGCTTTCAAACTCATCATGCCCAAGCATCACCTTCTCAACCACACGCATCACTTCGTCTTTCTCATTGATAGACAAATCACCATGTGAGCGCACTTTAACGTTAAAGTACGGAGGGTCTACTTCTGGGAAGAACTCTGCCCCTAGACCTGCCTTGTTGTAGGCAAAGCCCACGCCAATCGCCATAGCAATTGCCAACAATAGGATTTTTAATGGATGACCCAAAGCGATATTCAGTGTGTGGTAATAAAGCTTGGTGATCCCGGTGGCCTTATCAAACTGTCCCTCATGCAGTGCCACCATCTTGGATTGCTGAGCTTTAGAGACATATTGAGGCTTACCAATAAGACCGCCCAGCACTGGCACAAACAGCAGCGCCATAACAAGGGATGCCGTTAGCGTGGCAATCAAGGTCATTGGTAGGTACTTCATGAACTCGCCGGTAATATCAGGCCAGAATAGCAATGGGGCAAACGCTGCCAATGTCGTCGCTGTCGAGGCGGTGATCGGCCACGCCATTCGCTTAGCCGCATCTCGATACGCCTCTTTTCGTGGTGTGCCCTCTTGCATTCGCCTATCCGCAAACTCGGTAACCACGATCGCGCCGTCCACCAACATACCAACAGCCATAATAAGAGAGAACAGCACTATGATGTTGACGGTGAGCCCAAATACCGACAGCACTAAGAGGCCCGTTAAGAAGGAACCCGGAATCGAGATCCCAACCAATAGAGCAGTTCGAACTCCAAGGATCGCGATAATCACGATAACAACGAGAATAATGGCGGAAAGGATATTGTTTTGCAGATCATTGAGCATGATCTTTACATCTTTCGACTCATCTTTGGTGAACTTCACCTGCAGGTTATTCGGCCACTCGTCTCGTAGCTGAGCCTGTCTCAACACCTCTTTGACCAAAGTCACCGTTTCGATGATGTTCTCGCCCGCTCGCTTTTTCACATCCAGAACAACAGCTGAGCGGCCATCGAGACGGGCGAAACTGTCTGGGTCACGAAACGCTCTACGTACAGTCGCCACGTCACCAAAGGTAATGACCTGCTTACCATCAACCTTAACAGGCAGCTCCAACACATCTTTTAAGCTATTGAAAACGGAAGGCACTTTCACCGAGAAGCGGCCGTAACCTGTATCAACAAAACCCGCTGCTACAACACGGTTGTTTAGCGCAATCAGGTTATAAATATCACCTTGATCGAGCCCATAGCTCTCCATCAACAGCGGATCGACCACGATCTCAACGATGTCTTCGCGATCACCGGCAATATCCACCTCGAGAACCTGTCGGTAGCTCTCCAATTTATCACGAAGCTGTCTCGCTAATTGCACTATGGTCCTCTCGGGAACAGTACCGTATAGCACGACAGACAGCACAGGCTGTTGAGAGGCAAAGGTCACTTCGTTAACTGTCGGTTCGTCGCTGTCTTCTGGTAGCTTAGGTTTGGCCAGATCAACCGCATCTCTGACGTCAGCCATAGCCTTGGTAAGATCAACGCCAACGTTGAATTCTAAGGTGACAGAGCCATGCCCCTCAGATGCCACCGCCGTCATCTCCTTTACGCCTTCAATAGAACGAAGCTCTTTTTCTAGCGGCCTGACAAGAAGTCGCTCGGCATCATCAGGCGATATTCCTTGGTGCCCCACAGAGACATAGATAATTGGGATGGTAATATCCGGACTCGATTCTTTAGGAATCGTGTTATAGGTCACCACACCGGCAATCAGGATCATGACCAACAGAGTGAGCATGGTTCGGGCGCGAGACAGCGCCGCATCAATCAATGAAAACATGCTGCCCCCTACTGCTGCTCAGCGATTTGATTCGCCTCGTCCACACTAATGGCATCCACTTCATCACCGTGCCTAACAAATCCCTGCCCGAGAACGATGATGTCACTGGTATCGCCAAGACCGGTGAGCCAAACACCATCTTGCTCAGCTTTAACAAGCTGAATTGGCACAAAATCAACGCGATTGTTCTTGAGGGTTTTCACGCCCAAATTGCCCGTCTCATCAAGCGCAAGCATGGCTGGAGTAATCTTGATTGCCATTTGCTGGTCAAGTGCTAGTTCCACCTCAGCACTCACCCCAGCAGGGATACGTTGATTTGGATTCGGCACAGCGATTTCGATAGGGAAGGTATTGGTCGAGACGGAAGAAACACGCGATATGTAGCGCAAAGTACCCGTCACCTCTTCACCGCCGATAAATCGGATCTTAGAGCTTTGATTAGTACTTAATTTTTGAATGTGACGCTCGCTCACATCCGCTTCAATGACCAAGGTTTCTAAATCAATGAGAGTCGCAACCGGATCCCCGATGCCGACGAAATCACCGAGCTCAATCGATAAGTGATCAACGATACCGGTAAACGGCGCGGTCACCGTGGTGTTTCTTAATGCCAATCGAGCAGCACTCACCATTGCTTTCGCTTCGGTCAGATTTGCTGCTGCGGTTGAGTAGGCAACCTCCCCTTGAAGGCCTCGGCTCTTTAGCGATTTAGACGCGTTAAACTCTTGTTGTCTAACGTTTAGCATCGCTTGAGCACGCTCAAGCTGAATGTTCAAATCACCCTTGTCTATTTGAGCAATGGCTTGTCCCGCTTTTACACTGTCGCCTTTCTTCACATTAAGCTTGATGATTTTTCCCGCAATTTCAGCGCCCAGTTTAGCGGTGCGATCGGGGGCCGTTCGACCATACAAATCGATCTTCTTTTCTATGTTCTCAGCAGTAAATTCTTGATAGACCACACGGGCTAGCGGAATGGTTTGTTCTTTTTTCTGAGGAGGTGCTTCTTCCGCCTTCAGTACACCGAGGCCAAGCCAAATAGACAAAGCGATCACGCAAACCAAAGAGATTAGCCAAGGACGTCTTGATAGAAAGCTGCCACTTTGAGTGGTTGCCATAGTAATTTCCTTATTATTGTATTCCGACACTAACGTTGTTTAGTGAAATCAGTGACTTTGTACGTATAAAGGTCACTGTTGGTTCTAAAAAACAATTAGCAATCAATCGTTAAACGATATCCTACTGTTTAACGCGCTAAGCTGACTACTGTCGCAATTTTAACAAAACGAGAAGCGGTAATTGCAGACGGTTTTGCTACGAGTCTCGCATTTTTTATCCAATTGACGGTTTGTAGAGAAAAAAAAAGGCGAACCTAATGTTCGCCTTTCTAACCACACTGATTAGACACTGAAGGATGCACCGCATCCACACGTCGTTGTGGCATTTGGGTTATTCACGAAGAAACGTGAACCCTCAAGACCTTCTGTATAGTCCACTGTGCCACCTACAAGGTATTGTAGACTCATTGGATCAACGACGAGCGTTACACCACATTTTTCGATGGTCGTATCACCATCGTTAACGCTTTCATCAAACGTGAAACCGTATTGAAAACCACTACAGCCACCACCGGTGATGTAAACACGAAGCTTAAGCTCTGGGTTTTCTTCTTCTGCGATCAGCGCTTGTACGCGCGTTGCCGCGGCATCAGAAAAATTTAATGGAATAGCTACATCACTCACGGGAACCTCTCTTGCTACTCAATCGCAACAGCCCTTCACTTATAGTGTTCTAAAACGAACACTTCTGGCAAACCAGCCTTGCGACGACTCAACAGCACTCGATACTTAGTCGAGCATCATTGTCTTTTGTAAAGTTATTGGTTTCGATTATCTAATACCTGAGTGCTTCGTTCAAGTATTAGACAAACTCAAATTAATAGAGATGTACCCAAAACTCGTATCAATATAAGAAAATGTGCTCAAAACACTTCTCGATTCCGCTTGGAGATGTACAATGCTGCACACTTGGTCCGAACAAGCAAAGAGGAACTTTCCATGACCAAATCAGCTGAGCTGTATGAAAAAGCGCAACAGACCATCCCTGGTGGTGTTAACTCTCCGGTTCGTGCCTTTAACGGCGTAGGTGGTTCACCTATCTTCGTTGAACGTGCCGATGGTCCATTGATTTTTGATGCTGATGGTAAAGCGTATATCGACTACGTAGGTTCATGGGGTCCAATGATCCTTGGTCACAACCACGCTGTGATTCGCGATGCGGTTATCGATGCAGCTCAACGTGGCCTTAGCTTCGGTGCCCCAACTGAAATGGAAATCAACATGGCGGAGCTCGTTCGCAAGCTAGTACCTTCAATGGAACAGCTTCGTATGGTGAGCTCGGGTACAGAAGCAACAATGAGTGCTATCCGCCTAGCTCGTGGCTACACAGGTCGCGACAAAATCATGAAGTTTGAAGGTTGTTATCATGGCCACGCAGATAGCCTGTTGGTAAAAGCGGGCTCTGGTGCGTTAACACTTGGTCAACCTAGCTCTCCTGGTGTGCCTGCTGATTTTGCAAAATACACCCTGACAGCTCGCTTCAACGATCTTGAATCCGTAAAAGCGCTGTTTGAAGCAAACAAGGGCGAGATTGCCTGCATCATCGTTGAACCCGTTGCAGGCAACATGAACTGCATCCCACCAGTTGAAGGCTTCCACGAAGGCCTGCGTCAGATCTGTGACGAGGAAGGCGCACTGCTTATCTTTGATGAGGTAATGACAGGCTTCCGCGTTGCTCAAGGCGGCGCTCAAGCTTACTACAACATCAAGCCGGATCTAACGACGCTTGGCAAAGTAATCGGTGGTGGTATGCCGGTAGGTGCGTTTGGTGGTCGTAAAGAAGTAATGCAACACATTGCGCCAACGGGCCCTGTTTACCAAGCGGGTACGTTATCTGGCAACCCAATCGCTATGGCGGCGGGTTACGCTTGTTTGACACTATTGTCTGAAGAAGGCAATGAAAAGCGTCTGGCTCAAAAGACCAAACAACTTGCTGACGGTTTCAAATCACTGGCAGACAAACACGGTATCCCGTTGGTCGTAAACCAGGTGGGCGGCATGTTTGGCTTCTTCTTCACTGAGCAAGAGACTATTACTTGCTACGAAGATGTCGCGAAATGCGATATCGAACGCTTCAAGCGCTTCTTCCACCTAATGTTGGACCATGGTGTCTATCTAGCACCTTCGGCGTTTGAAGCCAGCTTCACCTCATTAGCTCATGGTTCAAAAGAGATCGATGCAACGCTGGAAGCCGCTGACCGCTGCTTCGCTATGCTGGCGCAAGAAGCATAATCTCAAGCTGGATGCTAATTGATTAATGGAAAGGGCTGAACAATTCAGCCCTTTTTTATCCCTGCCAGTTGAGAACCGCCAATAATACCAACAGCCCAATTGTGATTGTAAACCATGGTAAAGGGCGTCTTTTTTTCTTACTCTGTTCACAGTTTTTTTCACCGCTACAACAGCCCATAACCCACTCCTTTCTCGTCAATTCTGACACTATTTTAAATTGATCACTCAAAGATTTACGTCCATTATATGACCAACACTGCGTATGTCTGTCGGCTTTTGTCGAACGCACAACGACATAACGCTAAACACGTCCAGTGAAAAGGAAACTCTGTGAACAACAAAATGAACGTGACGGCCAGCCACTGGGTGCTCGTCGTAGCCCTGCTATTTGCCGCGTTTGCCTGCTATCTCTTGGTGGAGCCTTACATCAACTCCATTGTCATGGCCTTTATCTTGTCACTGTTGATGTTTCCAATCCATGAGTGGATCGAGCGTAAGCTGCCGAAACACAAAAACATCGTCGCCTTGCTCTCCTGTATCGTATTGACCTTTATTATCGTCATGCCGCTCATGCTGGTATTTAGCGCCATCGTTCAACAAGGCTCCGTGTTCTCCCAGAACATGTATCAATGGGTGACTGGCGGGGGTATTCAGGAGGTCATCGCCCACCCTTGGGTTGTGACTGGTCTTGATTTTGTTAACGAGTACCTGCCTTTTGATGCTATCAATCCGCAAGATATTGCTCAGAAAGCCGCTGAGTTTGCCACTTCACTAGGCTCAAATTTAGTCGCGATGAGCGCCAAGATCTTAGGGGACGCAACCAACTTCCTGATGAACTTCTTCTTGATGTTGTTTGTTTTGTTCTTTCTTCTGCGCGATCACGACAAGATCATCGCCGCGATTCGTCATATTTTGCCATTTTCTCGCAGCCAAGAAGATCGTCTACTCAACGAGATCGAAAAAGTGTCAAAGTCTGCGGTTATGGGCTCATTCCTAACCGCAATTGCTCAAGGTGCAGCTGGCGGATTTGGTATGTGGATGGCCGGTTTCCCAGGTCTGTTTTGGGGCACTATGATGGGCTTTGCATCATTCATTCCGGTCGTAGGTACCGCGCTTATCTGGATCCCGGCGACGGCGTATTTGCTGATTACCGGTGAAACTGGTTGGGGGCTATTCTTAGCTATCTGGAGTATCGCCGTTGTTGGCTCTATCGATAATGTGCTGCGCCCACTGCTCATGCAAGGCAGTGCTGGCATGAACACCCTAATGATTTTCTTCTCACTGCTGGGTGGTATCCATTTATTTGGTCTTATCGGTCTGATATACGGACCGCTTATCTTTGCGATTACCATGGTACTGTTCAACATGTACGAAGAGGAGTTTAAAGAATTCCTCGACGGGCAAGATAGAAGCTAGAGTCTTTTTTCAGGGAGGGGTTTGTGAGAGAATCGCCTCCCTTTTTATTTCGAGAGAAACATCGCCATGGCAAGCTACATCGCACCCAGTCAAATCGCAGAACGACAACTAGAGTATTTTGCAGACAAACGTGTATTGGTCATTGGCGAAATTGAGGACAGCTTTCCAATTGAACTGAGTCGCCACTGCGACAAGGTGACGGTTTTTACCAGCAACTACATTACCTATCGCTCCCTACAATCATCATCGAAGATTCGCACTCTATTCGGTGCATCACTTCCTGATGATATTGATGCAGATATGATCTTGCTGTACTGGCCAAAAGCGAAAGCTGAGGCACAAATGCTGCTGCACATGTCGCTGGCTGCGCTCGGCAAAGAGACAGAGATCGTCGTCGTTGGTGAAAATCGCTCAGGGGTAAAAAGCATTGAAAAAATGTTTGCCTCTTATGGCCCTATCAACAAGTACGACTCTGCAAGACGCTGCTCCTTCTATTGGGGTGTATGCCACGAAACGCCTGCAGCGTTTGACCTGCATAGCCAATTTAAGACTTATGATGTCGAACTCAACGGTGTTGAGATAAAGGTTAAAAGCCTGCCAGGTGTATTTAGCCATGGTGAATTTGATCACGGCACCCAATTGCTGCTCAATAACCTACCAGAGCTAAAAGGCAAAGTCCTCGACTTTGGTTGCGGTGCCGGCATTATCGGCGCTTACATGGGAATTAAAAACCCAGACATCAAGCTAAACCTGTGTGATATCAATGCCTTTGCTATTGAGTCAAGCAAACAAACCCTAGAGGCGAATGGCTTGTCTGGCGAGGTGTTCGCCTCTGACGTCTACTCCGACACAGGCAAGGGCTATGACTTCATCGTCAGTAACCCACCTTTTCATGCGGGCCTAGACACCAGCTACTCAGCAACCGAAACCCTCTTGGCTGACGCACCTAACCAGCTAAATAATCAAGGCCAGCTTTGGATTGTTGCCAACAGTTTCCTAAGGTATCCACCTATCATTGAGCAGCATTTTGGCAACTGTGAGACTGTCGACAAAAATCGCAAGTTCGCCATTTATCACGCAGCAAAATAAGCACTTTACAGCATATTGTCTTCTACCACTTGGTGACATCTTTTGGATCCAAGTGGTGCATTAAATACGCGTTTCATCACCACAAACCTCCATTTTTCCTACAACCTTAACCACCCATACACATTTTTGTGTGCCTCAACACGCTTTGCCCGTCACTTACTTGCCAACAAAAATTAAGTCGATAAATTGGTTAGGTTAAGAGTATCTTATTGATAATGTGAGAGTGCATAACCCCTATGTTGAAGTTGCGTCGCAAACAGAAGTTCAAACGGTTGCAAAATACCTTGATGATGGCGTTTTTGGTGTTAAGTATTACGCCGCTGACGATCATCGCTTTGTTCTTTCTAAACGCACACAGCCAAGATCTCCGCGATCAAAGCACCTCTCATCTTGTGTCACTGCGCGACACCAAACAACAACAGCTACTCAACTATTTCCAAGCGCAAGAATCTGAAGCCATGGGGTTTGTTCGCTCTGAGCTTGCCTATGCAAGTGGTGGACGCTTCTATGGCCTGGTCAATGCATTTCAACGTCTTGGTGACGATGTAGAGCAAGCAAGAAAGCATGCCCAGGAGCGCTATATTCAAGGCTCTGGTGATAAAATCAAAACCGCGATTCTCCCAGATTCCAGCAGTTTTGTTGGTAGTGAGCGCTACCGACTGTTGCACAAACGTTATCATCGAGCTTTTATGGAGCACCTAAAGCGCTCCGATTTTGACGACATCATTTTAGTGGATCTGTCGGGTAACGTGACCTACTCGGTATACAAATACGACTACTTCGGTACCAATCTAGAAACCGGTGATTTTTCAACGCAGGTATTAGGTGAAACCTTTAAGCGTCTCAAGTCAGAGGTCAGCAGCAAACGCAAAGAAAATGAAGAATACACGCCTGTCATTGTCTCGGATTTTGCTCGCTACAATGACAAACAGTACGCTTGGATCGGCGCGCCCATCATACAGCAAGGCTATCTTCACAGTTATGCCATGTTCCGCTTGCCGATAAGTGGCATCACCAAACTCATCACTGACGGCACACCAGCAGACATTGATATTCTTTTAGTTGGTAGCGATCACTCAGCGAAATTACTCGGACTCACGCCAGAAACTATCGCCAACAGTGACAAAGTCATCGCCATGGCGCTATCAGGCATCTCGGATGTCAGCAGCTATCAAAGTGCCCTAGGTGAAGATTACTTTGCCGCATTCACTCCTATTGCGCTGGGCACAACACATTGGGCGTTAGTTGTCGAAACGCCAGAAGCCATCGCGTTTGCCAGCGTAAAACAGCTTGAAACCTTATTTGTGATCGCCATGCTCACCGCCATCGTTGTGGTGGTTGCTGCCTCGCATTACCTGTCTAACTTCATTACCTCACCACTTCTCAAGTTAACATGGGCAGCGGAGCGTGCCTCTGGTGGCGATCTAGAACCTTCCATTATTAGCCTAGAGCGCGGTGACGAAATTGGTCGCCTGGCATTGAGCTTTGAGCGAATGAGACGCTCGATTAAAGACAAGATTGAGCTGATTAAGAGTCAAAACCAAGAGCTCGAACAGAGCCTTGCCATCATCAAGAAACAAAATGAGGAGTTGCAGGTTGCAGACAAACTAAAAGATGAGTTCCTAGCCACTACCTCTCATGAACTTCGAACCCCACTGCACGGCATGATAGGCATCGCTGAGGCAATGATCTCTGGCGCGAATGGACCTATCGGGGCGAATCACAAGTACCAGCTAGACATTATCGTCAACAGCGGACAGCGCCTCGCAAGCTTAGTCGACGATCTACTCGATTATCACAAAATGCGTTATGGCAGCCTGGATATAGAGCGCTCTGCGCTTAGCCTAACCAGCACCACGCAGCTGGTCATCGAACTTTCTAACCACCTACTCGGTGATAAAAAAATCCGCATAATCAACCAGGTACTAGAGCCCCTTCCTTATGTATCGGCGGATCCACAACGTTTGGAACAGGTACTGTATAACCTACTCGGCAATGCCATTAAATACACCAACGAGGGTAAGATCGTTCTCTCTGCCACGGCTATGAATGACCACATTCGTGTTCAGGTCGTCGATACAGGTCAAGGCATTCCTGCCCAGCAACTTGAACACATTTTTGAGCCACTCGTTCAAGCTGGGCACGATTCAGGTCACTATCGTCAAGGCGCAGGCCTAGGGCTCTCTATCAGCCGTCAATTAATTGAACTGATGGGTGGCTCACTCTACGTGAGTAGTCAACCGCATGTTGGCACGACGTTTAGCTTCACGCTTCCTCTTGCGACCCAAGAAGAAATTGAAAAACAATCTCAAACAAACAGCGTCAGTCACTTTCAGATCGCCGAATCCACTGAGTTGCAGCTCGAAGAGGAAGAAGTACTGCCAGAGAACTCTGATGGTCCTGTGCTGCTGATCGCCGATGATGAGCCGGTTAACCTTCGAATCCTTGAGAGCTTCTTAAGGCTTGAGGGCTATCAAGTCAGGCTTGCAAAAGACGGCATAGAGGCCTTAGAGCAGATTGAAAAAGAGAAACCAGAGCTACTGCTTCTCGATATCATGATGCCAGGAATGAGTGGTTTTGAAGTGTGTGAAGCCGTGCGAGAGAAATATGACCACGCCGCCCTGCCCGTGATTATGCTGACCGCACTTAACCAACCAGAAGATAGAGTGCGCGGTTTCGAGCTCGGCGCCAATGACTATTTAGCGAAGCCGTTTAGCAAGCCTGAACTCGCAGCCCGTATCGCGGCGCATCTGCAAGCCAGTAAAGCCGAGGAACGTCGCGCCGAAAACCAAACCCTTAAGTACGAGCTCAAACAGCGAGCATTAGTGGAGGCAAGTCTACTCGAGACACAAGGTCGATTAATAGAGCAGCTTGATAATGCGCCTGAAGCCATCTTGTGTATTCGCGAAGATTTAAAGGTACAGTTTGCTAACCAAAGTGCGGCTCGATTATTCAAGCGCACCATTGAGCAACTGAAACGAGCTAGCATCGAAGAGTTGATTGCACCTAAGTTTATCCACCTCAATCAAGAGCATTACT
The DNA here is from genome assembly GCF_021441885.1 of Vibrio maritimus. NCBI lineage: Bacteria > Pseudomonadati > Pseudomonadota > Gammaproteobacteria > Vibrionales > Vibrionaceae > Vibrio > Vibrio maritimus. The sequence continues at coordinate 3,046,264 of NZ_CP090438.1, forward strand.
TTGGCGAAATAGACGCCTTCGTCGACGATGTACGTCAACATATCAATGCCGATGTTCTTACTCTACCGCAAGGTTCAGGTCTGAAGAGTATCTATATCTTCGAGCAGGGACAATCCCTTGATGCAAGCAGGGTTAAGAACTTAGAGACCGCTATAGATGCTCTTTCTACTTACGCTATTGAGGGCGATAAAGCCAAACTCAGAGAGCTCAAAGAGCTTGGTGGCGAGTTTACTCGCTTGGCAGATAAAGCTGAGGGCGAAGAAAAATCTCGCCCAGAAATCATGCGTGAAGTCCTTGTTGAGACCATGACAAGTTCACTAAGTTACTGGGAAGAGGTGACGGGACAGTCCAAGTTTGCTTTTGCAGAGCAAAGTGGTCTTTGGCGCGTCTATCTTGATAGAAGCACACTGCAAACCAGAACACTCGACAAGTATTTGAGGCTAGAAACCTTACCGAAGACACCGAGGTGGCGCACGGTACTCAGCTCGGTAGAGTACATTCTAGAGCACTGCCACAAGCAAGGACCTGAGCGAGATTACATCATTAGCCTACGAGATAAGCTGCAGCGATTACTCACCAGCTAGTGAAGCTCTCCATCGGCCTCCTCAGCAGCTATAGGATAGAGCATAGAGAAGACAATAAAAAACCACGGCTAGTACCGCGGTTTTTTGTGCTTATATAGGGCTCCATAAAGAGCCTTATTGGCCGTTACGCAGGCTCTTGGAAAATCACAGTATCTGCTTTTTCCGTGTACTCAGCCATACGGTGGAAGTTTAGGTAACGGTAGGTATCCGCTGCCGTCGGGTCAATCTGCTTCATGTACTCTAGGTATTCTTCCTTAGTTGGGATCTTACCAAGAATCGCACCCACTGAAGAAAGCTCAGCCGACGCTAGATAGACATTCGCACCAGTACCCAAACGGTTCGGGAAGTTACGTGTCGAAGTCGACATTACCGTCGCTTCATCCGCTACGCGAGCCTGGTTACCCATACACAGTGAACAGCCCGGAGTTTCAATACGAACACCCGCACGGCCAAAGATACCGTAGTAACCTTCTGCAGTAAGCTGGTCACGGTCCATCTTCGTTGGTGGCGCAACCCATAGGCGCGTATCAAGCTGACCGTTGTACTTCTCTAGAAGCTTACCGGCGGCACGGAAGTGACCAATGTTCGTCATACATGAACCAATGAATACTTCACTAATTTCAGTACCTTGAACTTCAGATAGCAGACGAGCATCATCTGGGTCGTTTGGCGCACACAAAATTGGTTCTGTTACGTCAGCCAAGTCGATTTCAATCACGTGAGCGTATTCTGCGTCACCGTCAGCTGTCATTAGCTCAGGGTTTGCTAGCCACTCTTCCATGCCAGTGATACGACGCTCAATTGTACGGCGGTCGCCGTAGCCTTCAGCAATCATCCACTTAAGCATAGTAATGTTCGAGCTCAGGTACTCAGAAATAGAGTCTTGAGATAGCTTAACGGTACAACCCGCGGCACTTCGTTCAGCAGATGCGTCAGAAAGCTCAAATGCTTGCTCAACCGTTAGGTGCTCAACACCTTCAATCTCTAGAATACGGCCAGAGAACTCGTTGATCTTACCTGCTTTTTCAACCGTCAACAGGCCTTGCTTGATGCCGTAGTAAGGGATGGCATGAACAAGGTCACGTAGCGTGATACCCGGCTGCATCTCACCTTTAAAGCGAACCAAGATAGACTCAGGCATATCCAGTGGCATAACGCCTGTCGCTGCGGCAAACGCAACTAGGCCAGAGCCTGCAGGGAAAGAGATACCTAGAGGGAAACGCGTATGAGAGTCACCACCTGTACCTACTGTATCTGGCAGTAGCATGCGGTTTAGCCATGAGTGGATAACACCATCACCTGGACGAAGTGATACACCAGCACGGTTCATAATGAAATCAGGCAACGTATGGTGCGTGTTCACATCAACCGGTTTTGGATACGCAGACGTGTGACAGAATGACTGCATCACAAGGTCAGCTGAGAAGCCAAGACACGCTAGGTCTTTTAGCTCGTCTCGCGTCATTGGGCCGGTTGTATCTTGAGAGCCAACCGTTGTCATCTTAGGCTCACAGTATGTGCCCGGACGAATGCCTTCAACGCCACATGCTTTACCCACCATCTTCTGAGCAAGCGTATAGCCTTTACCTGTATCTTCAGCAGCCACAGGAAGACGGAACACCTCAGAAGGAGCAAGGCCTAGAGATTGACGCGCTTTGTCTGTTAGACCGCGGCCGATGATAAGCGGAATACGACCACCAGCACGGACTTCATCAATCAATACGTCTGTTTTTAGACCAAATTCAGCCAGCGTTTCACCCGTAGCGTGGTCGCAAACTTTGCCTTCGTATGGGTAAACATCAATCACATCACCCATATTAAGTTTAGTCACGTCAACTTCGATAGGTAGCGCCCCTGCGTCTTCCATTGTGTTGAAGAAGATAGGTGCAATCTTACCGCCAAGTACGTAACCGCCAGCGCGTTTGTTTGGTACGTTAGGGATATCATCACCCATAAACCAAAGCACAGAGTTGGTCGCTGATTTACGAGATGAGCCGGTACCCACAACGTCACCGACATAAACTAGCTGGTGACCTTTCTCTTTCAGCGCTTCGATCTGTTTGATTGGACCAATTGAGCCTGGTTGATCCGGGTCAATGCCATCGCGAGCGTTCTTAAGCATCGCTAGCGCGTGCACAGGGATATCTGGGCGCGACCATGCATCTGGTGCTGGGGATAGGTCATCGGTGTTTGTCTCACCCGTTACCTTGAAGACAGTGAGCGTGATCTTTTCTTGAAGCTCAGGTTTCGATAGGAACCATTCCGCTTCAGCCCAAGACGTAAGCACCTGCTTCGCATAAGCATTGCCAGCTTTTGCTTTCTCTTCGACATCGTAGAAGGCATCGAACATCAGTAGCGTGTGTGATAGGGCTTTAACCGCGATAGGGGCGAGCTCTGCATCATCAAGCAATGACACGAGAGATTCGATATTGTAACCGCCTTGCATTGTACCCAGCAGTTCAGCTGCTTTTTCACGGCTCACGAGAGGTGATTCCACTTCACCTTTGGTAATGGCCGTCAGAAAGCCGGCTTTAACGTAAGCAGCTTCATCAACACCTGGTGGGATACGATTCTCTAGGAGGTCGAGGATAAACTCTTCTTCACCTTGAGGCGGGTTCTTTAGTAATTCAACAAGTCCTGCAACTTGTTCAGCGTCTAAGGGTCTAGGAACAACTCCTTCGGCAGCACGCTCTTCGACGTGTTTACGGTAGGCTTCAAGCACGACTTTTTTCCTCTCATTGCGGTCCCTCCTTATAATTAGAATTCGGAGTGGACATCCTTGGAAACTTGGCTCTCCCTTGCCATTGGTCGTCTTCAACTAATTGAATCAACAGCGCCAGAGAGGCCAAACTGTGGGGCGAAGGATATCAAATTTAACCTTAAATTAAAATCTTCCCATTTTGACCAACATTGCAAGTTTGAGTAAAAATCAACGATTTCTGACTAAACTAGCAGCGAGTTAGCGTCAAGATGACCCTTCATTTTTAGCATTTATATTCAACATAATCCTGAGTGATGACGAACTCTAGAATCATAAAAATTAGTAAGCAGCACCAATAATCAAGTAGAAAGAGCGCAGTCCTGTCTCAACCTGTCCATAAGAGAGCATGATTGGACCAACAGGTGAGTCAATCCCTGCAAACAGTGAACCAGCCAAGTACAATGGCGCGTTAGATAGGTTTCTATCGCCATCCCACACCCCGCCATATTCCGCTGATGCACCTAAATATACCGGTGATTGGAACATACCAAAGTCGTTATCGAACCAACGATATCGATAGACGACACTGCCGAACACTTTGTTTTGACCAATCAAGCTGTTTCGAGGAATACCCGACATGTTCAAGAAGCCGCCTAACTCTCGGGGACTCACCGGTAACGAGTCATTCTCCGTTTCAATCATACCCGCGTCAAACGAGCCAACAAAGGTATTACGCCCTGTGGTATGAGCATATTTCGTTTGGATGCTAATTTCTTGAGCGTGGTCTGAAAACTCTGATATTCCAGCATTTATGTTTTGTTCGCCACTATCGCGAGAGTGCAGATACTCAAGATCTACATACCAACCTTTTGTCGGCAAACTAAAGTCATCAAGCGTATCAAGGCGGTAGTTTACAAATAAGCCACGACGGTCAAAATCAAACTTGCCAGCCGATGGCAATGGAGAAACAAAAGACTCCCCTTTAGTGAACCGCGCACCAACCTTAAACTCTTGCCACAAAGTAGGTTGATAGCCGGCGGCTACCTCTCCTTGCCACTCTCGATAAGTAACAGGAATGAAATCTGCACTGCCTTCTAGCGCCGGGGTCACGCACTCCTCTTCCGTTTCATTCACCTGACAAAGCACGCTTCGCTTATCACTGTTGTACTTAACGCCTGCTAACCAAAAGAAATCTTGATTGAGCATAAACGGCGAATAGAGCTCTGCTTCAACGCGTTTATCGGTGCCGAAGTCGGCATTGACGCGCAACTCTGCGCCACGATCATTCAGGTCGGTAAAGTTGGTAGAGACACCGATAGAGTAAAAGCTGTTGGCGTTAAAGTCCTCTTCTAGGTAGAAACGGAAGTCCATGTAGTTTGGTCCCCAAGACTTCTCTTTGACGTTGACGATTAGGTTGGTTTCCCCTTCCACCTCTTTGTACTGATATGTAATGAGTTCAAAACGATCCAGCGCATAGAGTTCTTCGATTCGTTGTTCAATTTCGTCGGTTTCCAACTGCTCGCCAGCGGCAAGCCCTAAACGAGTAGTAATGAGCTCGTCGCTATAATGGCTTTGGTTATTTATCACTATCTTGTCAACGACGTTCTCGTCACCATAAACCAGCTCTCTTCGTGCCGCCTGCTTGTCATCAATATAACGTTGATAGTTAGCACCATTGACAGACAAAGCTCTGAGTTGCTGTTCGTTTTGATAAGCTGCCTGATAACCCAGCTCATAAGCGTCTGGCATTGAAGAGAAGTCCGTTGTGGCAATCTGACCCACCGTTGGGTGTAAATAGATATCTCCCTCTTCCAGAGCCTGCATCTGCTCTTCAGTACTTCGACGCACTAAATAGTTCGATAGCTGCTCACCTACGGTAAAGAAGCTGCTGAAGTCTTCTCGCGTTTTGTAGTCACTGCTGATATCGACGGCAATGATAATATCGGCGCCCATCTCTTTAGCGAGTTCGACCGGCATGTTATTGGTCACGCCGCCATCGACCAAGAGATAATCACCAAGTTCATAGGGTGGTAACGCGCCAGGGACGGACATACTCGCCATCATTGCATCGACAAGGTAACCGTCGCCCAACACAACAGGCTCTAGTTTTAGAATATCCGTCGCGACGGAGCGGTAAGGAATAGCCAGCTCATCAAAGGATTCAAATGCAGGAAGGTTGCCGGTGGTCTTACGCAAGATACGCAGCATATTTTGGCCTTGCACCACGCCTTTCGGTGCTTCGATAGAGCCAAAGTGTAACCCTAAATCGGTGCGGATTTGGTATCGGTCTTCCGCTTCTTTATCGCGAACCCGACGCTGGCTTCGACTCACTCGATCTCGATAGCCATTGTTCCAATCGACAGTGTAAATAAAGCTCTCGATCTCTTCAGCACTCATCCCTGTGGCGTAGAGTCCGCCTACATAAGCACCCATGCTGGTACCCGTGAGGATATCGACGGGGATTTGCATCTCTTCAAGCGCTTTTAAGACGCCAATATGCGCCGCGCCTTTGGCACCACCGCCAGCGAGCACGACACCTATCTTAGGTCTATCCTGAGAGTTCAATGCAGACTCTGTTGAGTCTTGAGCTGCGACCATTCCACTGCAAGAAAAGGCCACGACGGCTACCAGCCAATGAGTTAGGCGTTTCACATTCATCCCTAAAAGCGCTTTGTTATTATGGTTAATATATCAATATATTAGCCGTTCTCAGAATAATTAACACTAGTCCAATTTACCAATCAAATAGATTTTTGATCCACTGTTTGGGCTGATTATCACAAGAGGCTTTGAGCTGTCCGCCTTCATCCCATACAGGCAATTGGTATTCATTGTGACAATCGAGCTGCAAAGCCCCATCACTCTGCTTAGCGAAGCCGATCATGCTGATATCCTTGGGCCAAGGCAGCACCAGCTTTTCTGGAATACGCGCAGCAAGATAATCGGAGTACACCCGTAGTGCGCCACTCGAACCGGTAAGCTTGGTCGACTTATTATCATCGCGCCCAACCCAGATCGTCGTCACTTCACGTCCATCGACACCCACAAACCAGCTATCACGAGTGTCATTACTGGTGCCCGTTTTACCCGCAAGGGCAGCCCATGCAAACTGGCTATTAAGGTAGCGGCCAGTCCCTTCTGCAACCCCTTTTTTCATGGCAAAAGTAGTCAGCCAAGCCGCTTGCTGGGGCACCTTCTGTTGCGCTTTTGGTAGCGATCGATAAATGACATCACCGTCAACCGAAACGACAGAACGTAAGGTGGATAGCTCAGCCTGTCGACCCGAGTTAGACAGCGTTTGGAACATCTGCGCTACTTGGTAAGGCGTCAGCGATAGGGACCCTAAGAACATTGAAGGAACAGGGCGAATTTCATTCGCATCGACACCCAAGCGAACAAGGGTGTCCGATACATTTTTGATGCCTAGAGCCATACCTAAGCGCACCGTCGGCACGTTGAGTGATTTTGCTAACGCTTCGTAAAGCGGTACATCGCCTCGGAACTTACGGTCGTAGTTTCTTGGCTGCCAAACGTTGCCTTTACTTCCTTTTAGGGTGATTGGCGTGTCCTGAAGGGTACTCGCGAGATCATAGGCCTCCGGCTGCTCTAGAGCTGTGAGATAAACAGCGGGTTTGACTAGGGAACCAATCGGCCTGCTGGCATTAAGCGCTCGGTTAAATCCGCTGTAACCCGTACGTTTACCACCCACCATAGCGCGGATTTCACCGGTGTTACGGTCAACCGCAACCGCCGCCGCTTCGAGCCCTTTGCCCGATGTCTTTTCAAGCTGCGGGATACGTTTAGCGATGGCTTTTTCAAGTTTGTCTTGCGATACGGGATCAAGTGACGTGTAAATACGAACGCCTTTCGACGACGTCATCTTGTCACCCACTTTACTGCGCAGTTCACGCTTTAGCTGTTGGAAGTACGCAGGCTGACGACTGGCAATTTGTGGGTTCTTTTGCAAATCAAGATCGCGCGAGGCAGCCATTTCAAACTCACGCCCCGTAAGCATGCCTTGGTCCATCATCAGTCGTAGCACGAGGTCACGACGCTGTTTGGCACGCTCTGGGTGACGAATTGGGTTGTAATAAGATGGCCCTTTTACCATACCCACCAGCATAGCAAGCTGGTCAATACGTAAGTCTTGCAATGGCTGACCAAAATAGAGACGCGAGGCGAGACCAAAGCCATGAATCGCTTCACCGCGGCTTTGACCAAGGTACACCTCATTGAGATAGGCTTCTAAGATCCGGTCTTTGCTGTAGCGGTAGTCCAAAATCAGCGCAATCAGCACCTCACGGACCTTACGCCACAATGTACGCTCACTGGTCAAAAATAAGTTCTTGGCTAACTGCTGGGTTAGCGTACTGCCACCTTGAACGGTTCTGCCTGCACGAATATTGGCGAAGAAAGCACGGGCGATTGCCGTCGGTGAAACACCATCGTGCTGATAAAAGTCTCTATCTTCGGTGGCAATTAATGCATCGATCATGACCTCAGGAAACTGATCTCGTCTCAAGAAAAGTCGCTGCTCATCCGCTTGTTTCTCGAGCATACCCAGCATCTTAGGTTCGATACGCAGAAAGCCAAGATCACCCTTTTTCTCTAGTGATTGGATGCGCGTCAGCGTGCCATCATTGAAGTAAAGCATGACATGGCGATCAGGCTCAGGGCCATCAGCAAACTCAAAGGGGCGACGAATGAGTTCGACTTTACTGGAAGACGACGAATACTCTCCGGGATGACGCGGCTGAGACACTTTTCGATAACTGAGGACGTCCAACTCATTACGCAGTTGTTGGACTGTGATCTCATCACCCACCGATAGATTGAGCACTCGGGCATAGACTACCGTTGGCAGCTCGAACAGCTCACCCTCGAAGCGCTCCTTCACCACTTGGTCCAGATAGTAAAGCACCGCCCCCATAGCGACGACACCGACTAACGCGAGCTTCCAGCCGATAGAGAACAGGCGCTTACCCCAGCCGACCTTACGTTTGCCACGCGTCGATTTGCGCTTGGGACGTCGTGTGCTCGTTTTGCGTTTGGTCGCTGGCTTAGCCACGCTCTTTTTAGGCGCTGGTTTCTTTCCCGCTGCTGCTAACTTATTTCTTGTTATCATGAATCTAATTGTCTTTTGGTTTTACTGGTGGCTTGATGATTCATTGGGTCATCTGGCCATGGGTGCTTGGGATAGCGCCCCTTCATTTCTTTCTGTACTTGCTTATAAGCACCTTGCCAAAACGCGGCAAGATCTCGAGTAATTTGCAGTGGTCTTTGTGCTGGAGAAAGCAGCTCCAATACAATGGGTTGCGTCCCTTTTGCTATCGTTGGTGACACTTTTTCACCAAACATCTCTTGAAGCTTCACGGACAACGTTGGCGCCTCACCAACCTGATAGCGGATCTTCTTACGATTTCCGGACGCCACGGTTAGATGTGTCGGTAACCATTCATCGAGTTGCTTCGCTTTCTCCCAGCCGAGTAAGGCTTCTAAGGCGGCGACAACATCCACTTTTTTTAGCTGCTTGGCATTGGTTACGCCATGCATAAATGGCAGCAACCATTCATCCAGATTCGCCAACAAATCTTTTGAAGACATGGCTGGCCATTTGTCATTCTCTAGCCATAGTGCGGCACATTGCACACGTTGAGTTAGCTCCTCGGCTTTGTCAGTCCAACTCAACACACTTAATCCTCTACGCCGAACGTAACTGAGCAATGCCTGTGAAATATCCGCATCTTCAGGAACTGTGGTTTCTCTACTTTCCACCACGAGAGACCCAATGCGTCGCTGCTCACTGGCGACAACGCGTCCTTTGTTATCGTCCCACTCCACTAGGGTTGCCTCATCGACCATCTCAGGCAACAGAGTATTGATCTGCTCAAAAGTGATCGGAGCCGCTTTGAAGATGGCGCTACTGCCCTGCCCTGTTCTCATCAAGTCCACTACCACTAGCATGGCCTCATCCGACAAGCGATGCTGTTGATCCACAGAAGCACCATGACCATTGGCAAGCACGTAGAGGCCTGACTGCTTGCGAGCTAAGGCTATTCTATCTGGGAATGCCAACGCTGCGACAACGCCAAGTAAAGATTCGTCAACTTCATTAACATTAAAGCGACAAGAAAAGCGTGATGATAAGGTTTTCGCTCGCTGTTTCAGAGCGTTGTTTCGTGGGTGTCTCGCTTGTTGCCAGCGGTGCAAAGATTGGCGAAGGTCGACTTCATTACGCTCTGGCTCTTCAATCAAAGCGCATAATGCAACCGCACTCTTCAAGGCTTGCTCATCAATGAGGTTCGCTTGTAGCAGCATACTTGCCATTCGAGGCTCAACGCCTAACTGATAGGCTTCATTGCCAAGCGCTGTGGCTTTCCCCGTTTCATCGATAAGCTTTAGCGCAATCAGTAGCGACTTTGCTTGCTCAAGATGAGTAAATTTAGGTTCATCGATCCACGCGAGCTCACTTGCCTCATGACAACCCCAGCGGATCAATTCGAGCTGAAGCGAAGCGAGATCACTTCGCAATATCTCTGGCGTGCTCTGTTCAGGCTGTGCCTGAAACTGGCTCTCACTGTAAAGACGGACACACAAACCTGGCTCAGTCCTTCCCGCACGACCCGCTCGCTGAATAGCGGACGATTGTGCGATACGTCCTTGCTCGAGCTTTGATATTCCGGTCTTTAAATCGAACCAAGCCTGATTTTCTAAACCAGAGTCCACCACAAGGCGGATACCTTCAATGGTCAACGAGGTCTCGGCGATATTGGTCGCGAGTACGACTTTGCGCTCTCCTGCCTTGGCTGGCTGTATCGCAGCCTGCTGCGTTGCAAAGTCTAACTGACCGTAGAGTGGGCAAACTGTGGCATCTAGGTTGGCCTTTTGCAGCAGTTCTTGTACACGTTTTATTGCCCCGACTCCAGGAAGAAACGCCAGCAGGGAGCCGGACTCACGAATGAGTAGCCGCTCTACCTGCTTGGCCATAAAGTCGGGCAGATAATCATTTTGAGACATGGGCTGATAATCTATGTCGACCGGATACGAGCGTCCCTCTGATTGAATAAACTGAGCGGTTGGTAACACCCGAACTAGGTCATCTGGATCCAGCGTTGCTGACATTACGACGATCTTAAGATCTTCTCGCAGTGCTTCTTGGCTCTCTAGAGCAAAGGCTAACGCGGTATCAGCATGTAAACTGCGCTCATGAAACTCATCAAAAATGATCATATCGATGCCCGTCAGCTCAGGATCATCTTGCAGCATTCGCGTCAATATACCTTCGGTGACCACTTCAAGCTTGGTGCTTGCACTCACTTTAGACTCACCACGGACTCGATAACCCACCTGCTTACCGACGGGCTCTCCCAGTTGGGCTGCGACATACATTGCGATGTTTCGCGCCGCTATCCGACGAGGCTCAAGCATAACGACCTTACCCGAGATAATACCCGACAGAACCAACTTGAGGGGAAAGTGTGTCGACTTACCCGCACCTGTGGCCGCTTTTAAGATGATTTGATCCGATGTGCGAATAGCTTCAAAGAGCTCTGGCAACACGTGTTCGATGGGCAATTGTGACAACGCAATGACCTTATGATGTAATGAGGCTCATCATTCTAATAAAAAACGGCCTCAAAATGCACTTCGAACCACCTTTAGAATCGGGGAAGTTAGTTCAGCGCTATAAACGCTTCCTCGCGGACATTACTTTACCTGATAACAAAGAAATCACGATTCACTGTGCCAATACAGGCGCGATGACAGGCTGTGCGGAGCCTGACTCAACCGTCTGGTACTCCACTTCAGATAACCCCAAACGAAAATACCCCAACAGTTGGGAGCTTACCGAGACCAAAGCTGGGCACACCATTTGTGTGAATACCGCCCGCGCCAACACATTAGTTGTCGAAGCAATACAAAAAAACGTTGTAAAAGAGCTAATTGGTTACCAAACTTTACGAACAGAGGTGAAATACGGTCAAGAAAGCAGCAGAGTCGATATTTTATTGCAAGATAGTGATCGCGCAGATTGCTACATCGAAGTAAAAAGTGTCACACTGCTGGATGAAGGCAATACGGGACAAGGGTATTTTCCAGATGCTAAGACCACTCGCGGTCAAAAGCACTTGAGAGAGCTCACAGAAATGGTTCAATCAGGACATCGAGCCGTATTATTTTTCGCTGTTTTGCATTCAGGGATTGAAAAAGTGTCGGCGGCACACCATATAGATGCGAAATATTCACAATTACTTGAGCAAGCAAGACAAGCTGGGGTTGAAGTGATTTGTTACAAGGCGGCTTTTTCTGACAATGAAATGGCGCTGACATCGGCGTTGGATTTCATTCAAAAGTGATGTCACTTCACATAGAGAAGAACTTTAACAAACTTCGTTTGCCACCAGCATTTGTTTTTGCTATAGATACCCGCCTTAAAATTAACTGTTCGCACAGTTGACTAGGTGTAAGTAGGAGATGCTGCATGCCAGAAACTAAGAAAAAAGCGCTAGGCATCCTAGCCATTGCAGGTGTTGATCCATACCAAGAAAAAGCTGGTGAAGAATACATGTCACAAGCTCAGTTGGATCACTTTACAAAAATTTTGAGCGCTTGGCGCAACCAACTTAGGGAAGAAGTTGATCGAACTGTGCACCACATGCAAGACGAAGCAGCTAACTTTCCTGATCCAGTTGATAGAGCTTCTCAAGAAGAAGAATTCAGCTTAGAGCTACGCAACCGTGACCGTGAGCGTCGTTTGATCAAGAAGATTGAAAAGACGCTAAACAAGATTGAAGAAGACGATTTTGGTTTCTGTGAATCTTGTGGTATCGAAATCGGTATCCGTCGCTTAGAAGCCCGTCCTACTGCCGATTTATGTATCGACTGTAAGACACTTGCAGAAATCAAAGAAAGACAGATGCAAGGCTAACAAGCGAGAAAAAGGGAGCAAACGCTCCCTTTTTTGATCCACCCTTCACACACGAAAAGCACTATGTATATTGGTCGATTCGCGCCCTCTCCTTCGGGTCCCCTACACTTTGGTTCCTTAATTGCCGCACTGGGTAGCTATTTTCAAGCTCGATCTCACAATGGTCGTTGGCTGGTCAGGATTGAAGATATCGATCCGCCGCGAGAAGTGGAAGGTGCAGCAGAGCTGATATTAAAAACACTGCAAGCCTATCATCTGAATTGGGATGGTGAGGTGCTATACCAAAGTCAGCGCTTGAATGCCTACCAAACACAAATCGATCACTGGCTAGCCAGTGGACAAGCTTATTTGTGTGAGTGCACGAGAAAACAGATCAAAGCAGCGGGCGGCTTTTATCAAGGAACATGTCGTGATAAGCAGCTAACCACTGCCGACGGTTGTGCCGTTCGTCTTACCATGGACTACCCAGTCTCGTCTTTTATCGATGAGAAGCATGGTCAGCTGGATATCCCAGAGCAGCTTGCTCAAGAAGATTTTATTATCAAACGTCGAGATGGCTTATTTGCGTACAATCTCGCAGTGGTATTAGATGACATCTACCAAGGGGTCACAGAGGTCGTTCGTGGCGCAGATCTTATTGAGCCAACAGGGCGTCAAATCAGCCTATACAAAACCCTAGGTGTGGAGCCTGTGACCTATCTTCATCTACCGCTCGCGATCGATGACAACGGGAATAAGCTATCAAAACAGAACCACGCAACGGCTATCGATTTGGATAACCCCAAACCGACACTTCTCAATGCGATGCGCTTTCTTGGTTTCGATGTGGAGACTGAAATAGCCACGAAAGAAATCGCCGATATCATCCAATGGGGTGTGGAAAATTGGCGACTATCTCAGCTTCCTAAGCAGCTCAAAATCAAACCGCCATTCTCAAATGACGCTCTCTAGGCTAGAATAAGCGGCAAATTTCATGCGTCAGGCACGAAATGGGGTTAAAAAGCACTCTATTTCGCGAACCTTAATTGCGTTAATACTATGAATAAAAAAGAAAATTCTCAAAAAGCTCATCATGTATATAGTGACATCTCATTACACGTCCATACACGTGATGAGCACAACATCTCGCGCAAGCAGATCAGCGATAATGCGTTAAAAGTCCTATACCGCTTAAACGGTGCAGGCTATGACGCATATTTAGTTGGCGGTGGCGTGCGCGATCTGCTGCTTGGAGAACAACCTAAAGATTTCGATATAGCCACTAACGCGACGCCAGAGCAAATTAAAAAACTGTTCAGAAACTGTCGACTGATTGGTCGCCGTTTTCGACTCGCTCACATCATGTTTGGGCGTGATATTATCGAGGTTGCGACCTTCCGAGGTCACCACCAAGAGCAGGAAAAGAACGTTTCTCAGCAGAGCAAAGAAGGCATGCTGCTGCGGGACAATGTCTATGGCAGCATTGATGAAGACGCAGAACGTCGTGACTTCACCATCAACGCTATGTACTACAACATCGGTGACTACTCGATCCACGATTACGCAGGTGGTGTCGAAGACCTCAATGACCGACTTATTCGCCTCATTGGCGACCCAGATGTGCGCTACCGCGAAGACCCAGTCCGTATGCTTCGTGCGATTCGTTTCGCCGCTAAGCTGGATTTCGACATTGAAGAAGATACCGCAGCGCCAATCGAAGATTTGGCGCCGCTGTTGCGCGATATTCCTTCTGCGCGCTTGTACGAAGAAGCACTTAAACTGCTGCAATCAGGTTATGGTCTAGAGACCTACCACTTAATGCGCGAGTACAACCTGTTCCAGCAGTTGTTCCCTCTTATCGCTCCTCACTTCACAGAAGACTACTCGTCACAAACCGAGCAAGTTCTTGATCTCGTGTTGGATGCAACGGACGAGCGTATCGAAGAAGGCAAACGCGTTAATCCAGCCTTCATGTTTGCCGCCATGCTGTGGTATCCAATGATGGAAAGCGCCAAAGAGCTGATGTCGCGCGGCCTATCAGAGTACGACGCAATGATGGAAGCGAGTAATATCATACTGGACGAGCAGGTGAAATCGACTGCCATTCCACGTCGCCACACCGCAACTATTCGCGAAATCTGGCAGCTACAGCTGCGCCTTCCGCGTCGCTCAGGCAAACGCGCTTACCGCTTGATGGAGCTAAACAAGTTCCGTGCTGGCTTCGATTTCCTTGAAATGCGCGGCGAAATTGAAGGCGGTGAAGTGGCACTGCTGGCGAAATGGTGGGGCACATTCCAATCTGCGGGACGTAATATGCGTCAAGCGATGGTGAATGATATCGGTGGCTCTAGCTCACGCTCCGGTTCGCGTCGCAGACGCACGCCAAAGGCGAAAAACGCCAAGAGTGCTGAATAATGACCATCTGCTATATTGCTATCGGCAGTAACCTGTCCGACCCGGTTTCACAAGCCAAAGTGGCGATTGAGGCACTAAAAACACTTCCTAAGAGCGAGCTTCTGGCTTGCTCTTCACTTTACAGCAGCACTCCGATGGGGCCGCAAGACCAGCCTGATTACATCAATGCTGTTGCAAAGATTTCAACCGAATTAACGCCACTGGAACTGCTTGATTGCACCCAAACAATCGAACTGGAACAGGGGCGTGTCCGTAAAGATGAGAGGTGGGGCCCAAGAACCCTAGATCTCGACATCATTCTTTATGGCAATGAGGTGATCGATTCCGAGCGCTTAACCGTTCCTCATTACGGGATGAAACAACGCGAGTTTGTTCTCTATCCGCTTATGGAAATCGCACCAAATTTACAACTCCCTGATGGGACTGAGCTCACTACCCTCATCGATAGTGTTGACCGTAATGGACTCAGAGTTTGGCAATCCTAGCCAATCCCCTAATAAGGATTAAAAATGAAAAAAATCAACATTAACGACCTCGTTAAGTGGAAAAGCGAAGGTCGCAAATTTGCAACTTCAACGGCATACGATGCCAGTTTTGCAGCTTTGTTTGAAAGCCAAGAAATGCCTGTAATTTTGGTCGGCGATTCACTCGGCATGGTACTGCAAGGTCACAACGATACCTTGCCTGTTACTGTCGATGATATCGCTTACCACACGCGCGCTGTGCGCGCAGGCAGCCCGAATTGCCTATTGATGGCTGACATGCCATTCATGAGCTATGCGACACCACAGCAAGCGTGTGAAAGCGCTGCAGCGCTGATGCGTGCAGGTGCAAACATGGTGAAGCTAGAGGGTGGTGACTGGCTAGTTGATACAGTAAGAATGTTAACTGAGCGCGCAGTACCCGTCTGTGCTCACCTGGGTCTTACGCCTCAAAGCGTCAATATCTTCGGTGGCTATAAGGTGCAAGGTCGCGATCAGAAAAATGCGGATAAGATGGTTCGTGACGCACTCGCTCTACAAGAAGCAGGCGCACAAATTATCCTTCTTGAATGCGTACCTGCCGAGCTAGCAGCGCGCATCACTGAAGTACTAGACGTTCCAGTCATCGGTATTGGTGCTGGTAATGGTACCGATGGTCAAATCCTTGTGATGCACGACATGTTTGGCATTTCGGCTAATTACATGCCTAAATTCTCAAAGAACTTTTTGGCAGAAACAGGCGATATGCGCAGCGCCGTTGCTAAATATATCGCGGATGTGGAGAGCGGTGCTTTCCCAGACGACGCTCATACGATTGCCTAGGGGGAATCATGCAAACTTTCGCTGATATTGCTGATCTTAGAGAGCAGATTGCTCAGCTAAAACGTGAACAACGCCGTATCGCGTTTGTTCCGACCATGGGTAACCTTCATGAAGGTCACCTAACGCTGATGCGCAAAGCTCGAGAGAGCGCAGATGTGGTTGTGGCGAGTATTTTTGTTAACCCAATGCAGTTTGAACGCGCAGATGACCTCAACAACTATCCGCGCACGCTGGACGATGACCTGAGTAAGCTGACCGCTGAAGGGGTTGACTTGGTATTCACGCCAACACCAGAAATCATGTACCCGAACGGTCTTGATAAGCAAACCTTCGTTGAGGTACCTGGCATTTCGCACATGCTTGAAGGAGCATCTCGCCCAGGGCACTTTAGAGGCGTTGCGACTATCGTCACTAAGCTGTTCAACATTGTGCAGCCAGATGTTGCGTGTTTTGGTGAAAAAGACTACCAGCAGCTCGCGCTGATTCGTCAGATGGTGAACGACCTCGCTATGAATATCGAGATCATTGGCGTACCGACGGTACGCGAAATGGATGGTCTTGCTATGAGCTCTCGCAATGGCTATCTCACAATGGATGAGCGTCAACGTGCACCCGTGCTTGCGAAAACCATGCGTTGGATGAACAGTGCCATTCGTGGTGGTCGTGACGACTATGCATCCATCATCGAAGATGCCAGTGACCAGCTTCGCGCCGCGGGTTTGCAACCCGATGAGATCTTCATCCGTGATGCTCACACCCTTCAGGCTATCAGCGACAGTTCTACCCACGCGGTCATTTTGATGTCTGCTTTCTTGGGTAAAGCGCGCCTTATTGACAATCAAGTACTCGAACTGGCTCAAACGCAGGTTGAAGCAGAGACGGGTAGCGAAGAGAATCAATAAACACTCAGCTTAAAAAAAGCGGCTCACTAACACCAAGTGAGCCGCTTTTCTTTTGAGCTGTTTAGAACAATCTAACGCCGCTTAAACGTTGAAAGATTGGATCTTGTTATCGAGCTCAGCCGCGTTGTTTTGCATCATCTCAGACGTTTCCAGTAGCTCAGTAACCACCACAACCGATGCCTCTACCAACTCACGTACATTAGTTAGGTTTTGGTTCATCTCTTCAGCAACACTGCTTTGCTGCCCCGCTGCAGTCGCGATTTGGAAATTCATATCATTAATCTGGTTAACCTGGCTTACGATGCCATCAAGCTCTGTGCCCGCGTTAGTCACAAGCTCTACACCATCCGCCGCTTCAACCACACTCTTCTCCATCAGCTCTACCGCTGAATTGGCGCTCGATTGTAGCTGAGAGATCATCTCTTGGATTTCGACTGTCGCTTGCTGGGTACGCTGTGCAAGGTTACGTACCTCATCCGCTACCACAGCAAAACCACGTCCAGCTTCACCCGCTCGAGCGGCCTCAATCGCTGCATTCAGTGCAAGTAAGTTAGTCTGCTCAGAAATGCCTTGAATGGTGCCAACCACGCTACCAATCGATTCAACGCGCTCTTCTACCTGGTTTACCGCCGCGGCAGAAGCTGAGATGTCGTTCGATAGCTCGCTCATCTTAGTTACAGTGCCCTGCACAAAGCGCTGACCCGTCTCTGCTTGGCCCGAAGCCTGCTCGGTTAGTTGTGAGGCGTTATTCGCGTGGTCTGCAACGGTTTGAACCGTCGAGCTCATTTCGCTCATTGCAGTAGCCAGTTGGTCGATCTCTTGGAACTCTTCTTGAGATGACTCTTTGGTCTCAGACATGCTCAGTGTCATTACTTCAGTGAGTGTCGCCAGCTCTTGAGAGGTAGCTACTTGAGTTTTGATGATGTCTTGAAGCTGTGCACGCGTTCGTTCTAACTCACGAGCCACATCGCCGTACTCATCTTTACAGTCCATAATAATCGGAACAGTGAGATCTTTATCTGCCATTCGCTTGATGGCGTCACTTAGGTAGTTAGTCTGCTTAAGCATGGTTTTTGCTGCAAACATCAGCAGTGCCACAAACAGAACAATCATCAAGGCAGTTTGCCATACGACCTGAACCAGATAAGCTTCGTAGTGCTGCTGGGCAATCGCTTCGTTCTGGGTTGCGGCAAGAAGAGAGTCGTAAAATGTGCTTGCATCCCACAACTGCTTACCAACAAGCAGTACGGTACTAAAAATCATCAACATCAACATCTTAGGAACTAAGCGAACATCGGTGATGAGTCGCTCCCAAGGTTTAAATGCCAGTGTGGTCATTATCCGTTCTCCATTAATTATTATATAGTTAGGGAATCTTTCTCTAACTGAATGCCATTTTCACTTGCCTGCATGCCAAAAGCCGTAGGGGGGAATGTGAATCATGAGACCAAGTTATTTATTTCGAGCCTCGTATGAAAGCAAATGATACCAAAACTGAAACTAAGCCTCTGAGCTTATTGTCACTGTTCCTCTCTTTTATGGCGCTATTTGTGATCTCAGCCTTATTGTTTGCTCCCATCAACGAGGATGAGCGTACTGTTCTTATCGGCCTCGACTTTATAATCTGTAGCTTATTTATTCTGCAACTTGTTGTGGATCTGATCCGCTCCACAGATCGAGTGCAATTTTTGAAAACCCACTGGATCGACTTCCTAGCCAGCCTGCCGATGATCGAGCCACTAAGATATGCCCGCGTCTTTCATATTTTTCGTGTGGTACTAGTGATTCGCTCTGGTGAGGCCTTATTAAGACAACTCGCTCGTAATAAACATGAAACGACGATCGCATCGATCCTTTTGCTACTCGTGCTGCTCATTACCGTTGGGGCTGGGCTGATTATGTGGGCTGAGAGCGGCGATCCCGATGCCAACATTCAACATATTGGCGACGCCGTTTGGTGGGCTTTTGTCACGGTATCAACGGTCGGTTATGGCGACCACTACCCGGTTACAATCGTAGGTAAGTTCTTGGCAGGTATCATTATTATCTGTGGTGTGGGTATGTTTGGTATGACGTCGGGCTTGATTACCTCACTGCTCTCTTCACCCAGTTCTATGGATGAGAGACGCTCCAAACACAAAGAGGTCATGCTACAGAAGGTGCTTAACCAACAAGAAGTGATTTTGCATAAGCTTGAGAAGATGGAGCAAAAAATCGAATCACTCGAGCAAGATAAAAAATAGGGAGGCGTATTGCCTCCCTACTCTCAACCGAACTAATTTTGCCAGTATGGCTCGGCCTCAATACTGATCTGCCTGGTCTGCTCCATAGCGTGTAAGATTGAGCTCTCCTGACGACGCAACCAGCGCTCTAGCTGCTCGCGCTCTTCGCCCTCAAGTTTATCAACAAGCTTCTCTAACAATTCCAGCATCTGTAAATCATCGATACCCTGCAGCAAGTCTGCCCACGGCAAACGGAAGTTATTGCGCTCTTCCATGCTGTACAGGCTTGCAAAACCAACGCCGGTATATAAGTTGCGCATCAAACGATACTGCTGGTCGATGTACTCTTGACGAGACAGTAGCTTCTCTGGTGGAAACGCTTCAATGAGCTCAGCCCAAGTACGAGCGAGCTGTTTCACTGAGAATGGCTTAATGTCTTGAGACATTTTTTCACGCGCCTTGTCATCCAAGAATGGCTGCCAGCCTCTCGAAAGGATCCAGCGGCTAAGATCCAGCAACAAGCCTGCGTAACGCCCTGAGTGAATGAGCTTTAACATCTCTTCACGCTCAGGCAACTCTTGCTCCATCTCTTTAAGCTTAGCAACAAGAAACTTTCTTGCGTCTAGCTTTCTCAAAATGTGGCCTTTGTCTTCCAGCAAGGTCTCAAAGTGATCGTAGCTTTTTAGCCACTGCAACTCTTGCTCTAGCCATTTCAATTCTTGTCTCAAAATGGCGCTTGCGCGTCGCGGTACAATTCCACCGTAAACAGTCAGGACCTGGCGAATAAAGCTGAGCGCATGGCTGATCTCTTGCAAGGCCTCAATCGACTCATGCTCAACATAAATCTGCTCGTGATAATGCCAATGTGCCAGCGCATGCTCTAAGGAGTGAATAAAGCAGCTTTCAACACTATCTGTCGCCACAGTATCCACCAAATCCATGGTCTTGACTGGGTCGCCATCATAGTTAGCTGCCAGTCTATAGCCACGCGCCGCTTTACTTAGGTTACCAAGTCGAATGCCACCACTTTCACACAGCTCACGGGCCAGAGTGAACAAGGCATCTGTTTGTCCGGACTTTAGCTCGAGCTCAACTTCACAAATTGGGTAGGTTCTATCACCTGAAGAGACAACACCCTGATCAAACGCAACCTCAACCTGACTGCCATCAGTCATACCGATTAACCACTGTTCACGAGTGAAGTCGGTAGCAAATATTGGTAACAATTCTGATTGTAACGTCGCGATATCTTTCCCTTCTGGATAGATATCGGTAGGGTGAAGTGTTAAGTCTGGGATGTTAGAACTGTGTTCAGCGTTATATTCTGGACGTTGGTGCAGACCAGCCACAACGCGTCCTGCTGTCTTTACAGTCTGTACAAAAACATCGTCAAAGCGACGAATTCTGAGACCAATATCGTGTTGGCGCAGCCAGTTATCTGGCGTGTCGAAGTAAGTGTTTCCTAACTCACGACAACTGTGCTGAAGTACTTTTGTTTCAGCAATCTTGCTAAGCAAAGTTTCTGAAAATTCTGGAGAAACAAAAAACTTCAGTTCTATCTCGGTTTCCATAGTTTTACCTTTCGGGGGTACTGACAACAGGATATGAGCAATCGTACTAATCAGCAAGTGACAAATATCACCCAAATGATGATCTAAAACAGTTTAAATCGGCGTTTTAATGGGTTACCATGCGCGCCTTTATAGCCATCGCTCAACATTTCACCATGATATTGGTGTATGTTTATTTCAGGTTATATTAATTAGGTTGAACAACCATGCCAGTAAATACAATTATGGGGTTATTTGCAAAGTCCCCTATTAAGCCTTTGCAGCGCCACGTTGTGTGCGTAACAGAATGTTGCTCTCACCTTATCAACTTCTTTGAGACAAGCTCAAAGGGTGATTGGGAAAAAGCAGCGGAGATCCGTGCGCAGATTTCTCACCTAGAGAAGGAAGCCGACGTTTTGAAGCGTGAGATCCGTCTTAAACTACCACGCGGCCTGTTCTTGCCAGTGGACCGTAGCGATATGCTAGAGCTACTGACGCAGCAAGATAAGCTTGCCAACCTTGCCAAAGACATTGCCGGTCGTGTTTACGGTCGCCAACTTGTCATTCCTGCGCCACTTCAAGAAAACTTCATCGCTTACGTGAAGCGTTGTCTTGATGCAGCTAACCAAGCTCAGAACGTTATCAATGAGCTGGATGAACTGCTAGAGACGGGCTTTAAAGGTCGTGAAGTGACTCTGGTTGCAGAGATGATTCACCAACTCGATGTCATCGAAGATGATACCGATGCCATGCAAATCCAGCTTCGTCAGCAACTGATGACGATTGAACAAGATATGAATCCTATCGATGTCATGTTCTTGTACAAAATTCTTGAATGGGTCGGCGGTATTGCAGATCAAGCTCAGCGCGTAGGCGCTCGTCTTGAACTCATGCTGTCTAGGTCTTAAACACACGTTAACTAAGTAACAAAGAGCGAAGAAGTATTAGGCGTTGAGCACAGACAATGCTTAAGAGATTGCCCTGCGCCCGACTTTTGCTCCGCTTGTTATGAAACAAAACTAGGTTATTACAATGGATATTCTTGCAAACTACGGCACTATCCTGATTCTTGTTGCGGCGATGTTCGGTTTCCTTATGGCGATCGGTATCGGTGCAAACGATGTTGCCAATGCAATGGGTACTTCTGTTGGCTCTAAAGCTCTAACAGTTAAGCAAGCTATCATCATCGCGATGATCTTCGAATTCGCCGGCGCATACCTTGCTGGCGGTGAGGTAACAGACACTATCCGTAAGGGTGTGATTGAGACCTCTCTGTTTGCTCACCAGCCAGACGTTCTTGTGTTCGGTATGATGTCGTCACTATTGGCGGCAGGTACATGGCTATTGCTCGCGTCATACATGGGCTGGCCGGTATCTACGACTCACTCTATTATCGGTGCGATCATCGGTTTCGCTTGTGTGTCTGTCGGTACTGAAGCAGTAGACTGGGGTTCAGTAAAAGGCATCGTGGGTAGCTGGGTCATCACTCCGGTGATTTCAGGTTTCTTCGCTTACGTTATCTTTATCAGTGCACAACGCCTGATCTTTGATACTGAAAAACCGCTATTTAACGCAAAACGCTTCGTTCCGGTTTACATGTTCATTACCACTATGGTTATCGCACTGGTAACTATCAAGAAAGGTCTTAAGCACGTTGGCTTGCACCTTGAAGGTATGGAAGCATGGGCTTGGGCAGCGGGCGTTTCGTCTCTGGTTATGATTGGTGGTTACATCTACATTCAGCGTAAGTTTGCAGACCGTGAAGAAGACCATGGCTTCAGTGGCGTAGAAGGTATCTTCAGCGTGCTAATGGTTATCACAGCCTGTGCGATGGCATTTGCACACGGTTCAAATGATGTAGCGAACGCGATTGGTCCACTATCTGCTGTTGTGTCTACGGTTGAGCACATGGGTGAAATCACAGCGAAGAGCACCATCGCATGGTGGATTCTACCTCTAGGTGGTATCGGTATTGTTGTAGGTCTTGCGACTATGGGTCACAAGGTAATGGCTACTGTAGGTACCGGCATCACTGAGCTAACGCCAAGCCGCGGTTTCGCAGCACAGCTCGCAACAGCGTGTACTGTAGTATTAGCCTCTGGTACTGGTCTGCCAATCTCTACAACACAGACTCTAGTTGGTGCGGTATTGGGTGTTGGTTTCGCTCGTGGTATCGCAGCACTTAACCTAGGCGTTGTTCGTAACATCGTGGCTTCTTGGGTAGTGACTTTGCCTGCTGGTGCACTACTGGCAGTGGTATTCTACTACGCGATGCAAGCGGTATTTGGCGCATAAGCCAAAGCAAAACAAAAGTCAGGGAGATGTGAAGCTCACGTCATATTTGACTCAAATTCAAATAAAGGGAGGCTAAGCCTCCCTTCTTTGTTGCGCCCACTTAAGAAACTTCATACTATTTGGGCATTCTTAAAAGTTTACAATTTGAGAGTGCGTAACAGCCCTGCTGCTAGCGCTACTTTCTTCATCATTCCCCATTGATACACTTAAGGGACTTACTGTGAAAAAACTGATCTGCATGATCATGGTGTCGTTACTCGCTGCTCCTGCGGCGTTGGCTCAAGATCGTTATATTGCCGACAAGCTATTTACCTACCTACATTCTGGACCAAGCGCTCAGTACCGTATTATTGGTAGCATCAACGCAGGTGACAAGGTTCAGCTGCTATCGTCTAACCGTGAGACAGGTTACTCACAGGTCCAAGACAGCCGCGGTCGTAAAGGCTGGGTAGAATCTAAATTTGTCACGACTCAAGAAAGCATGGCGGTTAGACTGCCTCGTCTTGAGAAAGAACTGACGCAAGTGAAATCTCAGCTATCGAGCGCACGCGAAACAGCAGACAGTGAGAAAGGCGGCCTAGTCAGCTCGCTAGAAGCACGCAACAAGCAGATCGCTGAGCTTGAGCAAAACTACTCAGACATCAGTGAACAGCTGACCTCTTCTCAAACAGAAATCCGTGAGCTACGCGCTAAGCTAGACACACAGAAAGAAGACCTACTGCTTCGCTACTTCATGTACGGTGGCGGTGTAGCCGGTGCTGGTCTTCTATTCGGTCTGATTCTTCCGCATCTGATTCCGCGTCGTAAGAAAAGCCCGAATGGCTGGGCGTAATACGCTAACGCCATCAACACACAAAAAAACCGCCTTATAGGCGGTTTTTTTGTGTCGTTTGAATCGATTCTAATCGTCATCGAAGTTGAACAGCGACTCCATATTCAAACCCTGTTTCACTAGGATATCGCGCAACCTGCGAAGCCCTTCAACTTGGATCTGACGAACACGTTCACGAGTGAGGTTAATCTCTCTGCCAACCTCTTCAAGTGTCGATGGCTCGTAACCAAGAAGACCAAACCTTCGAGCCAGCACCTCTTTTTGTTTAGGATTTAGCTCATCTAACCAATGAATAAGTGATGATTTAATGTCATCGTCTTGGGTTGATACTTCTGGATCAGAATGGGTTGAATCAGGAATGATATCCAGTAGCGCCTTTTCACCATCTCCACCAATTGGCGTATCGACTGAGCTAATGCGCTCATTGAGGCGAAGCATTTTAGATACATCGCTGACCGGCTTATCGAGTTTTTGAGCGATCTCTTCAGCGGTCGGCTCATGGTCAAGCTTTTGCGACAGTTCACGAGCCGTACGAAGGTAAATATTCAGCTCTTTGACGACGTGAATTGGCAAACGAATGGTGCGCGTCTGATTCATCAAAGCACGTTCAATAGTTTGGCGGATCCACCAGGTCGCATAGGTTGAGAATCGGAAGCCACGTTCAGGGTCAAACTTCTCTACAGCACGGATCAAACCTAGATTGCCCTCTTCGATGAGATCAAGGAGTGCAAGGCCACGGTTGCTGTAGCGTCGAGAGATTTTCACAACGAGACGAAGGTTACTTTCAATCATACGTTTACGTGCAGCTTCATCTCCTTTGAGTGCACGTCTTGCATAAAGAACTTCTTCTTCAGCGGTAAGTAGTGGTGAGAAGCCAATTTCCCCTAGATAGAGCTGGGTCGCATCCAGGCTTTTGGCCGAGGCATCGTACAGGTCTTTCTCTTCGGCTTCTGAGTTGGAATCATCATTGGTCAATGTTGACTGCACAACATCAACGGATTCGTTTTCAATGTCGAAGTTTTCGTTCTTGGTTACTGCATTGCTGATACTCATAGCGCCTCCCCCTGGCGAGCTAGCAAGACATGACAACTCAACTATGTCGCTAACTTTCTCTGATTACGTCAATCAAATTGCAAGTAGCTTTTCGTACGTTGTAAACGTTATACGGCAGTTACGGCAAGTAGCGTTTAGGGTTTACCGATTTGCCTTGATATCGAATTTCAAAGTGCAGTCTTACGCTGTTGGTTCCGGAGCTTCCCATCGTAGCGATTTTTTGTCCGGCTTTGACACTTTGTCCTTCTGAGACCAATAGCCTATCGTTGTGTGCATATGCGCTTAAGTAGCTGTCGTTATGTTTGACGATAACGAGGTTTCCATAACCACGAAGTGCATTGCCCGAGTAAACCACAGTTCCTTTTGCAGTGGCGACAATGTCTTGACCACGCTGGCCAGCAATGTCTATCCCTTTGTTTCCTTGGTCCCCTGCAGAAAAGTTCTTTATTACACGTCCCTTTGTTGGCCAGACCCAGCTGGAGACTTTCGCGTTAGAGCTAGGCGGAGGTGTCGGCTTAGCTTTTGCTGTCTGCTGTGGCTTTGCTTGCGGCTTAGCGGTCTGTTTTGCCGTATTGGGTTTCGTGCTATTAACATTTTGTTTACCTTTAGACTCACCATACTCCTTTGTTTTGCTTTGATCAACCTTCTTTGCAGCCGTTTTTTGACTATTTTGTGTTGATGAGCTACTCGCTTTTGGAGCCGAGCTTGAGGCTGCTTTTGTGCTGCTTGAACTCGCTGCAGCCGTTGCTGCAGAAGCGGTCGCGACATCACCAGCCCCAGAACCACCAAATGCAGGTGGCGCATAAGCTTGACGCCACAAGTTGAGGCGTTGCCCCGGATGAATAGTATAAGGTGATTGAAGATTATTGAGTCTAATCAGGTCTTTAACATCTTTATCGGTGACGTAGGAGATAAAATAGAGGGTGTCACCTTTCTGGACTTCGTAGTAGCTACCTCGATAGCTGCCACGGGAGACATTATCGTACTTGCCTCCCAAATTTGAGACAGGCGCAGGCGAATGCCCAGCACACCCAATGAGTGCACTAGACAGAAAAACAACGGAAACCACTGCTTTCATTCGGCTTTGCATTTACGCCAATTCACCTGCTACGAGAGGAACAAACCTCACCAATTCAACAACTTCGGTACTAAAACTATCACCTTTACGGGTGATTTTTAATAATTGTTGCTCATTATCGCCGACTGGGATCACTAAACGTCCACCATCATTGAGCTGCGACAACAAGGCTTGGGGAACTTCGGAAGCAGCCGCGGTAACGATAATGGCATCGAATGGACCCTTTGCTTGCCAGCCCTGCCAACCATCACCATGCTTGGTGGAAACATTGTATATATCAAGGCGCTTCAATCGGCGTTTAGCTTCCCATTGCAGCGCTTTAATTCTTTCCACCGAGTAAACATGATCCACAAGCTGTGCGAGTACAGCAGTCTGATAGCCAGATCCCGTGCCGATTTCGAGTACGCGTGTCTCTCTTTCAAGATCCAGTAGTTCTGTCATCTTAGCAACAATATAAGGCTGCGAAATCGTCTGACCGGCACCGATAGGTAAGGCATTATTGTCGTAAGCTTGGTGAAGCATAGCCTGAGAAACGAACTGTTCTCTAGGTACAGCTAAAATGGCATCGAGCACCGATACGCTGTTCACTCCATGAGATCGGATAAACTCCACTAATTTTGCTGCTTGTGGGTTCATTAGTTACTCTCTCCCTGATACCCAACGTTCCATTGCGCCAATTGACTCATGAGCAGTTAAATCGACCTGCAAAGGTGTGATCGAGATATGCCCCTGTTCAATTGCATAAAAGTCGGTACCTATTCCAGCGTCTTGCTCCTTGCCAGGAGGTCCCAACCAATAGATATCATGACCACGCGGGTCTTGTTGTTTGATCATGCTCTCTGCATGATGTCGAGCGCCCAATCGTGTCACAGACACCTCGCCAAGATCTGCAAGGGCACGATCTGGGATATTAATGTTCAGTAATCGATTCGTGGGAACGCGCGTCGCTAAATGCCTTTCGACAAATTGACGAGCGATGATCGCTGCCGCTTTAAAATGCTGTTTACCGACCAAGCTGAATGCGATTGATTGTACACCTAGAAAGTGACCTTCCATTGCTGCAGCAACAGTTCCAGAGTAGAGCACATCATCACCTAGGTTCGCACCATGGTTGATCCCAGATAACACCAAGTCAGGCATATCATCTTTCATCAACTCGTTCAGGGCAAAGTGCACACAATCTGTCGGTGTGCCCTGCACTGAGTAGACTTTGGGCTCGATCTGATTGACTCGCAGGGGCTGCTCAAGAGTCAAAGAGTTTGAGGCGCCGGAACGATTACGATCTGGCGCTACAATAGTGACATCAGCGATCTGAGCCAGTTCCGCTGCTAAGGTGCGAATACCCTCGGCATGCACACCATCATCATTACTGATGAGAACTTTTATTCTTTTACTATCCATGAAACCTAGAATTGCCTTTCTACTTCTTCTACGTCTGCCAACTCTCTCAAGATTGATGTCGCAAAGCTGCCTGAATCAAGGAAGAAAGAGAGCGTTACGGCTTGTCCATCTGAGTCACTGTTTAGTGCCTCTGGTTTGAGCACAATCGCTCGTCGGTCGTGACGCATGCGATTACCGCGGATCAGAGCCATCAGATCAGGTTCGCCGTCAACAATGCTTTGCTCAAGCGCCATAGCCGCATCTTGTGTTGGTAGCGCATTATCACCTGCCAACGCTGCTGTGATCAGCCCTGTTTCATCCAGAATGTCACCAGGTAACTCTGAGTTAAAACAGCCTTGCTCAAGTCGCTTAGAAACGATTTGGTTAAAGATCCAAGAACGAGCTGCTGACAAATACAAGCTGCGCTTGTTCTGATTACGGGTGCGAACATTCTCACGCCCCCAACGCTTTGCTTCCGTAACGTTGTTGCCATCGCGACCAAAACGCTGTTGACCAAAATAGTTTGGCACGCCTGACTCAGACACTTTGGCGACTCTTTCCATTAAGCCTTCAACGTCAGACACTTCGGTAAGGCGAATTTCAAACTCGTTGCCAGCAAGGTCACCAGGGCGCAGCTTTTTGTTGTGCCAATCTGTTGCCACTATTTCAATACTAGGATATTGAGCAAGGAACGCTGAAAAGTCAGGAACATTCTTCTTAGGCAAATGGACACTGAGCCATTGCTCGGTAATCGCATGACGATCTTTTAAACCTGCCCAGCCGATATCTTTAGACTTAACGCCACATACCTTAGCAAGTTCATTGGCGACAAAGCTGGTGTTTTCACCATTTTTGCGCACGCGAAGCATTAAGTGTTCACCTTCGCCAGTAAACTCAAAGCCAAGTACTTCTTTGACAATAAAGTCTTCGTTGCTGGCTTTGAATTTAGCGCTAACCGCTGGTTTCCCGTATAGGTAGTTCAGTTCGTTGAGAACATCCGTCATGATATCTGCCTTTTAAGACGTTACTTTGTTGATCAGTACCACAGCTTCTGTGGCAATACCTTCTTTACGTCCTGTAAAACCAAGTCTCTCCGTAGTGGTCGCCTTAACATTGACGTTACCAATATCTGTATCTAGGTCTTGAGCGATGACCTGACACATGGATTCAATATGTGGCGCCATTTTCGGCGCTTGTGCCATGATGGTGATGTCCGCATTGACTAACTCGTAGCCTTTCGCTTTTACCTTACTGTAAACATCACGCAGCAGAGCGCGACTGTCCGCGCCTTTCCACTCTTCATCAGTGTCTGGGAAGTGACGACCGATATCACCCGCAGCGATAGCGCCCAGCAAGGCATCACACAATGCGTGTAATGCCACATCGCCATCTGAGTGAGCAATCAAGCCTTGCTCATAAGGAATCGAAACACCACCAATGATGACAGGTCCTTCACCACCAAACTTATGTACATCAAAGCCATGACCTATTCTCATTGTTCTGGTTCCTTATTTTTAAGATAGAACTCCGCCAGAGCGAGATCCTCTGGTCGAGTAATTTTAATGTTGTCACTGCGACCTTCCACCAGCAATGGCGCTAACCCTGTCCACTCGACAGCAGAGGCTTCATCGGTAATGGTGACCCCTTCCGATAGTGCATCACTCAGTGCACTGTGCAGCAGTTCCACTTTAAACATCTGTGGCGTAAGTGCATGCCAAAGACCCGCTCTATCCACCGTATGATCAATGCCTTTGGCACCGTTTGCGCGTTTCATCGTGTCTTTCACTGGCGCAGCAAGAATTCCCCCAACTGGGTGAGTGCTCACTTCATAAATGAGTTTGCTGATATCTTCGTGAGTGATACAAGGTCGCGCCGCATCGTGCACGAGACACCAAGCATTAGGCACACGCTGCTTCACATAGTCTATTGCAGATAAAACTGAATCGGCACGCTCACCACCGCCCGACACTCTAATGACGGGTTTCTCTGAGATAAACGACAGCCCTTCAAAGTAAGGGTCATTATCACTGATTGCGACAATCACACTCTCGATACTTTGATGCGACAATAGGCGCTCAATAGTGTGCTCAAGAATGGTCTGCTCGTGGATTTTTAGATACTGCTTGGGAATTTCCGCTTGCATTCGACTACCGACACCTGCTGCAGGCACGATAGCAATGATTGGATGATGCTCAGGGATCATTGGTTGTCCTCACCTATGATTCGGTAGAAAGTCTCTCCTTGCTGAATCATTCCGAGTTCATGCCTAGCGCGCTCTTCGATAGCATCCAGTCCCTGTCTGAGATCGTCTATTTCAGCAAACATCTCGTCGTTGCGGGTTTGAAGGTTACCATTTACTTGCTGCTGGACATGAATTTCTGCGTCTACTTGATTAAAGTCAACGATGCCATTTTTTCCAAACCAAAGAGTGTACTGAAGCCAAGAAAACACCACAAACAACACAAGTGTAAAGATACGCATAAGTCGGAACATTCCATTGAGAAATTCTGCTCTTTATATAGCACAGTTTACACTTTGAAATAAGCGAAGAAAAAGCATTGTTGTTATGTAGAAGTCAAAGTAAGCACACACTCGCTTTTTTAACTCACATTCAATGACAGCTCCGCGAGTGTGGTTTTTAAGCGATTAGACATTAAGACTTGTTGATTGAACTGAATGCCAAGTAGTGTTCCTTTGCCTTGCTTCTTCACCGTCACCACCTCAAAGCTTATTCCAGCCGGTAGGAATTGGTTCAATGGACACTCGACTTTGAGGGCTAATCCTTTACAGAAATCATGTGGTCCTTCGATATACACACCACAACCCGCCAATGAGAAATCCACCATTTTGCCCTCTACAGCAGACTGCCCAAAAGAAAGATTACATGGCACGGACAGCTTGTAGCGAGAGTGCTCCCTGATGGGCTTAGAGACAAAATCACAAGGCGCCGCCAAGAACAGATGCTGACACGGCTCATCCGCCCGCGAAATAAAGCGTGAACGAAAAGCGATAACATGACCAAAGCTTGAGTCTGAGAGTCCCCGAATGACAAGATCGCCGTCAGTCAGCTCTCCGAGAGCCTCTGAACCAACCTGAGAGACATCAACAATTAGAAAGGCGGAAGGTTTAAAGCCGATAAGGGTTGCGGCGATCCCTTTAATCTGCTGATTGTCGACAGATGATAGGCTTAGCTTCATCCCTGGTTTCAAGAAACGGTAACACTTATTTTGTTCTTCTAGTCCCCACTCCATTGATAGAACTCCTTTCACTAACAACAAGTTAATTACACTCCATTTACCATTGTTATGCAATCACTCCCTTGTATAAACAGGCGATACAATTGCTTACATTTATATTTATTGCAAATGATAATAAATAGCATTAGCATTCATCCCGCCATTTCAACTATTGGCATAACTCTCTAATAATAAAACCGTTTGTCTCGGATACTCGAGCAAGGAAAGCCCAGAATGAAATTCAAAGTGACCACACTTTGTAGTGCAGTGGTACTCGCACTCCATACCGCCCCAGCCTTCGCAAATGACGCACCCAATACAGTAGATGAAACGCTTGTTGTTCACGCTCAAGCCTTCGATGACTACAAAGTGGATAGTGCAACCGGCGCGATGCGAACTGACACCACTATGTTGGAAACGCCTCAATCCGTTAACGTTATTCCTGAGATTGTGCTTGATGAGCAGCTTGCAACCACACTAGGTGAAGCACTACAGAATGATGCAAGCGTCAATGCAGGTTCTCAGAAGTGGAATCGCGAAGAGTTCTATATTCGTGGCTTTGAGCTTTCATCAACCAACGGCTACCTTCGAAACGGGCATTCATTGTTTACACACTACATGCTGCCTATCGAGACACTGGATCGCATCGAAGTGATCAAAGGACCATCAAGTCTACTTTATGGTAACTCGGCACCAGGCGGCATGATCAACATGGTTTCAAAGAAACCGACGGCCAAACCTATGGTGAATGTAGGAACAGACTTCGATCACCTAGGTAGCACACGCTATCACATTGATGCATCAGGCAAGTTAAATGAATCTGGTACGTTGCGCGGGCGAACCGTTCTTGTAAAGCAAGATGCAGTAGAGACACGTCGCTATTCCAATGGCGAACAAAGAGAGCGCGATCGCTTCTTGGGATACGGCGTGATTGAAGCCGATCTTGCGGATTGGGGCTTGCTGTCTGTTAACTATGAAAAGACTAACGATCGTGCACCTATCGACTCTGGATCATGGTTAGATATGCAGGGCAATCGCCTTGGTGATCGTGACATGATCCGTGATGCACACTGGTCATTTATCGATAATGATGTAGAGAACTGGGGCGCGGATCTAGACCTATATATCAACTCTCAATGGCGAGCTAATCTGAGCTATAACTCGCAGCACATGAAGCGCCACCGCTACGATTCTCTGCCAACGCCAACCGCAGATACCATCGTTGATGGCAGTTACATACTAAAACCGTTTGATCGTCACGATACATGGAAGACTCAAGCATTCCACGCAGATCTTCACGGTGAGTTCACCGCATTAAGTGTCGATCACCAAGTGCTTCTTGGCGTTAATGGTCAGTTTTATGATTACGCCCAGCTTCGAGTATCAGGCGAGGCCATCGATGTGAATCCTGGTGATATCCCGAGCAACCCAGGGTTGGATTACAACAACGACAAAACGGTCTATGAGAGCAGCAACCATTTCTATGGTTTCTATGCTCAAGATTTAATTACCTTTAACGACCAGTGGCAGGCACTTGTTGGTGGACGTTATGATCAATATTTTGCTGATGGCACCAACCCAGCAACCGGTGACATTGTCAAAGGCGCCAATGATAGCCAAGCGTTTTCGCCAAAAGTCGGCGTTATCTATCACCCAAGTTACTCAGGCAGCATCTACGCAAACTACTCTGAGAGCTTCAACCCTGTTAGCAACGTTGTAAATGACGATGGTTCGGTCACCGAGCGTACCCCAGAAAAGAGCCGACAGTATGAATTAGGCACAAAGTGGGAACTGATGGATAACCGCTTGCTTCTAACGGGTGCGGTATTCGATATAGAAAAACGAAACATCAGCATCGAAGAAAATGGCATTACTACCCAAAATGGTAACCAGCTGCATCGCGGCGCAGAAGCTGGAGCACAGGGTCAATTGTCGGAGCAATGGTTTGTAATGGCGTCAGGTATGTACCTAGACGCGAAATACAACAATCACGACTTGTACCAAGACAAAACGCCAGCCAACGTTCCTGAATGGTCAGGTTCAGTATGGACGCGTTATGCATGGACTGAAGCGACTGCATTCAATATTGGTCTTTTCTACCAAGGTGAACGCTGGGCAGACAATGCGAATACCGTTCAATTGGATGGTTATGCTCGTGTTGATACCGGTGCATCACATAAGATTGCCAGCGATTACGTCACTTGGGACTTCCGCTTTAATATCGAAAACTTGTTCGACACGGAATACGTATCTGGTACCGGCGGCAGCACCAGCAACAATGTTGTCACAGACGTGCACTATGGCAATGAGCGTCGATTCAAGTTATCGGTTAATGCAACCTTCTAACCCGCATTAACCTCAATACATCTAAGAGCGCTTCGGGGCTCTTTTTTATTGCCTGCTGTCTATTTCGTCACCAATCTGACATCAATACGTCATCCATCCTCCATCTCCCTTACGCAATTTTGACACATGGGCGTCATACCCTTTTAACGACAATAAATGGAATTCGCCCAGAGGATGTTATGGAAACCACCAGCCCTTTTCGCTTGCCAAGAAAGACCCCTTTAGGAATTGCAGAGAACGTTGCAGAGTGGGCCACTGGCCTATCGGTACTTGACCAATTATATGCTCAGCGCCCTGTAGGCTGTGATACCGAGTCCTTCTTGCGTTTTTCATTAGAGATTTTGGGGATCGACTATCATGTTGTGTCGGGCAGTCGTGACAACATTCCACATACAGGCTCAACCCTGATCGTCGCAAATCACCCGCTCGGCTGTGTTGAAGGCGTCATACTCGCGGAGTTACTGCTGCAAGTTCGCAAAGACGTGAAAATACTGGCAAACGAGTTCCTTAAACTCGTCCCGGAGCTAGAGCCGCTATTTATTGGTGTCGATGTCTTTGATGGTGCTAACGCTCACCGCTCCAACACCCGTGCGCTAAGACAAGCTAACCAACACCTTGAACAAGGCGGAGCCTTGCTGGTCTTTCCCGCTGGAGAGGTATCTCAACTGGTTGATAGCAAAGCACTTCGCTTAGAGGATAAAGAGTGGAGTCGTTCTGTCAGTACCCTGATAAAGAAAAATAAGGCGCTCACCGTACCTGTTCATATAGGGGGGCTGAACTCAAAGCGTTTCTATCTAGCAGGAAAGGTACATCCTATGCTACGCACTGCCATGTTGGGTCGAGAGCTTCTAAACAAAAAAAATCGCCCTATCGGCATCTCGATTGGCGAAGCCATCAAATACAAAGAGGTAAATACCCTCGATAACCGACAGTTAGTCCACTACCTGAGACTCAATACCTACCTATTGGGCAGGGATCAGACCGAGCGAAACGTCTCTGATTCCGACACCTCCAACTACCAAGCTATCGCTCCTGCTGTGCATGTCAGTGATTTACTCGAAGATATAGAGCAGCTGCCAGCGGAGCATCATTTACTGTCCAGTGGTGAGTTTGAGGTTTACTGTACGACCATCGACCATATCCCATCAGTGATGCACGAGATTGGACGCATGCGAGAAAGCAATTTCCGCCAAGTCGGAGAAGGGACAGGGCAGTCGCTCGATATCGACCAGTTTGATAAGGACTATCATCACCTATTTGTGTGGGATAGAGACAAGCACAAACTTGTGGGCGCCTACCGCCTAGGTTTGGTGGATAAACTGCTTGAACAACACGGAATCCAAGGCTTGTATTCAAGAACCTTGTTCCAATACGACCAACCTTTTCTTGATACCATGGGCAAGTCTATTGAGATGGGTCGAAGCGTCATTGCCCTTGAATATCAAAAGAGCATGAGCGCTCTGCTACTGCTTTGGAAAGGCATTGCTGAGTTCGTACATCGACATTCGGAATACACTCACCTGTTTGGTCCGGTCAGTATCAGCAGTGACTACAGTGAGGTAGCAAGACAGCTTCTAGCGGATACCATGACACTGCATCACTACGACAGCGAGAGTGCAAAACATGTCATTGCACCAAATCCTCCAAAACTGGAAGATGCACCAAGCTGGAATACCCACCTACTGTCTGCTCTGGCTGACATGCAGCTTCTGTCACGCGTAATTTCTCGTCTGGATGAAGGTAAAGGGGTGCCCGTATTACTAAGACAATATCTAAGCCTTAATGGCAAGCTCGTCAGTTTTAACGTCGACCCTGATTTCAACAATGCGCTCGATGGACTTATTGTGGTGGATCTAAGGCGCGTGCCTCTCAAGTCTTTGTCTCGTTATATGGGTAGTGAACATGCCAAACAGTATCTCGCTCTTCACAATAGCTAATCGGTAAGTAATTGATAAGTTGAATATTTAAAAAGCAGCTTCGGCTGCTTTTTGTGGTTTCACCTGTCTCACACCTGAGAAAGAAGGCAAACACTGTCAGCAAAACCCTACAAATTGATATGCATCACAGTCCTTATGTATGACGCGTGATAGAAACAGCAAAAATGATAACTACCTCAACCACTTCCATTCGTAAGCCACGATTTGGTCTTGTGGGCTATAGTGGGATTTTTGCAGTGACAGATTTGACGTATCAGCAAGCGACGGCGCTTTTTCGCCATTTCCCTGGTTTTCTTTCTATCAGGAATGCGCAACATCAATATGTGTATATCAATGATAAGTTCACTGTTTGGCTACGCCAGTACTCTGATGTTGACCCTATTGGTCTTAACGCTGAGCAGCTTTCTGAACTGGTCCCGAGTAATGTTGGAGAGATGCTCAGAGAGTGTCACGACGCCAGTTTGGAATATCTAGGAGCAGGACAATGTGCACCCAAGATCATCAAGTTCACCAGTTTAGATAAAGTGTCTTACTTCAACGTCCTAAAATTTAAGGTACTGATTGACGGTGAACCTTATATCTATACCACCAGTTTCGATGTCACCGATTTGCATCACGAAGCCAAGTTCTTCGAGAAAAAAGCCTACACCGACCCCTTAACAAAGCTCCACAATCTCGCTTATCTGAGCTCAGTGCATTGGCAATACGGTTACTGCGTGGTGATAGATCTAGATAACTTCAAGCAGGTAAACGACACTTCTGGCCATAGCGAGGGGGATATTGTACTGATGCGCTTTGCGCGCTGCCTGAAACAGGCTTTTGCCGCTCAGGACATCTTGGTGCGCTATGGTGGCGATGAATTTGTAGTATTGACCCACCATCAAGACGAAGTCATGTTGCACTTAGCGCTTGAGAAGTTATCTGCCTTGTTTGAAAAGAACTTCGTAAACTATCCGATGCTATGCCACAGTGTGGGCTATACCCCTTTCCGTACCAGCCTGCGAGGAACCCTCAAGAAAGCGGATCTCGCCATGTACAAAGCAAAACACAACAAACGAAGTACGCTTGAACAGTCATAAAAAACGGAGCCACTTGGCTCCGTTTTCAGTTTTATCGCTCTGTCGCTAGATTCTGTACAGGACACTAAGAGGAGTAGCGCGCTTTCATCTTTAAGGTGAAGTTGACCAAGGCAATCAATACCGGCACTTCAATAAGAGGACCAATAACCCCCGCAAACGCCTCTGGTGAGTTCAAACCAAATACAGCAATAGCAACGGCAATGGCTAACTCAAAGTTATTACCTGTTGCGGTGTACGCAATAGAAGCATTCTTATCAAATGGCACGCCCATCTTTTTCGCAACAAAGAAGCTCACGAAGAACATCAAGAAGAAATAGATAGTCAAAGGTATGGCAACACGAACCACCTGCATCGGCAGTTCTACAATCATCTCACCTTTTAGGCTAAACATAAGTACAATCGTCGCCAGCAACGCGATCAAAGTAATAGGTGAAACTGCTGGGATAAACGTTTCGTTGTACCACTGCTCACCTTTCTTAGCGACTAAGATCTTACGGCTTAAGAATCCTGCCAAAAACGGAATACCAAGATAAATCATGACACTCTCGGCAATCTCTCCCATTGAGATATCAACGACTTGACCTTGAAAGCCAAATTTAGGTGGCAGAACGGTAATGAATAGCCATGCTAAGAAGCTGTACGTCACGATTTGAAATACACTGTTGAGTGCGACAAGGGCAGCCCCATACTCTTTGTTACCACCACCGATATCGTTCCACACTAGTACCATAGCGATACAACGCGCGAGACCAATCAGAATAACGCCTGTCATCAGGCTAGGCTCATCACCCAAGAAAGTCAGTGCCAGCACGAACATCAAGATCGGGCCCACTAACCAGTTCATGACCAAAGAGAGTGTAACGGCCTGCTTATCTTGCAGCACTTTGCCCATCAAACCATAGTTGACCTTGGCAAGAGGTGGATACATCATCAAAATCAGACCAATCGCTAGAGGAACATTGGTGCTGCCCACGGTCATTGACTCATTCAAGCCTTCGATTTGACTTGGAAACGCGACACCCAATAGAACACCAATACCCATGGCTAAAAAGATCCACAGGGTCAGAAATCTATCTAAAAAGCCCAGTTTTTTCGGTTGCTCAATCGCTAACTCAGACATGTTAACTCTCCAATATCGTTAATCGTCGAATAACGATAAATAAGTGGTAATAAAAGCCGGCATCGCCGACTTAATGATAATCAGGGCTCTTAGCCAGCTTAATCAAATGTGGATAAGCTCAGCGAAGAAAACTCCTCTAATGTTTCGCGCTGTATGCGATAGCAGACTTTAGGTGGTGTTGATTCTGCACTAATAAATCCTGCGACCTTCAAAATGCGCAAGTGTTCAGAGACCGTTGACTGAGCAAGACCTAACTGCGACACAAGGTCGCTATTCAAACACCCACCAGCGCGCTCCAAATCGGACAGAATACGTAAGATACGAATACGTGCAGGGTGTGACAGTGCTTTAGCTTGTGCAGCTAACCTCTTTTCTTGAGATAACTGCTGCTCAGAGGCGACAAACATTTCAGGATTTTCAACGCTACAACTGGTCACACTCTTTCCCCATCGTCTTTTGACGATAAATGTACGCCTGAAACAAAAAAGAGTCAATCGTCTTTTAACGATTGACTCTTTTTTAATGAATATTCACTTTATCCTGCGACGGCTTTTGGCGCACCCGGCAAACGAATTGAGATGATGGTCGTTAGCACTAAGAACGCAAACGACACCCACATACAAGCTGCGAGACCCGCCACTTGGAACACCCAACCAGACAACACAGTACCGATCAAACGCCCCATCGCGTTAGCCATGTAATAGAAGCCAACGTCCATCGACACGCCATCACCTTTCGCATAGCTCACAATCAGATAGCTGTGCAGGGATGAGTTTACTGCAAAGATAGCGCCAAAAATCAATAGCCCCACAACAATGACCGCTTGTGGGTACCATTGCATCTGAACACAGTAAGCGATGATGCCAGTCACCACAGCTAATGCCAGTGCCCACCACATGGCAGCACTACCATCTGGTACTCTACCCTGCGCCTTGCCGGTAATCTTTGGAGCTATGCCTTGAACGAAGCCATAAGCGATGACCCATAGCGCTAGAAATCCACCGACTAAGGTATGATCCCAACCAAAAATAGAGCCAAGATAAATTGGTAAGGCAACCACGAACCAAACATCACGAGCGCCAAATAGGAACATACGCGCAGCGGATAAAATATTGATGCTCTCTGATTTGGAGAAGATCTGCTTAAACTTAGGCTTGGCTTTTGCCTTGCCCATATCGCTTTCTAAGCTGATAACGCTGCCAATGAACACCAGTGTCAACACCGCCGCCATTGCCGCTACGGCATACTGAAAGCCTAATACCGACAGCAACAAACCACCGATAAAGAAACCTGCACCTTTCAGTGCATTCTTAGAGCCAGTAAGAATCGCAACCCATTTATAAAGCGCCCCTTGCTGCTCGTCAGGCACCAAGGTCTTGATGGCACTTTTCGCACTCATCTTATTCAGATCCTTAGCAATACCTGACAGCGCTTGAGCAGCCATGACCCATGGAATGGTTAGCCAAGCACTCGGAACGGCCAGCATTAGCAATGCAAAAATCTGCATCCCAAGCCCGATATTCATGGTGCGATTAAGCCCTAAACGTGCGCCTAGCCAGCCGCCAATGAGATTGGTGACCACACCGAAGAACTCATAGAAAAGGAACAGGGATGCGATGGCGAGCGAGCTGTATCCGAGATCGTGGAAGTAAAGCACCACCAACATTCGCAATGCACCATCGGTAATGGTGAAATTCCAGTAGTTAAAGGTCACCAACATATACTGGCGAACGCTTTTGCTAAGGTTAGACAACATAATTCTTCTGCCTAATAACAGGACATGTGTTGAGAAATAGAAGCCCTCTGATGAGAGCTTCTATTTAGGTTTACTCACTACGAGTGCTGCGCCTAGAACGTCGCGGCAAGCTTTTCTACATAGTCAATTTGAGGCTGCTTAGTGAAAGCCCCCGGGCGTAGTGCCTGAACTTCACGGCGAATCGTCTCAAGATCCCAACCTTTCTCAAGCAGAAGGTTTGCCGCAAGGAGGCCAGTACGACCAGAGCCGCCCATGCAATGCATAGCAATTTTTTCGCCCGCTTCAAGCGCTTGATGAAGCTCTGGTGAGATAGCTTTCCAGCCTGCTGCAAACTCAGAACCAGGAGCGCGATCATCTTCAATTGGCGTTTGGAACCACTTGATGCCTAGAGCCTGTGCTTTTTCTCCAAGCTCAGCAACGCCTGCTTCTGCCATCTCGTGATTATCCAAAGCCGTCACGATTACCGTAACACCTTGCTCTTTAAGTTGCGCTAGTGAGTCATCTAATGATGCTTCTTTGGTACCTGGACAAGGCGTTAGCACTAGCGCAGCGTTATCTACGTTTAGTTCCCATGTTGGATGCATCATCATTACCCCGCTAGACCGACTTTACGAACCAATTCTGCTGTGCGTGTTGCATATCCCATTTCATTGTCATACCACGCATAGATTTTCACCATGCGAGAGCCAACGACCATGGTAGATTGCGCATCTACGATGGTTGAGCGTTGATCACCACGGTAATCGATAGACACAAGCGGACGCTCTTCGAAACCAAGGATACCTTTTAGCTCACCTTCGGAAGCTTCTTTAAGAAGTGCGTTAACTTCTTCAGCCGTTGTATCGCGTTTTACATCAAAGATGATGTCGGTGAGTGATGCATTTGCTAGTGGTACACGCACTGCGTGGCCGTTGATCTTGCCTTTTAGCTCAGGGAAGATCTCAACGATCGCTGTTGCGCTACCCGTTGTGGTTGGGATAAGGCTCATACCACATGCACGAGCACGGCGCAGATCTTTGTGCGGCGCATCAAGGATAGTTTGCGTGTTGGTTAGATCGTGAATAGTTGTGAACGATGATTGCTCGATACCCAGTTTCTCGTGAATCACTTTCACCACAGGCGCGATACAGTTAGTTGTACAAGATGCCGCAGTCACGATACGGTGTGCTTCTGCATCAAAGATTTCGTCATTCACACCAACAACGATGTTGGCAATGCCTTCTTCTTTTACAGGCGCAGACACCACAACACGCTTAACGCCTTGGTCTAGGTATTTGTTTAGGAATTCAGTTTTACGGTGCACGCCTGTTGCTTCAATAACAACATCACAGCCAGACCAATCGATCGCGTCGATATCGCGCTCTTGGGTCGTTTTAATGCGCTTACCGTTCACCACAAGCTCATCACCTTCAACGGCTACACCGTGATGCCAAGTACCTTGGACTGAATCGAACTCCAATAGGTGACCTAGTGTGGTTGCATCACCTGCAACGTCATTAATCAAAACAAACTCAAGTTCGTCCCAATCAAATGCTGCGCGAAGCGCCAAACGGCCAATTCGACCAAATCCGTTAATACCTACTTTAATCGCCATAACTCAATCTCTTAATTACGTAAAATTTTCGGTTGTACCGTCAAGCTTTAAGCATCGTTCGATGATGACACAAGCTCGTTAAAGTTTAATTGATAAGCACTTTGCAAACAGTTCGACTGTTCAAGCCCTTTCAATGTTCGATAGAGCCAACCAGGCAGTCCTTCAGCTAAGCTGTAAAAGACGTGCTGCCCTTGCCTTGTATCCTTGAGCACCCCTGCTTGTCGTAGCATAGCTAAATGTCTCGATACTTTAGGCTGACTCTCTCCCAACGCCTCCACCAGTTCGTTGACACAGACCGAGCCGTTGGCCGACACCCAAAGCAGGGTTCGAATTCGGGTTTCATCAGATATCAATTTAAAAAACTCATGTGGAAGCATCTTTAAATACTCATATATGGATATGCGTATATATTAAAAAATATCACGACCAAGTCAAGGATCTTTTTGAACTGTTATAAAAGCTTCATACAGAATGTAGCTGATACTGGTTGAAACGATTTAGGGACAACGGAGGGATACAATGCTTTCATTCGCACCGATAAGCTTTCATAATATTGTGTGCGCTAATACAAGCCGATTTGATGAGGACACCATGACAAAAAAAATACTCTTTGTTTGCAGAGGAAACTCGGCACGCTCGCAGCTCGCAGAGGCGATCGTCAACAGAGATTATGCGGATCAATACCAAGCCTTTAGCGCTGGTAGCAATCCAAGTCATGTCGACAATAGAACGTTAACAACACTCAAAGAGTCTGGTTTTGATTGCGAAGGTCTGCGCTCAAAGTCGGTAGAAGAGTTCGAAGGACAGCATTTTGATTATGTCATCACGCTATGTTCTTCCGCGCATAAGGAATGCGGGGTATTTGAAAACAGCCAAGAGAGCCTTTTTTGGGATCTTCCCTCCCCCACCTCTTTATCGGAGACTTCTTTTGACGCCTCTTTATATGATCTGTACAAGCGAATCGAACTGTTTGTGGCCGTGCACAGTGACAGCAATGATTTAGATTTTGACCCACTGGTGATTCATAAGTGTCTGAGTGACCAAACAAGGCTTCTCATCACCTTAATGATATTTACTGAAGTGGAGCTCAGTGTGGGTGAGCTGTGCGATGCGCTGCAAGAATCTCAGCCAAAGATCTCCAGAGCGCTCGGCGTACTTCGAAACTGTGGGGTAGTTAGCGATAGACGCCGAGGACAATGGGCGTTTTATTCCATCTCAGATAAGCTACCGCTGTGGGCTATCGACATACTGGATGCATCTGTTGTCAGCATGCGTAGCAAACTACTTGCTGCTAATCAGTTACTCAACCAATCTGCCAATCGCCCAGACAAGCACAACTAACCTGCGCTTTGAAGTTCATTGAACAAAGGCTAGCAATTGCCTCATATCGGAGATGTAGTGTAGGTAAGGACTATCGATCTCAATCTCTTTATGAGGCTCTGCATGTGAGAAATATAAGGTGGTGACTTGTGCTCCTATGCCCGCTTGAACACCGACAAGAGAGTCATCAATAAATAGACACTCTTCTGCTCTCACTTGCATTTTATCCATGACGAAGTGCAGAAGTTTCGGATCTGGCTTCCAAGCATGTGCGTCTAATGCGCTGTACACCGTACCCTCGAAATAGTGGTCGAGTTTTGTCAGCGGTAAGGTAAACGCCATCTTTTCGTGAGGGGCATTGGACGCAATGCATATGGCAATGTTGTTGGCTTTGAGCTCATCTAAAACCTCATAGACGCCATCAATGACCGTGAGCTGCTCAGTGAACAGCTCCTGACAGCGCTGACGATAATGGCGAACAAGTCCTGTTAAGCTGTCATCACTAAGCAATGAGCTATCAGCGATAAGCTCGCCAAAGATCTTTTCAAGCTTTACCCCTTGGAACTGATCTTTCACCTTCTCATAATCAACATTAACGCCAACGCTCTCTAGTACTTCGACGATTGCCTGTATACATAAACGTTCGCTATCGATTAGCGTGCCGTCACAATCAAAAATCACACATTTGATGCGGTTTGAAGCCATATTTTACTACACCTCACGATTCCAACTGGCTCTTTTTGAACAGTAAACAGCCATACTGAGTACACAATATCACCAGCAATGAACCTCTTCAATGGACAGGATTCTGTACCGTATTGGTAACCATTTTGAAAAAAAGT
Organism: Vibrio maritimus; assembly: GCF_021441885.1. Lineage (NCBI taxonomy): Bacteria > Pseudomonadati > Pseudomonadota > Gammaproteobacteria > Vibrionales > Vibrionaceae > Vibrio > Vibrio maritimus. The sequence goes on from NZ_CP090438.1 coordinate 3,088,718, forward strand.
TACCAAATGGTGTCGATTCATCCGGTTTATTTATTTTGATCCAAAAATTAAATCTTAAGCGCCGAAACCTTGCTCTAAAACAAGTTATGCACAGTGAAATCCGATCAATTCAGTGGTAGAATTCGTGCCCGAAAAGAAAATAAATTACAGAATTAGTGGTTATTTTTTTGTAATCTTACTGAATTATCTTAGTGAGAGCCCAAAAAAGTGGCCTAGAAAGCGCCTCAATCAGTCATAAAATGACTAAACTTGATGAAAGACTTTCATTTCTAGAAGAAGCGAAACTAGAGAAAAGATTGATAGCTCATGTGAATTATTTGTGGGCATCCCTAGCCTTCTAGAGAGACTAATACTAACTTTCAAATTGCAATTATATTTACTCGGAGAGTATCTTCCATGAAAAAGACCAAAATCGTATGTACGATCGGCCCTAAAACTGAGTCTGTAGAGAAACTGACTGAGCTAGTAAACGCAGGCATGAACGTTATGCGCCTAAACTTCTCTCACGGTAACTTCGAAGAGCACGCGAACCGCATCTCTAACTTCCGTGAAGTAATGGCAAACGTTGGCAAGCAACTAGCAATTCTTCTAGACACTAAAGGTCCAGAAATTCGTACTATCAAACTAGAAGGCGGCAATGACGTTGATCTAGTAGCTGGTCAAGAATTTACTTTCACTACTGACGCTTCTGTAGTTGGTAACAAGGACGTTGTAGCGGTAACTTACCTAGGTTTCGCTAAAGACCTATCTGCTGGTAACACTATCCTAGTAGACGACGGCCTAATCGAAATGGAAGTTATCTCAACAACTGAAACTGAAGTTAAGTGTAAAGTTCTTAACAACGGTGCTCTAGGTGAGAACAAAGGTGTTAACCTTCCAGGCGTTTCTGTACAGCTTCCAGCGCTTTCTGAAAAAGACAAAGCTGACCTGAAATTTGGTTGTGAGCAAGGCGTTGACTTCGTTGCTGCTTCTTTCATCCGTAAAGCTGCAGACGTTAAAGAAATCCGTGACCTTCTTGACGCAAACGGCGGCGAGAGCATCCACATCATCTCTAAGATCGAAAACCAAGAAGGCGTTGATAACTTCGACGAGATCCTAGAGCTTTCTGACGGTATCATGGTTGCTCGTGGCGACCTTGGTGTTGAAATCCCAGCTGAAGAAGTAATCTTCGCTCAGAAGATGATGATTGAGAAGTGTAACCGTGCTCGTAAGACAGTTATCACTGCAACTCAAATGCTTGACTCTATGATTCAAAATCCACGTCCAACTCGTGCAGAAGCGGGTGACGTTGCGAACGCAATCATGGACGGTACAGATGCAGTAATGCTTTCTGGTGAAACAGCGAAAGGTAAGTACCCTGTTGAAGCGGTAACTATCATGGCTCAAATCGCTAACCGTACTGACGGTGCGCTAAAAGCTGAACTAGGTTCTCGTCTAGACAGCCCACGTCTACGTATCACTGAAGCAGTATGTAAAGGTGCAGTAGACACAGCTGAGAAGCTAGCTGCTCCACTAATCATCGTTGCTACTGAAGGTGGTAAGTCTGCACGTTCTGTACGTAAATACTTCCCAACAGCAAGCATCGTTGCACTAACGACTAACGCTAAGACAGCTGCACAGCTAGTTCTTACTAAAGGTGTTCGTCCAGTTCTTGTTGACTCAATCGACAGCACTGATGAATTCTACAAAAACGGTAAAGAGTACGCTCTAGAATCTGGTTTTGGTAAGAAAGGCGACATCGTAGTTATGGTTTCTGGTGCACTAGTAGCATCTGGTACAACGAACACAGCATCTGTTCACGTACTATAATTCCGACGAGTTATACAAAATATCTATAAAAAGAGGGCTTCGGCCCTCTTTTTTTTATAATTGCCTTGCCCATTTTTTCAACACGCTGTACTATCAAAAACAGGTTTACAACATGGCATACCGCCATAGTTTTCCAACTATTGTTTTTAAAGTTATGAGGTGCATCGTGTCTAGCCCAACATTGACAGACAAGGTCGCAAAATTGATCTGTCAGGACATTCTTTCTGGAGAACTTAAGCCAAACCAAAAACTGGTAGTAGCAGAGCTTAAGGAAAAGTATAACGTCGGAGCCTCTCCGATAAGAGAAGCACTCATACAGCTTTCTTGGATTAAATACGTCAAGCTTGAGCCGCAAAAAGGCTGCTGGGTCGCTCCAATCTCGAAACTGGAGTTATATGATCTTTATGAGAGTCTTAAGGTGGTGTCTTCTGTGCTGCTTGAGAAGTCTATTCAACAAGGAAATGAAGGCTGGGAGCTCGAGATCCTAACCGAGTTCCACAAGCTATCTCGATTCAAATTCCAAGGTGATAACTTTAATTGGGTTGAGTGGGAAGAGCGTCAAGAAGCTTTCTATAGTTCACTACTTAGTGGATGCTTTTCAAAGAACATGCTCGATTTCTTCAACGATATCATTCGCCAAGTTAAGCGCTACCGTCGCGTCTCATTAAGCCACTCGCCTAAGCCATTTGCTGAGCTATTTAATCTTGAAGAGCACGAAAAGATGATGAAGCTGACACTCGACAAAGACTTAGACGGCGCTCGTCAGCAGCTTACTCAATACCTCACCGATATGATGAAGGATATCGAATCAACGGTAAATGAGATTGAAATGAAATAAAAAATCGGGGCTAGCCCCGATTTTTACCATCCAAAGAATTCTTTGTGATGTGTGTTGAGTAGCAGCACCATAGGCAAAAAGTATAATGCGCTCAACTTGATACCCAAAACGACTAATGCGCCGATGGTAAGCCTTACCAAAAAGTGATTGTACATAACAAACCTCTATCACCTAACTCATTGACATCCAAGATGATCTTGTCCAATCAAAGTAGAATTCCATTCTAGAGGAAGGGAAAAATGTGTACTAAAAAGTGTGACCTTTCTCCAAGAACGCCTAGTTTACTGATTACACTAAGATGGTCAAGTTTTAATCAGCATTAGACTAAAGTCTAATACAGTGGCACGTATTTTACACGTCTCAGAATGAAGAACAGACCAATGTCTAGCAAGGCAGAAAGGAGAAATGTAAATCGGATAGGGACAAAAAAGCCGCATATTGAATGCGGCTTTTTGTTATTTGACTACTCGAAGACTTGGTCGTCCTTTTGGTTTAGGCGGTTCATCGTCTCCGTTAGGCTCTTCATTGGTTTGCTCTGGCTGTTCCGTCTCAGCGGCAACAGACAAGCCTGTTGTCACTTCCGGCTGAGAGATGTCTTCTTCTTCAATAGAAAGATAAGCATCTTCAGGCTCGAACATAGTTCCAGCGCCGTTTTCACGAGCATAGATAGCTTGTACAGAGTACAGCGGAGCAATCACTGAGTGCGGTTTGCCACCAAAACGAGCGTGAAACGTAATCGCTTCGTTGCCCAGTTCCAGTTGTCCAACCGCTCTAGGAGCAATGTTAAGAATGATCTGACCATCTTGGACAAACTCCAAAGGAACTCGAACACCCGGCATGTTTGCATCAACAACAATATGCGGTGTCAGATCATTTTCAACAAGCCAATCATAAAATGCACGAAGCATATATGGTCGGCGAGGTGTCATTTTTTCAATATCCATCGTCTCAGGAGAAACCTATAAGGACTAGCGAACCAAACGCATCTCACGCTCAGCTTCTGTTAGAGAAGCTAGGAATGAATCACGTTCAAATACACGGTTCATGTACACTTTGATCTCTTTTGAGCCAGGACCAACTAGCTCGATACCCATTTCAGGTAGACGCCACAATAGTGGTGCTAGGTAGCAATCAATTAGGCTAAACTCTTCGCTCATGAAGTACTCATACTCAGCAAAAATAGGCGCTAGAGTCAGTAGGTCATTACGAAGCTTATTACGTGCCGCTTCTGCTTCTTCAGCAGAACCTTTCATTACTTTCTCAGCAAGTGAGTACCAGTTACGCTCAATACGATAAATCATCAGGCGGCTGTTACCACGAGCTACAGGGTATACTGGCATTAGCGGTGGATGCGGGAAACGCTCATCAAGGTATTCCATGATGATCTTAGAATCGTAAAGGGCTAGCTCACGATCGACCAAAGTTGGCACTGTCTTGTATGGGTTTAGTTCAGCAAGCTCAGCTGGGATGTTTACATCATCCACTAACTCGACTTCAACACTAACCCCTTTTTCCGCTAGAACGATTCGAACCTGGTGGCTATATAAATCAGTAGCACTGGAAAAAAGAGTCATCACAGAACGTTTATTGGCAGCTACAGCCATGGAGCCCTCCGGGATACTTACAAAAAACAATGGAGGCTGTGCCTCCATTGTGAACAAATTGGAATTAACGCGCTATGATAGCACAATTAGTGAACATCGCGCCAATACTCTTTCTTAAGCAGCACAACGACGATAGTAAAGATGACTAGGAACGCCATCACCCACCAACCTAGCGCATGACGCTCAAGCTTCACTGGGTCACCTGAGTATTCAAGGAAGTTGACGAGGTCACGCACTGCATCGTCATACTCACTTGAGCTCAGCTCACCACGACCATCGGTTTGAGTGCCAACAATCACTTGTACTTCCTCACCATCAACGATCTTAGTCTCGAAGATTGGTGTCGGGATACCTTGCAGCTCTTCAAGAACATGCGGCATACCCACATTCGGGAAGGTGGTATTGTTCACACCAAACGGACGACTTGGATCGACATAGAAAGTACGTAGGTATGTGTATAGCCAGTCTACGCCGCGAACACGAGCAACCAAGGTTAGATCCGGTGGCGCTGCACCAAACCAAGCCGCGGCTTGTTTCTGAGGCATAGAGTTAACCATCAAATCACCGATCTTAGCTTCTGGGTCGAACACTAGGTTCTCTTTTGCAAGATCAACCGGGATACCCAAGTCAGTCGCCACACGCTCATAGCGTTGATACTGCGTCGAGTGACAAGCAAAGCAGTAGTTCATAAACAGCTTGGCACCGTTTTGAAGCGACGCTTTGTCCGTCAAATCATTGTTTGCTTTATCAAGATTTACATTGCCACCAGCCGCTAGTGCTAGAGATGGCAGCAATGCGAAAAGTACTACAATCCACTTTTTCATTTGAATGTCACCCTCTCTGGCAATGGCTTGGTGTTCTCATTTTTACTGTAGAAGAACAGCAGAACGAAGAACATGAAGTAACCTAAACTGAAGATCTGAGCCAGTAGCGTGTACGTCGGCGTCGCTGGTAGCGCACCAAGAATACCCAAAGCAATAAAGCTAATGGTGAACTGGATGATGTTGATTAGGTGAATCTTACTTCTGTAGCGATAAGAGCGAACTTTACAGCGATCGAACCAAGGAAGTAGGAATAGGAACACAATCGATAGACCCATTGCTACCACACCCAACAGCTTGTCCGGAACCGCACGCAGAATCGCGTAGAACGGCGTGAAGTACCATACCGGAGCAATGTGCTCTGGAGTCTTCAGCGGGTTCGCTGCTTCAAAGTTAGGTGGCTCAAGGAAGTAACCGCCCATCTCTGGGTTAAAGAACAACACATAACAGAACAGGAAGAAGAAGCCAGCTACACCAACAAGATCTTTCACCGTACCGTAAGGATGGAAAGGAATCGAATCAATGATGTCGTATTTCTTACTGTAGTAATCGTGGAACTTGAACTGCGTCTTGTAGTCGTCGCCCATGCTGCCTTTAGGAAGCTTAGTCTCAATACCATCAGGGTTGTTTGAGCCTACTTCGTGTAGAGCGAGTACGTGCAAGACAACAAGAAGTAGCAGCACGATTGGCAGAGCAATCACGTGAAGCGCGAAGAAGCGGTTAAGCGTTGCACCAGAGATGATGTAATCACCACGGATCCAAAGCGTTAGGTCATCACCGATAACGGGAATAGCACCAAAGAGCGAGATGATTACCTGTGCACCCCAGTAAGACATTTGTCCCCAAGGTAGTAGGTATCCCATAAATGCTTCTGCCATCAACACAAGGAAGATCAGCATGCCGAATACCCACAGCAGCTCACGCGGCTTCTGGTAAGAACCGTAGATAAGACCACGGAACATATGAAGGTAGACAACAACGAAGAAGGCCGAGGCGCCCGTTGAGTGCATATAGCGGAGTAGCCATCCGTATTCCACATCACGCATGATGTATTCTACAGAGGCAAATGCACCTTCGCCAGAAGGTACGTAGTTCATTGTTAGCCAAATACCCGTTAGGATTTGGTTAACCAGCACTAGCATGGCTAGTGAGCCAAACAGATACCAAAAGTTGAAGTTTTTTGGCATTGGGTATTCAGACAAATGCTTCTTATAAGCATTCATTGCAGGTAGACGTTTTTCTACCCAATCAAGTAACACTTGCATTATGCATCCCCCTCATCAACACCAATAAGGATTCTGGTATCGCTCAAGTACATGTGTTTAGGAATGACAAGGTTGAGTGGCGCTGGTACGTTTTGGAAAACACGACCAGCCATATCAAACTTAGAACCATGACACGGGCAGAAGAAACCAGACTTCACACCTTGGACTTGTTCACTAAAGGAATCAGCAAGATAGGTAGGCGAACAACCTAGGTGGGTACAGAAACCAACGGCAACAAAGTACTCCGGTTTAATGGAGCGGTACACGTTTTGTGCATACTCTGGCTGTTGTTCTTCAGCGGAGTCTGGGTCACGTAGCTGATTGGCTAGGTTGCTTAGGTTGTCCACAACAGATTGCGCGCGACGCACAACCCATACCGGCTTACCCTGCCATTCAACACGAACCATTTGACCTTCTTCAAGCTTGCTGACGTCCACTTCAACAGGGGCACCAGCAGCTTTTGCTTTGGCACTTGGGTTCCAAGATTTAATAAAAGGAACGGCGACTGCAGCTGCTCCCAAACCACCGACAACCGCAGTTGTCGCAGTAAGGAAACGCCTGCGACCGTTATTTAAAGGCGCATTGCTCATCCAACATTTCTCCCATTTGCTCCTTTGGGTCAACACTGAGCGAATCCAAGTTGCTCTTTTAGATGGAATAACCCATTGGGGAACCATTCCTTGGGCTATTTTCCTTCAAATTGAACGAGCCAATAGTACTAATTATTTTGGCTACTTGAGTCTGCTCAGACATCGATTCCGACCAGTAGAGCATGGCTAACAAAATACGAATTTTAGTTGTATTTATTTGATAGCAAATGATAAAGAAAACCCTACTTTTTGACAAGATAAAGCTACCTTTTCGTAACATCTATAGCAGGAAATCGCTTGCTAGTTCACAAAAGGAGGGAAAAGGAGAGAGTGAAGATCAGAGTTTCTGAATTTAATGAGGTTATTGGACGTATAAATACAAAAAAGCCCAGCCGAAGCTGAGCTTTTTGATTCCACGTTCCAGCATAAAACTGGAAAGCATAATTTTCTCGGTAAGGAGAAAATTAACGCTTAGAGAACTGTGGACGACGACGTGCTTTACGTAGACCAACTTTCTTACGTTCAACGCAACGAGCGTCACGCGTAACGTAGCCAGCTGCACGTAGAGCAGGACGTAGAGTCTCATCGTATTCCATTAGCGCGCGAGTGATACCGTGACGGATAGCACCTGCTTGACCAGAAATACCGCCACCTTTTACAGTAACGAATAGGTCTAGCTTCTCAGTTAGTTCAGTTAGCTCTAGAGGCTGACGAACTACCATGCAAGAAGTTTCGCGACCGAAGTAAGTTTCTAGTTCACGCTTGTTAACTACGATATTGCCAGTGCCTGGTTTGATGAAAACACGAGCAGCTGAGCTTTTGCGACGGCCAGTGCCGTAGTATTGATTCTCTGCCATTTTCGAAATCCCCGATTAGATGTCTAGTACTTGTGGTTGTTGAGCAACATGGTTGTGCTCAGCGCCAGCGTAAACTTTAAGCTTACGGTACATAGCACGGCCTAGAGGACCACGTGGTAGCATACCTTTAACCGCTAGCTCAAGAGCCATTTCAGGCTTACGATCGATCAGCTTTTCAAAAGTGATTGATTTTAGGCCGCCTGGGAACTCAGAGTGGCGGTAGTAAACTTTGTTCTTAGCCTTGTTACCAGTTACAGTAACTTTCTCAGCGTTAACAACGATGATGTAATCACCAGTGTCAGTGTGCGGAGTGTATTCAGCTTTGTGTTTGCCACGTAGGCGAGATGCAATTTCACTTGCTAGACGGCCAAGAGTTTTACCTTCAGCGTCTACAACGTACCAGTCGCGTTTTACAGTTTCTGGTTTAGCAACGAAAGTTTTCATGCTAATAATAACCCGTTAATTAAATTTACACTTAAGGAGCTTTCGCTCCCACTGTCTAAGAGCCCATACATCACCCCTTCGAGTGTTGAAACTCTCGGCATCGTTCCTCAAAAAGTTTGAAGAAACTCGCCTGCAGTAACGGTGGGTCGCAGGATTATAGAGAAGCTCGAGGAAAAAATCATCTATTTTTTGGACAAATTTACCAAAAACATCAAGGTAGATGCTCTGAAGCTAAATAGTCATGGCTTTGCATCTCTGTAAGACGCGAGATACAGCGCTTGAACTCAAACTCCAACTGACCTTGGGTGTACAGCTCTTCCAGTGGTACCTCTGCAGAAATAATCAGTTTTACCCGTCTTTCATAGAATTCATCCACTAAGGCAATAAACCGCCTCGCAGCATCATCCAGTTTAGCATCCATCTGCTTAACATCGGCTAACAGCACTGTGTGGTAGATTCGAGACATCTCAATGTAGTCATTTTGACTGCGCATGGTCTGGCAAAGCTGCGCGAAACTAGCAAATAAGACGTCATCGGCAGCGGCAAAGACTTCAATATCGCGATGATTGATATCAATACTTGCTTCGTGAACGCGATCGTCCACCACCAGTTGATTGAAGTAACGCTCTAGGTTTTGGTTTGCGGCTTCATCTAATGGGAAATGGTAGATTTCGGCCTGTTCCAGGGTTCGAAGCCGATAATCGATACCACTATCTACATTCAGCACCACACATTGACTCTGAATAAGGGTAATTGCAGGCATGAATCGAGCGCGCTGCAGGCCATTACGATACAGGTCTTCAGGAGGGATGTTAGAGGTAGCGACCAGTACAACACCACGCTTAAAGAGTGCTTGTAACAACGTCGCTAAGATCATGGCGTCCGTTATGTCCGAAACAAAAAACTCATCAAAACAGATAATCTTCGCTTCTGCTTCAAACCTATCGGCAACTTTCTCAAGTGGGTTTTCCACATCACCAAGCTGTTTGAGTTCATCGTGAACTCGATACATAAAGCGGTGAAAGTGGACACGCATCTTTTTCGAAGTCGGTAAGCTATCGAAAAACGCATCCATCAAGTAGGTTTTACCGCGCCCTACTCCTCCCCAAAAATAGAGACCTTGCGGTGGCGTCGCTTCTTCAGGCTTCTTACCTAGCAGTTTTTGCATCATTGATAGCGCAGGCGCTTCAAACTGTAAGTAATCGTTAAACTGATGATGCAGCCTATCTAAGGCTTCCACAGCAGCCCGCTGGGCTGGGTCTGCTTGAAAACCATTCATTTTTATATCATGTTCGTATCTTTCTATGGGCGTCATGGATTACTCGCAACACTGATCCAAGGGCTGGAGAGCACGTATTTTTGCTTTATTGGCTCTAAATCTCATAGTAACATGGCTAAACGACGTGTGTAACCGCTTGGTAACGCACATGTTAATAATCATTATAAAGGAGCTGTTATGCCTTGGATATATGCCATTGTCGGCTTGCTAGTTGGTGCTATTCTCGGAATCATAATTTCCCGACTAACTACTCCACAATACAAGAAGCAAAAGACGCTACAAAAAGACCTTGAATCCGCAAAGTTTGCACTTGAGCAGCAACGTCAAGAACTCTCAGACCACTTCGCTCAAACCGCAGAGATGCTTGATACACTGGGTAAGGATTACACAAAACTGTATCAACACATGGCAAAGACCTCGACAGAGCTGATGCCTAACTTGCCAGAGCAAGACAATCCTTTCGTTAAGAAGATTGCCGAGCACAATGTGGAAACCATCGACGCTAATGCTGAGATTGAGCATCCACCGAAAGATTATGTAAACGGTGCAACTGGACTTCTTACCGAAGAAAAAAAAGAAGTCGTTGAAGCGCCCGAAGCTGTTGGACAAGAATCCGTTGTACAAGAACCCATGACAACAGCAAAAGCGTCTTAGCAGACAAACTACCACGGCCAGTAATTGAATAAATTACTGGCCGTTTTTACATTCAGGATGAACTTTACAACTTTCGTTGAGTCATAAACCTTACTGATCCAAAGAGGAGTTTTATGATGAAAAAACCAGTACTTGCATTAACTGTCCTTTCGTTAAGTCTGAGTGCAATCATCGCCCCACTACCTGCAACCGCTGCATTACCGCTGTCCGTAAACGGCGAACAGCTCCCTAGTCTAGCCCCTATGCTGGAAAAGGTGACACCCGCTGTCGTCAGTATTGCAGTGGAGGGTACACAAGTTTCTCGACAGCAATTGCCAGAGCAGTTTCGCTTCTTCTTCGGCCCTGACTTCCCAACCGAACAGCTTCAAGAGCGACCGTTTAGAGGTCTCGGCTCTGGTGTCGTTGTCGATGCGGACAAAGGCTATATTGTCACTAACTACCACGTGATTAATGGTGCGGAAGAGATTCGTATCAAACTTGGCGATGGACGTGAGTTCGATGCTGAGCTGGTTGGCGGCGATGAAATGTCAGACGTCGCGCTGCTAAAGGTCGATGGTGCCAAGAACCTCACCGAAATTAAGGTCGCGGACTCAGACGAACTTCGCGTCGGTGACTTTACCGTTGCAATCGGTAACCCATTTGGACTCGGTCAAACAGTTACCTCAGGTATCGTTTCAGCCCTTGGGCGCAGCGGGCTCAACCTAGAAAACTTTGAAAACTTCATTCAAACAGATGCTGCGATCAACAGTGGTAACTCTGGTGGCGCGTTGGTGAACCTTAATGGTGAGCTCATCGGCATCAACACTGCGATTCTCGGTCCTAACGGTGGAAACGTGGGGATTGGCTTTGCGATTCCATCTAATATGATGAAAAACCTCACAGACCAGATCATTGAGTTTGGCGAAGTGAAACGCGGCATGTTAGGTGTACAAGGCGGAGAAGTCACCTCTGAGCTCGCGGAGGCGCTGGGTTACAACTCGAGTAAAGGTGCATTCGTTAGCCAAGTCATTCCTGATAGCGCTGCGGACAAAGCGGGCCTTGAAGCCGGTGACATCATTGTCTCTGTTAACGGTAAGAAAATCTCTACGTTTAGCGAGCTTAGAGCAAAAGTCGCCACCTTGGGTGCTGGCAAAACCGTGACGCTAGGTATCGTTCGCGACGGCAAAGAGAAGTCCTACGATGTGACATTATCAGAGGCAGCGAAAACCATCACCAAAGCCGACAAACTTCACGAAGGCTTAACGGGTGCAGAGTTTGCTAACACCGACAGCAGCGATCCAGTTGAAGGCGTCAAAGTGAAATCTGTCGAGGAAGGCTCAGCGGCGGCTCAATATGAGTTGCAACAAGGTGACATTATCATCGGTGTTAACCGCGCTCGAGTGAAAAACGTGGGTGAACTGCGTAAGATCCTAGAGAAGAAACCTGGTGTACTTGCTCTAAACATACAGCGTGGTGACAGAACCATTTACCTCGTTGTACGTTAACGACAAATAGACTGAGTTAATTTTGTGTCATAGAGCAGCCGAATAGAGGCTGCTCTTTTATTATCTGCAGCAGAAATGATATCCTTTGCACCACAGCTGTGCTTATCAGAACTTTTTCGGTTAGTATCAAAAAATTATCTCGTTTTGACTCTCAGATAATACTAAGTTAAGAAGGTAACCGTTTGCGAATTCCGACATAGCGGCTCAAATTCCGATTCAACTAGAGGGAACAATGCTGAACTTTCTCATCCGCTCTGTATCTATGGGTCTCATTACAGCGCTACTCGTGCTACTTGCGGTTCCTTCCCTCAGACAAAACATCATACCGAATAATCTCGCTTCTCAACCTGAGTATGATACGACCGAACAGATCTCATTTAACCAAGCAGTCCGTAAAGCGGCCCCTGCCGTGGTCAATATCTACAGTCGTCAGTATAAAGAAAGTGACCGCACAACGCTCGCGACTCAAGGCTTGGGTTCAGGGGTTATTGTTAGCGACAAAGGGTACATCATTACCAACTATCACGTTGTCGCTAACGCAGACCAAATCATCGTCGCGCTGCAAGATGGACGCGTGGCAGCGGCCCAGCTAGTTGGTAAAGACCAGCGTACCGATATCGCTGTGTTGCGAATAGAAGGTGGCAACCTGCCTGTTATCCCGCTAAACCCGAGTTACTCACCTAAGGTAGGCGATGTAGTTCTCGCGATTGGTAACCCCTACAACCTGGGGCAAACAACCACATTTGGCATCATATCGGCAACAGGTCGCTCTTCGATTAGTGCAGGGGGCATTCAAGCCTTTATCCAGACTGATGCCGCGATCAACCAAGGCAACTCCGGTGGCGCTTTAGTTAATACACGTGGTGAACTGGTTGGCATCAATACCGCTTCATTCCAGCAAGCCACTGACCTTGAGACCTACGGCATTTCTTTCGCTATTCCCTATCAGCTCGCAAGCAAGATTATGGAAAAGATCATAGCGGATGGACGTGTGATTCGTGGTTACATTGGGGTTGATGGGCAAGACATTAATTCTGTGACGGCTCGCCTGCTAGGAAACGAGCATATCGGTGGCATTATCGTACTAGGCCTAGACCCCGAAGGACCTGCAGCAAAAGCGGGTATTCAAGTTCAGGATATTATCTTGATGATTGATGGCAATAAGCTTAACGGACGTCAAGGTGTGCTCGATTTGGTTACCGATTTAAGACCGGGTACCACAGTAGAAGCCAAGCTGCTTCGTGATGGTAAAGAGATTACCTTACCGATCACGGTAGGCGAAGACAGCCGAGAATAAGCCGCGTATAAAGCTATAACCATAAAAAAACCTCCGACAAGTCGGAGGTTTTTTATTACCTACTGAATTTATTCTTCAGTCGGCGTCTCTTGTGCGTCATTGCTTTCAACTTCGATACGAGTCACGCGCTGAAGACCCCTTGGTAGCAAGCCGCCACGACGACCGCGTTCGCCTCGGAAGTTGTCTAGGTCACTTGGTTTCAACCCTAACTTACGCTTACCGGCATACAAGGTGATTGATGTACCTTGAGGCAGCGCCATCAGATGCGAAACAAACTCTTCGCGCGCCTTAGCCTTCGCCGACGGAATATTGATGATCTTGTTACCCTTACCCTTACCAAGCTGAGGCAAGTCTTTAATCGGGAACAGCAGCATTCGACCTTGGTTAGTAATCGCCAGAATCTCATCGGACTCAAGATCGCCAACCATTGCAGGTGTCATTACTTCCGCCGCTTGAGGCAACGTCACTAACGCTTTACCACTGCGGTTTTTTGACAGTAAGTCACTGCCTTTACAAACAAAACCGTAGCCCGCGTCTGAGCCGACCAACCAAAGCTGGCTCTCTTCACCCATCACGACCTGACGAATACTTGAGCCCGCATTAATGTTTAGTCGACCTGTAATTGGTTCACCTTGGCTACGTGCTGACGGTAGAGAGTGTGACTCGAGCGAGTAGCTTCGGCCATCGCTTCCGAGGAAGACCGCTGGCTGATTACTCTTACCTCGGGCTGAGGCAAGGTACTTATCACCCGCTTTATAGTTGAGGCCACTCGCATCGACATCATGGCCTTTAGCGTGGCGAATCCAGCCTTTTTCAGACAACACAACTGTGATTGGCTCACTCGGAACAAGATCACGCTCAGTCATTGCTTTCGCTTCTGCACGCTCAACGATTGGAGAGCGACGGTCATCACCGTATTTTTCAGCGTCCGCTTGAATTTCTTTCTTAAGTAGCGTGTTCATACGACGCTCAGAGCCAAGCAGCTTCTCTAGCTTCTCGCGCTCTTTCTCAAGCTCTTCCTGCTCACCACGGATCTTCATTTCTTCCAGCTTAGCCAGGTGACGAAGCTTGGTATCTAAGATCGCATCCGCTTGAATGTCCGTGATACCAAAGCGCGACATCAGCACCGCTTTTGGTTCATCCTCAGTACGGATTATTTCAATCACTTCATCTAGGTTTAGGTAAGCAACCAACAAACCTTCCAGGATGTGCAGGCGAGCAAGGATCTTATCTAGACGATACTGAAGACGCTTACGCACTGTCTCACGGCGGTACTCGATCCACTCCGTTAAGATCTGCAGCAGACCTTTCACTTGTGGGCGATTATCAAGACCGATCATATTGAGGTTTACACGGAAGTTTTTCTCAAGATCCGTCGATGCGAACAAGTGGTTCATTAACTGATCACAATCGATACGGTTTGAGCGCGGTACCACGACGATACGCGTCGGGTTCTCATGATCCGACTCATCACGAAGATCGTCCACCATTGGCAGTTTCTTCGCACGCATCTGGTTCGCGATTTGCTCCAGAAGCTTCGCGCCAGATACCTGATGCGGCAGCGCAGTAATGACAATCTCTGCACCTTCTTTATGCCAAACAGCACGCATCTTCACGCTACCACGACCCGTACGATAGATTTTCTCTAAATCGGCTTGCGGTGAGATGATTTCAGCTTCCGTTGGATAGTCAGGTCCTTTCACAAACTCCATGACCTCGGCAAGCTCAGATTTTGGCTTATCGATAAGATGGATCGTTGCGTTGGCAATTTCACGAACGTTGTGCGGCGGAATATCTGTTGCCATACCAACGGCGATACCGGTGATGCCATTCAGCAAGATATGCGGCAATCGTGCAGGTAGGATCTTCGGCTCTTTCATGGTGCCGTCGAAGTTTGGCTGCCACTCGACCGTGCCTTGACCTAACTCACCTAACAGTACTTCAGCAAACTTAGACAGTTTTGCTTCGGTATAACGCATCGCAGCGAACGATTTCGGATCATCCGGCGCACCCCAGTTACCTTGACCATCCACCAGCGGATAACGGTAAGAGAATGGCTGAGCCATTAATACCATGGCTTCATAACAGGCTGAGTCACCGTGTGGGTGATATTTACCTAGAACGTCACCAACCGTACGAGCTGATTTTTTGTATTTCGCCGATGCCGAGAGACCAAGCTCAGACATCGCATAGATAATGCGGCGCTGAACAGGCTTTAGACCATCGCCAATATAAGGCAATGCACGATCCATAATCACGTACATTGAGTAATTCAGATAGGCGTCTTCAGTGAACTTTCGCAGAGGCAGCTGTTCTACGCCATCAAAAGACATTTCAGTCGACATTGTTATACCTCAGCCATGTCACCGTTGTTTTGTAGCCAGCTACGACGATCGTCCGCACGCTTTTTACCAAGCAGCATATCCATCATTTCATTGGTAGCTTCGTCATCATCAATGGTCAGTTGCACCAAACGGCGTGTATTCGGGTCCATCGTGGTTTCGCGCAGTTGAAGCGGGTTCATCTCACCTAGACCTTTGAATCGCTGAACGTTGATCTTCGCTTTCTTCTTACTAAGGCGCTCTAAAATGCCATCCTTCTCGTCATCATCGAGGGCGTAAAACACCTCTTTACCACAGTCGATTCGATACAAAGGCGGCATTGCCACATAGACGTGACCAGCTGCAACCAGAGAGCGGAAGTGCTTAGTAAATAGGGCACAGAGTAGCGTGGCAATATGCAGACCATCCGAGTCCGCATCGGCAAGGATACAGACTTTACCGTAGCGAAGACCGTCAAGGTTTTCGGTATCAGGGTCGATGCCAAGCGCCACGGAGATATCATGCACTTCTTGTGATGCGAGCACTTGGTCAGCCGAGACTTCCCAGGTATTAAGGATTTTACCGCGCAGTGGCATCACCGCTTGGAACTCACGATCACGTGCCTGTTTGGCACTACCACCCGCCGAGTCACCCTCCACGAAGAAGATTTCGGTGCGGTTAAGATCTTGCTGTGAACAATCGGTCAGCTTACCTGGCAGTGCAGGACCTGAAGCGACCTTCTTACGAACCACCTTTTTGCTGGCACGCATACGGCGGTGGGCATTAGCAATACAGACTTCAGCAAGCTGCTCTGCAAGTTGAGGTTTTTCGTTTAGCCACAGGCTGAACGCATCTTTAACCACACCAGAGACAAACGCTGCGCATTGGCGCGACGAGAGGCGCTCTTTGGTTTGACCCGCGAACTGCGGATCTTGCATCTTGATAGACAAGACATACGAGCAACGCTCAAAAACATCATCACCGGTAAGCTTAACGCCACGAGGCAGTAAGTTACGGAACTCACAAAACTCACGCATCGCATCAAGCAAGCCCTGACGCAGACCATTTACGTGGGTACCACCCTGAGCAGTCGGGATCAAGTTTACGTAGCTTTCGGTGATCATCTCACCACCTTCAGGCTGCCAAATGACCGCCCAAGTTGCCGCTTCGGTTTCCGCTGAGAATTCACCGGTAAACGGTGCTTCAGGCAGTACGGCATAACCTTTGACGCCTTCCGCTAGATAGTCTTTTAGACCATCTTCGTAATACCACTTGTAGTCTTTACCGTTCACTTTGTCGCTGAAGGTGATTTCTAATCCAGGACAAAGAACCGCTTTCGCTCTGAGATTGTTAACCAGTCGAGTAACAGAGAAGTTAGCAGAATCGAAGTAGCTTGCATCTGGCCAGAAGTGAACACTGGTGCCGCGATTACGTCGACCACAAGTGCCAGTGACCGTCAGCTCTTGAACCTTATTACCGTTCTCGAACGCCATCTCATACACTTGCCCGTCACGACGTACGGCAACTTCAACGCGCTTGGACAATGCGTTTACTACAGAGATACCAACACCGTGCAAACCGCCCGAGAATTGATAGTTCTTGTTCGAGAACTTACCACCAGCGTGCAACTTACAGAAAATCAGTTCAACACCCGAGATCTTTTCTTCAGGGTGAATATCGACGGGCATACCACGACCATCATCGATAACTTCTAACGATTGGTCGGCATGCAGAATGACTTGTACCTTAGAGGCATGTCCGGCTAGCGCTTCATCGACACTGTTATCGATAACTTCTTGGCCCAAATGGTTTGGGCGCGCTGTATCCGTATACATCCCTGGTCGGCGACGTACTGGCTCAAGACCATTGAGAACCTCAATGGCTCCAGCATTATATTGTTCTGTCATAATACGGAAATTTTACTCAAAATAATGATTGATACTTAGCAGCAAAAATAGTGTGCGATGGAAGATCGCAGTTCGCTCGGTGAATTGATACACAGTTCCGAGACTTACGCGCAAGTACAGACGTATCATAGTCTGGCTCAACGCCAGTGTTGTCAAGTTTCACGCAGAAGTTGGGGGGAAAATTATGACTGTCTCCTCAAGCGGAGACGAAAAAAGCATCGCTTACAGGGATAAGAAGCAGATTATCTGTTCAGGGAATCGCTCGAAGCCCACAAAGCTATGATCGCCATTTTCTTCAACAGTTTGCTTACTTTCACGATACTTACTCACCGCCTGGCGATAATCTAGCACCTCGTCACCCTCTTGCTGCAGTAGCCAAAAATCCTGTGGCGAAGTTAGCTCATTCACCTCTAGCGCTTTGAGTTCATCAATATGCTTGGCTTCTAGAAAGTAACGTTCATGTGTATAGGGGTTCTGCTGCTCACCAAGGTAATCCAACAACAGTTCATAAGGCTTTACGGCTGGGTTAATCAACACCGCTTTAAACCCATATAGATTATTTAGCCAAGTCGAAAGGTAGCCACCTAAAGAGCTGCCCACAAGCGCAATTTGGAACTCGCTTTGATACGTTTCGATCAGTTGCTGCAGATACTCCGCCGCTTGCTGGGGAAAGCATGGCATTTGCGGCACCACTACTTTAATGTCTGGTCGATGTTCGCGGCAATAGTCCATCATGACTTGCGCCTTGAATGACTGTGGCGAGCTGTTAAAACCATGAATATAAAGTAGTAGTGGCTTTTTGGTACTCATTAGTAGCCTTCCGCATTAAAATCAGGACGGAATGAACCATGTGGTAAGCGTTTGACCTCTGTATTCACCGTACCATCTGAGCAAAGCTCGAGTTCACGCCAACCTGGTGCACGGGTATCAAGCGCAAACTCATTCGAGTTAGGTTTAAACTGCACACAGGTCGAAGGGGTTGCAAGCACTCGAACGCCCTCGCGAATCACATCCATTTCCTGATGGATGTGACCACACAATACAGCACGCACATTGTCATGCTTATCCACTACCTGCCAAAACTCGTGCGCATCTTTCAAAGAGTGCTGATCGAGCCACGCACTGTTTACTAACAGCGGATGATGATGCAGTAGGACCAAGGTGTGTCGGTTGGCATGCTCTGTTAGCTTACGCTCCAAGAAATCCAACTGACTGTCACTAAGTCGACCATGTGGGACACCGACTACTTGAGAGTCCAACAATAAAACCTGCCAATGCTCTCCTAAAAGCGCATGAGTGACATCCTGAATGAGCGGTGTGCTTACTACACTGTTCATACACGGTTTGTAATCATGGTTGCCTGGTAGCCAATAGCAAGGCAATCCCAAAGGCTCTATACCCGCGACAAACTTTTGGTATGACGCTTCGGTATGGTCTTGAGAAATATCACCGGTGGCGAGCAGCGCTTCAAACTGAGTTCCTTGTTGAATCACCTCGGCCACAACGGCATGAAAACTGTCTTGGGTATTAACACTCAGCAAGCAACCATCATGAGGCGCAAACAGATGCGTGTCCGTTAATTGCAGCAACCTAACGCTACTTAACTGAGATTCATCACTGGGTGTTGTCTTCAAAATATTAAAAACCTGAACTTATAATTCTTCGTTAGCTACGATACATAATCGGAGCTCGACTAATGCCATTTTTTAAGCAAAACGTCAGCCAATCACTCAAAAACTGATTAAACTGAAACTTTTCATCCTTCTGATGCATTTTTGCATTGGGATAATCGTATCGTGCTTGAACTCGAGAAGCGTTTTCGCAATCACAGACTTCTGCAACCTTCGCATCGTGATAAAGCCTCACGGTCATTTTAGGCAAAGGAAAAACAGGAAGCTCATCATCTTGGAAAATTTCAACCAATGTTGTGTACTTCGTCACTTCTCTCACCTCTAACTGATAGGTGAGCGATCCCGCTTGATAACAGCGCACATCCCCGACTTCTGGAGCGGTTGGAATTAGACGATTCAGCTTTGCATAGTTCGTCTCATATATGCGCATTAGCTCTGCTAGATCAACATGATACGAATTAGTATCGACAACACGAGCCATAAAAAATTCCCTCTACCATTGCTGTTTTAGCTTTTGATAGTTTAGTTGTAACCATTGTAGAGCGATGATGGACGCACCGTTTTCAATCTCGCCGCTCTCTATCATTTGATAGGCTTGCTCTCGAGATACGACACTGACACGAATATCTTCCCCCTCACTCTCTAAACCATGGACGCCAGACGCTTGAGTCGCATCAACCTGGCCGACGAAAACCGAAATTCTCTCATTGCACCCACCCGAAGAAGGGTAGTATCGCGTGATCGGCACGAGATTCTTTACATCGACACCCGCCTCTTCGACCGCTTCTCGACAAACGAGCTCTTCAATACTCTCTTTCTTATCGACAATACCGGCAACAATTTCCATCTGCCATGGGCTTTCATGTTCTAGAGCCCCAACCCGAATCTGTTCGATTAGGACCACTTGGTCACGAACGGGGTCGTAAGGGAGCATTGCTGCGGCTTCACCGCGAACAAACATTTCTCTGTCAATCACTGAACTCCAGCCGCCTTCAAAACGTTTATGCTTGAAGCGAAACTGCACCATTTCAAAAAAGCCTTTAAAAACGGTCTCTTTTGACACAATGTCGACATCATCGGGCGTATACTTATCACCAGACTGTAGTGCGTTTCTCATAGCGGACCTCAAGTTACAGTGAATCTTATAGTTTACTCAAGGAATACAACGACTACCAAGGACGCGGTTCAATTTTTTACGTAAAAATTCAAAATAAATTTGATTCTGGTTAATTATTTGTCTCAATTTTTGGTGAGGATGCGTAAAAAAGTGCAAAGTTTCGAGTGAATTACGGTCATTTTAAGTTAAACTGTGAATCATACCTTTATTAGTATTACTAGGCAGGATTAGGACAAATGAAAAAACTGCTTCCACTCTTTATTACAGCTGCATTAGGAAGCGTAAGTGCAGCAACATGGGCCGACTCCCTAACAGAGATCTACGATCAAGCTAAACAAAACGATCCTCAGTTGCTTCGTGCAGCCGCTCAGCGTGATCGTGCATTTGAAGCGATCAATTCTGCTCGTGCAACACTATTACCACAGATCAACCTTACTGCAGGTCTTGATTTCACTGCATCAGACTTTGATCCTCAAGATAGTACCAACCTAACTGCCGGTGTGGGCTTTTCTCAAGAGCTATACAACCGTGCCAGCTGGATCACTTTGGACACTGCAGAAAAAACAGCGCGTCAAGCAGACTCGCAATATGCAGCAGCTCAACAAGACCTAATCCTTCGTACAGCGCAAGCGTACTTTGAAGTGCTGCGTTCAAAAGACAACCTAGAATCTGTTCGTGCTAACAAAGCAGCGGTTGCTCGTCAGCTAGAGCAGACTAAGCAGCGTTTTGAGGTTGGTCTATCGGCGATTACCGACGTACACGATGCTCAAGCTCAGTATGACCGAGTGTTGGCAGATGAAGTTGTGGCAGAAAACAACCTGTTAAACCAATACGAAGCACTGCGTGAGATCACCGGCCAAGAACACACGAACATTGATATTCTTGATACTGACCGCTTCTCAGCAGCGCGCCCAGAGCAAAGTGTGACTTTCTTCCTAGAGGAAGCGCAGTCGAAAAACTTAGATCTACTATCGGCACGTATCGGACAAGATATTGCTAAAGACAACATTACATTAGCAAGCTCTGGTCACCTACCGACGCTAACACTAGACGGTGGTTATGGATACGATAGCGAGCGTAACAGTAACAACAGCCGTTATGGCGGTCCATCAGAGAATATCAATGCATTCAATGCTGGTATCAACCTGTCTGTGCCTCTATACACTGGTGGTAACATTACTTCGCAAACCAAACAGGCAGAGTTCGCTTACGTTGAAGCAAGTGAGCAGCTAGAGCAAACTTACCGCTCTGTGGTTCGTAACGTTCGTGCGAATAACAACAACATCAACTCATCAATCGGCGCAATTCGCGCGTTTGAGCAAACCGTTATCTCTGCTGAATCAGCACTAGAGGCAACCAAAGCAGGTTTTGATGTAGGTACGCGTACTATCGTTGACGTACTAGAAGCGACACAGGCGCTTTACGATGCAGAAAGTAACTTGTCTGATGCTCGCTACGATTACATTGTCAGCGTACTTAACCTACGCCAATCAGTAGGTACTCTATCTGAGCAAGATATCGTAGACATCAATGCGGGTCTTAAGAAAGACAACTAATTGATACGATTGAATTAAAAAGGGACGCTATCGCGTCCCTTTTTGTTATCCGTGTCACTGGTAGTCAGTAAGAGGCGCTTAGCCCTTACCACCTTTAATCGCTTCGATGATTTCCGTCGTTGAACAGCCATCTTCAAAGTTAAGTACTTTGACTTCGCCACCAGCGGCAATCACTTCTTTACCACCCGCAATCTCTTCTGGTTTGTAGTCACCACCTTTAACAAGCAGAGACGGCAGTACTTCTGAGATCAAACGGCGCGGTGTCTCTTCAGAGAAAGGCACCACCCAGTCAACAGCACCAAGACCAGCCAATACCGCCATACGGCGATCTGTTGGGTTAACGGGGCGACCTGGGCCTTTGAGCTCACGGACTGATTCGTCTGTGTTTACAGCAACGATCAAGCGATCACCAAGCTCTGCGGCGTGATTGAGATAAGATACGTGACCTGCGTGTAAGATATCGAAGCAGCCATTAGTCATAACCACCTTCTCACCTTTTGCGCGCGCCTTAGCAACAGCTTCGATAAGCGCTTGCTCAGTGATCACTCCGTAATCTGTATCTTGGCTGCCGTGTACGGCTTCCGCGAGTTCAATCGTTGAAAGCGTTGAGGTACCCAATTTACCAACCACAACACCCGCAGCCGCATTTGCCAGCGCACACGCTTCATCAAGTGGTTTACCCGCAGCAACAGAGGCAGCAAGTACAGAGATTACCGTATCACCAGCACCCGTTACGTCGTACACTTCTTTTGCTTGAGTTGGCAGGTGGAAAGGTTCTTGATCGCGACGCAGTAGCGTCATACCGTGCTCACTGCGAGTCACAAGTAGCGCTTCAAAGTCGAACTTCTCGATAAGTGCATGACCCTTTTCAATCAGCTCTTCTTCATTTTTTACTTTACCAACAACATGTTCAAACTCGGCCATGTTTGGGGTAAGCAGAGTCGCACCACGATAACGCTCAAAGTCTGCACCTTTAGGGTCGATAAACACAGGTACACCAGCGGCTTTTGCCTTCTGGATATAGCTTTGGACATGCTCAAGGGCACCCTTGGCATAATCAGAAAGGATCACTGAGCGCACGTTTGGCAGTGCTTGTTCCATCTTAGCAAGCACTAACTCAGGGTCGGTGTTTTCGAATTTGTCTTCAAAGTCCAAACGGATCAGCTGTTGACCACGACTTAATACACGCAATTTGGTGATCGTCGGATAGTCTGGAAGCGCAACAAAGTCACACTTTACCTTAAGAGACGTCAGAGTCTCTGTCAGTACTTTTGCTGGCTCATCCATACCAACCAAGCCGATAGTATGAGCGTGACCACCCAGTGACGCAATATTCATTGCCACGTTAGCCGCGCCACCAGGGCGTTCTTCGTTGTTTTCTACTTTCACTACAGGTACAGGCGCTTCTGGTGAAATTCGTCCTGTCGGTCCATACCAGTAGCGGTCAAGCATGACATCGCCGACAATCAATACGCCAGAATCACTGTAATTCGGTAGGATGGGTTTCATTTCTTCACTCCAATTGAGTATGAGAAGGCGCCGCTGCCCCTTCTCATTCATTATCTATTTATGGCTTTTTCTGACTAAGCCTTTGATGGGATAGTAGCACAACTCTTGGTTTCACTACTAAAACATGGCGTTTTACTCAAAGACATTGATTCAATTATTTTGAACCTAGCCAGGCATTCCAAGCCTGAATCACAATCGCCTTTTCGGATTCAAACTTATCCTCTGCCACATCGGCATCGAGATTCAGTAAGTTTCGGTGATGGATTTCATCACGCAGCGTGGTATAAGCCTGCGTTAACGCCATTGCTTGCTCTTCTTCCATGACACCTTGCGCCATCATCGACTCAAAAATACGCACGTTGTCTGACCATCGTGTAAGCTTAGGCTTTTCGTGGCTAAATTGTAGAACGAGATATTGAGCCAAAAACTCAATATCTGTGATACCACCAGGGTCTTGCTTAAGCATAAAGCGCCCAGCTTTCTTACCGCCTAGGTGGTCACGCATTTTTATACGCATATCGACGACTTGGCCTATGAGCGTCTCTTTGTCGCGT
Organism: Vibrio maritimus; assembly: GCF_021441885.1. Classification (NCBI taxonomy): domain Bacteria; kingdom Pseudomonadati; phylum Pseudomonadota; class Gammaproteobacteria; order Vibrionales; family Vibrionaceae; genus Vibrio; species Vibrio maritimus. The sequence continues at coordinate 3,112,255 of NZ_CP090438.1, forward strand.
ACTTTACATAGGATGTCATTGCGCGTCCCACTAAAGGCCTGCTCAAGAGCCTGATCGCCATAGATCATGCGCGCTCTTACCAAGGCTTGATGCTCCCAAGTCCAGGCATCGTTATGTTGATATTCATCAAACGCATCGGTTGGACTCACCAAAAGACCCGAAGCGCCCGAAGGGCGAAGTCGAGTATCCACTTCATAGAGAATACCTGACGCCGTTCTCGTTGAGAAAATATGGATAATTCTCTGCGCCAGCCTCAGATAGAACTGACGACCATCAATCTCTTTCTTGCCATCGGTATACACGCTGACAGGACAATCGTGCATAAAGACGATATCAAGATCCGAGTTGTAACCTAGCTCCCAACCCCCGACTTTTCCGTAGCCAATCACAGCAAAGCCTTTGCTGCCGCGATCTTTAAGGTGAGTAGGCTCTCCATACTTCGCCGCCATTTGCTGCCAGGCCTGGTTGATCCCAGCTTCAACGATAGCTTCCGCCAGATAGGTCAAGTGGTCGCTCACCTTCATGACGGGTAGCACGCCTGCAATGTCTGCGGCAGCAATCCGTAAAATACAGGTCTGCTTGAATTGTCTTAGCGCCTCCATCTGCTGCTCCATATCCTCTTCAGGAATACGAGCTAGATAGTCACGTAGCTCCGTCTTATAAGATTCAAGCGGGACTGGATTATAGAGATGGGCCGGATCAAGCAACTCATCAAGCAAGATAGGATAACGCCCAAGTTGCTCGGAGATCATTGGACTCGCCGTACACAAGCGAACTAACTGAGTTAACGCCGCAGGGTGCTCATCAAGTAGCTCTAAGTAGGTGGTGCGAGTGACGATACGGTGCAGAACATGCAGAACTCGTGGCAAGCCAAACTCCGCATCTTTGTTACTGTAAATCGCACTGAAGATCTTTGGCATCAGCCTATTGAGAACCTCACGACCTCGAGGGCCCAGTGTTTTCTTGGCAAGATCGGCTTTAAACTGAAGGATCACATTTTGCTTTTCTTCGGGATTTTCCACCTGAAGATCGTGCTCAAGGATATGCGCAATCACGCCCTCACGCCCAGCCATGTCCCAAAGTTCATGAAAGTGCTTGGCAATAGGATCCGCCTCTTCGTCATCTTCTTCACCGATCAAGTTAGCGAAGACATGGTGAACATTGAGCATGTGCTGCTCAGTCTGCTTGAGCATGGTATCCCACGATTCAAACCCCATTGCAAAGGCAAGTTTCAATTGCTCACTTTGACAATCTGGTAGCGTCTGGGTCTGTTTATCCGCCATTGCCTGCAATAAATTCTCTTGGCGACGTAAGAAACGATACGCCTGTTGCAGATGCTCAACTTCCTTTGCATCAAGCAGCTTGAGGGTGTTTATCGCCTCGAGTGTCTCCAAGAGACCGCGACCACGTAAGCTTGGTTCACGTCCCCCGCGAATGAGCTGGAACACTTGCGCGATAAACTCCACCTCACGAATACCACCAGCACCGAGTTTGATATTGTTGCCCAAGCCACGACGACGTACTTCGCTGCTGATCATCGATTTCATTCGGCGCAGCGACTGAATCGCGCTAAAGTCGATATAGCGGCGGAACACAAACGGGCGCAGCATTTGACGAAGCTCTTGATACTCGGGGTACATTTCTCTCCCCATGACTCGCGCTTTGACCATGGCATAGCGCTCCCAATCGCGCCCTTGCTCTTGGTAATAGTCTTCTAGCGCTGCATAGCTCATCACAAGCGGGCCGCTCTCTCCAAAAGGTCTCAAACGCATATCGACGCGATAACAAAAGCCATCAAAGGTTTGCTGGTCAAGCGCTTTAATGATGCGCTGACCAAGTCGAGTAAAGAACTGCGCGTTGGCAATCGATCGTCTTGCTCCTTGCGTCTCGCCATTTTCTGGGTAAGTAAAGATAAGATCGATATCCGAAGAAAAGTTAAGCTCACCACCGCCAAGCTTACCCATACCAATAATCAGCATTGGTTGAGCCTCGCCCGCACTATTGCAAGGCGTACCCCACTCCTGACAACACGCTTTATATTGCCATTGGTAGGTTTCAAAAATCATCGCCTCTGCCAGCATAGAGAGATGGCTAAGGCTTTCATCTAGGGTCCAGTCATTTAAGAAATCACGCCAAGCGATGTACGCCATCTCGCGATTACGGAATCGGCGCAGCACGCGATGACCATCGGCTTCTACAGCACACGAATCCAACTCGCTGGCAAGGCGATCACGGTAATGCTCTTCGCGACTTGTGTGGGTAAGCATCTCTGGAAAAGATTGAAACAGCGCCTCATCTTTTTGCAATGCGTCTTTCACAAACTGACTCATCGCGACAACTTGCTTGAGTTGAGCTTGCTGTTGCTCAGACCATTGAGAAAAATCAGAGTAAGTTTCTTGTAGTTGTGTGAACGCTTGTTGAGCGCTTTGTTGTAGTTCTGCGGGCAGTTGCATTTGTCGTCCTTGTCTCGACTCATAACAAAAGTGGCGGCCTAGGCCACCACTTATCGTTGACTTGCTGCTAGTCTCTGGTCACTAAGATAATCAACCAAAGCCTCTCGCAATCTCGCTTAGCTTCTTAGGCCAATACCTTTTGTTACCAGATGGTGGGCTACCCCATAAAGTACCACGATAAACACCAAGAGTACGCCAAAAGATGTCACAATCCCCACATCCGACACACCAAGAAAACCGTAACGAAATGCATTGACCATGTAGACGATAGGATTGATCTTGGACACACCTTGCCAAAACTCAGGCAGCAGACTTATCGAATAGAACACCCCACCAAGATAGGTCAAAGGCGTTAGCACGAATGTTGGAATAATCGAGATATCATCGAAGGTCTTCGCAAAAACGGCATTGATAAGCCCACCCAACGAAAAGACCACTGAGGTTAAAAATACTGTCGCAATGATAATGCCCCAGTGCTCTACTTGCAGGTCCACAAAGAACAAGGACACCAAAGTTACGATAGCGCCGACCAACAGACCACGAACCACGCCGCCCATAACGAATCCAGCAATAATAATATAGTTCGGGACAGGTGCGACCAAGAGCTCTTCTATGTTGCGCTGAAACTTAGCACTAAAGAATGACGAAGCCACATTCGAGTAGGAGTTAGTGATGACCGACATCATGATCAGACCCGGCACAATGTACTCCATGTAGCTAAAGCCATTCATCTCGCCGATGCGAGAGCCAATCAAGCTACCAAAGATAATAAAGTATAGGGTCATTGTGATTGCAGGTGGCACCAGTGTTTGAACCCAAATGCGCGTAAAGCGATTAATTTCTTTGGTAAGCAGGCTCTTAAACGCTGTCCAATACAAGCCGTACATATTCATTATTTCGTCTCCGCCTGTTCACGAACAATAGAGACAAACAGCTCTTCAAGTCGGTTCGCTTTGTTTCTCATAGATAGCACCTTGATACCGGCAGCCGATAGCTGAGTGAAGATGTGATTGAGACCTTGCGTCTTTTCAATCTCGATCTCCAACGACCCGTTGACGACCTGCTGTGCATTAACGCCTTCTAACTCAGGCACTGGCGCATCCGTTTCAATATCTAGAATGAAGGTTTCTACGTGTAGCTTGTTCAGCAATGCTTTCATCGAGGTATTCTCGATCAACTCACCGCGCTGAATGATGCCGATGTTTCGACAAAGTAGCTCCGCCTCTTCGAGATAGTGCGTCGTCAAAATAATGGTAATGCCTTGTCGGTTGATCTCTTTAAGAAAATCCCACATTGAGCGGCGCAGTTCGATATCCACACCGGCGGTCGGCTCATCAAGAATAAGCAGCTTGGGCTCATGCATTAACGCACGCGCAATCATCAAACGCCGCTTCATGCCTCCAGAGAGGTTGCGAGCGCGTTCACTACGCTTCTCCCAAAGATCGAGCTGCGACAGGTATTTCTCAGCGCGCTGCTTCGCCACATCTTTGGGAACGCCATAGTAGCCAGCTTGCTGAAGTACGATTTGCTCAACGGTTTCAAACTGATTGAAATTGAACTCTTGTGGCACCAAGCCCAGTTGTTGTTTCGCCAACTCCAGTTCTTTGTCGATATCGTGCCCGAATACGGTCACCTTGCCGGAAGTCTTATTTACTAGTGATGTGATAATGCCAATCGTCGTTGACTTACCTGCCCCATTGGGCCCCAAGAGAGCATAAAAGTCCCCTTGTTCCACCGTTAAACTGACACCTTTGAGTGCTTCAAAGCCACCAGCGTATGTTTTTCTGAGCTGCTCTATTTCTAACGCGACCATACCTGACCATACCTACCGCTAAGATCTGACTCATCGGAAAGTTTGATATTTCCAATGATGTCGAAAAGTTATCTGATGGTACTACACATGATGCTGAAATCACCACTTTTCAAGTCAATTAGAAAAAATGAATATAAAAAAGCGAGTGCTGATAACAACACTCGCTAATGATAACTCTACAAGTAGATTAAGATGTGGCGGCACATGCAGCCTCGAGGGCTTTTTCCCGCTCTATATAGATATTGTCATCAGGCACCAAATCGATAACATGGAACTTGTCCAACTGTTGTTTTATTTTGCTATGTGGACACAACAGATACACGTGACAATGGGCATCTTTTGCATCTTTAATCGCATTCTCTAGAGCCAGACCAACAGTCACATCAATCATAGGTACGTCCGTCAAATCGAGGATCATCGCCTGATAGTCTGAAATACTTGAGTGCTGCCTAGAGATCGCTTTCGATACACTGAAGATCATAGGACCAGACAGGTAGAAAAACAGTACTTTCCCTTGCGCCTGTTCCAATAGTCCGCGTTCCCTGTCGGTTAATGGCACATCATCGTCATCTGCATCACTGATCGCCTTCACTTGCCTTGCTTGCTCGCGACTCAAACGTTCAATGATAATGATATTGGAAATAAAGACGCCAAGCCCTACTGCTACGATAAGGTCAACAAACACAGTCAACAGCATAACGCCATACATAATCGCCATACCCGGGATGCTGACTTTGTGGGCGCGCTGAATAAAGCTCCAGTCAAGAATATTAAAGCCAACGTATACCGCAATACCTGCCAATACCGCCATCGGAATAGGTTCGGTTAATCCACTTGCCACCAGTACTACAAGTGCCAAAACGAGCGCACGCACCACGCCAGACAGCGGAGAGCGAGCACCAACTTGGATATTAGTCACCGTACCCATCGTCGCGCCAGCACCAGGAAGCGCACCAAAGAGACCAGCAACCAAGTTCGCTAAGCCTTGCCCACGCAGCTCTTTGTCTGAGTCGTGCTCTTTACGAGTCAGAGAGTCGCCAATAACCGCCGTTAGCAAGGTATCGATACAACCCAAAGTACCAAGCACCAGCGCATCGATGATCATTTCAGTGAACATTTCTGCGTTGAAGTGAGGTATTACGAGAGAGGGAAGACCAGCAGGGATCTCACCAATGCGTCTTATCGTCCCATCGTCAAAAAACAGCACTGACAACAATGTCACGGCAACCAGTGCCACCAGTTGTGGCGGTACGTGCTGACGATACTTTTTAGGAAGTAGGAACAAAATCGCTAAGGTAAGTGCGCCAAGAAACAGCTCAGCGAAATCCACATTTGATAGCAGCTCTGGGATCGCGGTAAGCGTACCCACTACGCCTCCTGTTGGCGCAGCTTGTCCAAGCAAAGGGGCCAACTGAAGAATGATCAGAATAACCCCTATCCCCGACATAAAGCCAGAGACAACACTATAAGGCATGAGGGTGACGTATTTACCCAACTTCAGTGTGCCGAGCAATATTTGAAACACGCCCGCCATCATGACTACGGTGAACGTCATGGCTAATCCTGTTTCAGGATATTTCGCCATCATACTGGTCAATACCGCAGTCATGATTACGGTCATAGGACCTGTTGGTTCAGAAATCAATGTGGAGGAGCCACCAAACAAAGCAGCAAATAGCCCCACCATGATTGCGCCCCATAGTCCGGCTTCTGCCCCTGCTCCAGAGGCAACACCAAACGCCAGCGCGAGTGGTAAGGAGATGATCGCTGTGGTTACACCGCCAAACACATCTCCTTTTAGGTTAATATCTTCAAATCGACGTCCTAACTTCATTACTATCCCTGAGAAATAACCAAAAAATTGATTTAGGTTAACAAATGTGACGCCGAGTTAATATTTATTAAATGAAGTTTAAAATTCATAACTTATAAACCAATTGTCACTAAATCGTTAACTAATTGATTTTAGACGCATGAACACGTCAGATGAGTACATTTTGACACCTTTTTTGCGAGATTCGATTTGTAACATTGTGTATAGTGTGGCGAATCATTGAAGGGAAGTACCATGCCGGAAATCAAACAACTTTTTGACAACAACTCAAAGTGGTCTCAGGAGATCAAATCTGAACGCCCTGAGTATTTCGCCCAACTTGAAGAGGGCCAAAGCCCTGGCTTTTTGTGGATCGGTTGTTCAGATAGCCGCGTCCCCGCAGAGCGGCTGACTGGGTTGTACTCTGGTGAACTATTCGTTCACCGTAATGTTGCCAACCAAGTTATTCACACCGACCTTAACTGCTTGTCTGTCGTTCAATATGCCGTTGACGTTCTCAAGGTTAAGCACATTATTGTGTGTGGTCACTATGGATGTGGTGGCGTTAATGCCGCGATCGATAACCCGCAACTTGGGCTTATCAATAACTGGCTGCTCCATATACGCGATTTGTACCTAAAACACAGAAACTGGTTAGGCGAGATGCCTCGTGAGATGTGGGGCGATAAGCTCTGTGAGATTAACGTTGCTGAGCAGGTATACAACCTAGGCAACTCCACCATCATGCAGAATGCGTGGGAACGAGGACAAGATGTCGAAGTGCACGGTGTCGTGTATGGCATCGGCGATGGCAAATTGCAAGACTTGGGTGTGCGCTGTTCAAGCCGAGAAAGCCTTGAGGTCAACTATCAAGCGGCCATGGCGAAGATTCTAAGTACTGAAGTGAGCAAGTAACTCAAAAGTACAAACACCATAAAATAGCAAAATGCCCACCTCATTGAGGTGGGCATTTTTTAAATCAGCCTTAAGAGATTACTCTTGAGGAACGACTTTACCAATGTAAGGTAGGTGACGATATTTCTGAGCATAATCGATACCCACACCTACAACGAACTCATCAGGGATTTCAAAGCCAATCCACTTAACATCGACATCCACTTCGCGACGAGATGGCTTATCAAGCAAGGTACAGATCTCAATCGACTTTGGCTCACGTAGAGACAGGATCTCTTTGACCTTGTTTAGCGTGTTACCTGTATCAATAATATCTTCAACAAGCAGAATGTCTTTGCCTTTGATATCGTCATCAAGATCTTTAAGGATACGTACATCGCGAGAGCTTTCCATGGTGTTGCCGTAGCTAGAAGCCGTCATAAAATCCACGCAATGTGTCAAGTCGATAGCGCGAGCTAGGTCTGCCATAAATACAAACGAACCACGAAGCAAACCAACCATCACTAGGTCTTCGCTGCCTTTATAGTGTTCAGTGATCGCTTTACCCAACGCTTGTACGCGCTCATGAACTTCTTGCTCAGAGATCATGACTTCTACTGTATGTTTCATATCTATCTCGATGTTAGTAGGTTGATATAACAAACGTGGCCTCAGCCATGCGTCGCCTCATACAGTATAAAACATCAGAGACCCGCTGCTAAAACAGCACCACCTTGCCAATTAGCGCGCCATAGTATCACTTTCTTACACATGATAAAAATCGAGTACATGGGAATTTTTCAGTCATTAATCCCCTCTTCTACTATTCAACTGTTAACGGCTTCTGTTGAAAGGAGTGGTTAATTTCACTGCAAAATGTGATATGCAGGTAATTTACTCGTAATTATCATAATTATCAGTGTATGACTATTGACCACAAACATATGCACCATTACACTTATCTGGAATTAGAAAAATAAGAGCAGTGGATTTCCATTTTGGAAATAACCTAACTCGCCCTTTAGATTGACACGGTGACGTTAGGTTTATGTTGTTTTCCGCTTTGTGAGATAGCTGACTCTAAATAAAGCAGGGTGAAAAGGTAGATTCAAAAAGGATCACCAGCCCTAACTAACGTTGGCAAGGAAAATAATATGGACTCAATCGTAAAAAGACCTAGGACACGCCTGTCTCCGCAAAAGCGAAAGCTTCAGCTCATGGAGATAGCACTAGAAGTATTTGCAAAGCGCGGTATTGGCCGCGGCGGACACGCAGACATCGCAGAGATAGCGCAGGTATCTGTCGCTACAGTGTTTAACTACTTCCCTACTCGTGAAGACTTGGTGGACGAAGTACTTAATCACGTCGTTTGTCAATATTCCAACTTCCTCTCGAATACCATCGATCTCGATGTCAATATCAAGGACAACCTGACGAATATCCTAGATAGCGTCGTCGATATGGTGATCGAGGATTGTCACTGGAATAAAGTGTGGTTTGAATGGAGCACGTCTACTCGCGATGAGGTATGGCCGCTGTTTGTAAGCTCAAACAAGACTAGCCAAGCTCTAGTAGAAAATATGTTTATCAGAGCTATCGAACGTGGTGAAGTCTGCCCGCATCATAACCCTAAACACCTAACAAGCTTGTTCCACGGTCTTTGCTATTCGCTCTTCGTAGAAGCGATGCGCAATAATGATAGCGATGCGGTGAAATCATTGACGGATTGCTACATGGATATGGTGTGCATATATAACAATGGCGACGCTCACTAAGATTAGTCGATACAAAGTAAATCGAACACAAAAAAACGGCCAGTATCTCTACTGGCCGTTTTTCTTTATTCAGAAATTACTTCTTTTTCTTCGCTTTCGCATTTGGAAGGTCAGTGATTGTGCCTTCAAATACTTCTGCCGCAAGACCAACAGACTCGTGAAGCGTTGGGTGAGCGTGGATAGTCAAAGCGATATCTTCTGCATCACAACCCATCTCGATCGCTAGACCGATTTCACCAAGCAGTTCACCACCGTTAGTACCAACGATAGCACCACCAATAACACGGTGAGACTCTTTGTCGAAGATAAGCTTAGTCATACCGTCAGCACAGTCAGACGCGATTGCACGACCTGATGCTGCCCATGGGAATGTCGCCACTTCGTAGTTGATGCCCTCTGCTTTCGCTTCTTTTTCTGTCTTACCAACCCATGCCACTTCTGGCTCAGTGTAAGCAATTGAAGGAATAACTTTCGGGTCAAAGTAGTGCTTCTTACCAGAGATAACCTCTGCCGCTACGTGACCTTCATGCACACCTTTGTGAGCAAGCATTGGCTGACCAACGATGTCACCGATAGCGTGAATGTGTGGAACGTTAGTGCGCATTTGTTTATCAACATTGATAAAGCCACGCTCATCCACTTCAATACCTGCTTTCTCTGCATCAAGAAGCTTACCGTTTGGTACACGACCGATAGCAACAAGAACGGCATCGTAGCGCTCTGCATCAGCAGGAGCTTTCTTGCCTTCCATTGAAACGTAGATACCGTCTTCTTTCGCTTCAACGGCCGTTACTTTGGTCTCAAGCATCAAGTTGAACTTGTTTTTAATGCGCTTGGTGTAAACCTTAACCATATCTTTATCCGCTGCAGGGATAAGCTGGTCAAACATCTCAACAACGTCAACTTGAGAGCCTAAAGAGTGATAAACCGTTGCCATCTCAAGACCGATGATACCACCACCCATGATAAGCAGTTTTCCTGGTACTTCTTTCAGCTCAAGAGCGTCAGTTGAGTCCCAGATACGTGGATCTTCGTGTGGAATGAATGGCAGTTTGATAGGGCGAGAGCCCGCAGCGATGATAGCGTTGTCAAACGTTACTGTTGTTGACTCGCCTTCACCTTCAACAAGGATAGAGTTAGGACCAGTGAACTTACCGTAACCATTAACGATGTTAACTTTACGCATCTTAGCCATACCGCCAAGACCACCGGTAAGTTGGTTTACAACCTTCTCTTTCCAGATACGGATCTTGTTGATGTCTGTTTGTGGCTCACCGAAAACAACACCATGTTCAGCCATTGCTTTGGCTTCTTCGATAACTTTTGAAACGTGAAGAAGTGCTTTAGATGGGATACAACCCACATTCAGACAGACACCACCTAGGGTGCTATAACGTTCGATAAGTACCGTTTCAAGACCTAGGTCTGCACAACGGAATGCGGCAGAGTAACCAGCAGGACCAGAACCAAGTACAACAACTTGGGCTTTAATTTCTTTGCTCATTTTGACCTCTTGTAGTCATTATCCCTAACAGGCTGAGTGGGTATTGATTTTCTTTTTTATAAACTTCGCTTTGACGCCTAATGACAACGTTTATAGCGTAATGAGTTTAAATATTTATGATTTCAGACCGCTAACATTTTACAGAGATGTTAACGGTGTGAAAAGTAAATCAATTTAGCCTGTGAGCTAGACAACAATTCAATGGGAATTGTTGTATGAATTTGGTTTTTTACCCCTCTAGCTTCCCGGTTGGGGGAAGCTAGAGGGATCAAACTGCCTTAAAGTACCAAGCGACGAATATCGCTCAAGCAGCTGTTTAGATAAGTAATGAAACGTGCACCTTCCGCACCGTCAATCACACGGTGATCGTACGATAGTGAAAGTGGAAGCTGTAGGCGCGGTTCAAATTCTTTACCGTTCCATACTGGCTTCATTTCAGACTTAGACACACCAAGGATACCAACTTCAGGTGCATTTACGATAGGAGTAAATGCAGTACCACCGATGCCGCCTAGGCTTGAGATAGTGAAACAGCCACCTTGCATATCTGCAGCCGTTAGCTTGCCGGCACGTGCTTTCTTCGAGATAACCATTAGCTCTTCAGATAGCTCGTAGATACCCTTCTTGTTTACGTCCTTGAATACAGGAACAACAAGACCGTTTGGCGTATCCACTGCGATACCAACGTTCACGTACTTCTTAAGAATGATGCTCTCGCCATCTTCCGATAGAGAAGAGTTAAATGCAGGGAAGGCTTCAAGTGCTTTCGCAACAGCTTTCATGATGAACACAAGTGGCGTGATCTTCATACCTGAATCTTTCTTCGCTTCGATAGCGTTTTGCTCTTTACGGAACGCTTCTAGAGCTGTGATATCCGCGTTATCCCACTGTGTAACGTGCGGGATCATTACCCAGTTACGATGTAGGTTAGCACCAGAGATCTTCTTGATCTTAGAAAGCTTCTGAACTTCAGTCTCACCAAACTTGCTGAAGTCAACCTTCGGCCAAGGTAGTAGACCAAGAGCAGAGCCGTCACCGCCTTTGCCAGATGCCGCAGCACCAGACTCAAGACGCTTAAGTGCATCTTTAACGTAAGCTTGAACGTCTTCTTTCAGTACGCGGCTCTTACGACCCGTACCTTTTACTTTCGCTAGGTTAACACCAAACTCACGAGCTAGACGACGAACGACTGGAGACGCGTGCGCGTACTCGTGGTTCTCTTGGAAGTCGTTAGCTTGTGGTGCTGCATCCGCTTTCGCTGCTGGAGCCGGAGCCGCCGCAGGTGCTGCTGGAGTCGCTGCTTGTGCAGGTGCTGCAACAGGTGCAGGTGCTGCGCCCTCAACAACAAATGTCATGATTAGCGAGCCAGTCGTGACTTTATCGCCAGCTGCAATCTTGATTTCTTTAACTGTGCCAGCGAATGGTGCTGGTACTTCCATAGAAGCTTTGTCGCCTTCTACAGTGATAAGAGATTGCTCTTCTTCCACTGTATCGCCAACCGCTACCATTACTTCAGTAACTTCAACTTCGTCACCGCCGATATCTGGTACGTTTACTTCTTTTTCAGCTGCGGCCGGCGCTCCGGATGCCGCAGGAGCCGCCGCAGGTGCTGCAGAAGCTTCTGCTACTGGAGCTGCCGCGCCCGAACCTGCAGTTTCGAATACCATGACAAGAGAACCAGTTGTTACTGAATCACCTTCAGCAATCTTGATCTCTTTGACCGTACCTGCAAATGGTGCCGGTACTTCCATAGAAGCTTTGTCGCCTTCTACAGTTAGAAGAGATTGCTCTTCTTCCACTGCATCGCCAACTTTAACCATGATTTCAGTAACTTCTACTTCGTCACCACCGATGTCTGGAACGTGAACTTCTTTCAGTTCTGCTGCCGCTGCTGCTGGAGCTGGAGCCGCTGCTGGAGCCGCTTCAGCCGCAGGAGCAGGTGCAGCAGCTGCTGCACCTTCGGCTTCGAAAATCATGATAAGAGAACCCGTAGTAACAGAATCGCCTTCCGCTACTTTGATTTCTTTAACGATACCTGCTTGAGACGCTGGAACTTCCATAGAAGCCTTGTCGCCTTCAACAGTGATTAGAGACTGCTCTTCTTCCACCTTGTCGCCAACGCTTACAAGAATCTCAGTAACTTCAACCTCATCCGCACCGATGTCAGGTACATTAATTTCGATTGCCATTGCTTATTTACCTTCTAATTAAGCGCTGTATTAAGCGTAAAGTGGGTTAGTTTTTTCAGTGTCGATGTTGAACTTAGCAATTGCTTCAGTCACAACAGACTTCTCAACATCACCGCGCTTCGCTAGTTCAGTTAGCGCTGCAACTACCACGTAGCCTGCGTTAACTTCGAAGTGACGACGTAGGTTCTCACGGCTGTCTGAACGGCCGTAACCATCAGTACCAAGTACTTTGTAAGACTCAGTAGGCATGAATGCGCGGACTTGCTCAGAGTAGTTCTTCATGTAGTCAGTCGCCGCGATTGCTGGCTCAGTACCCATTACTTGTGCAATGTAAGGGACTTTCGCTTCTGCTTCTGGGTGAAGCATGTTGTAGCGCTCTGCGTCTTGACCGTCACGAGTTAGCTCGTTGAACGATGTTACAGAGAATACGTCAGAAGCGATGCCGTACTCTTCGCTTAGAATAGTCGCTGCTTTACGTACTTCGTTCATGATAGTACCAGAGCCCATTAGCTGAACTTTAGACTTGTCACCAGCGTAAGACTCAAGCTTGTAGATACCCTTACGGATGCCTTCTTCAGCACCTTCTGGCATTGCTGGCATTGCGTAGTTTTCGTTCATCACTGTTAGGTAGTAGAACACGTTCTCTTGGTTCTCACCGTACATGCGACGGATACCGTCTTGCATGATTACCGCCACTTCGTAAGCGAACGTTGGGTCGTAAGAGATACAGTTAGGAACCGTGTTCGCCATGATGTGCGAGTGACCATCTTCGTGCTGTAGACCTTCACCGTTTAGCGTTGTACGACCAGCCGTTGCGCCTAGTAGGAAACCGCGAGCTTGTTGGTCACCAGCCATCCATGCCATATCACCTACACGTTGGAAACCAAACATTGAGTAGTAGATGTAGAACGGAATCATTGGCAGGTCGTTAGTGCTGTATGATGTTGCCGCTGCAACCCAAGAAGCCATTGAGCCTAGCTCGTTGATACCTTCTTGTAGAACCTGACCTGACGTTGCTTCTTTGTAGTAAGAAACGATACCTTTATCTTCTGGCGTGTATTCCTGACCGTGCGGGTTGTAGATACCGATCTGACGGAATAGACCTTCCATACCAAACGTACGAGCTTCATCACAGATGATAGGAACAACGTTCTTACCAATGTTCTTGTTCTTAAGCAGGATATTAAGCGTACGAACGTATGCCATCGTCGTTGAGATGTCACGCTTCTGCTCGCTTAGTAGCGGCGCGAACTCTTCTAGCTCTGGCACTTTGAATTCTTGAGTAAACTTAGGTAGACGCTGTGGCGTGTAACCTTTTAGAGCTTTACGACGAGCGTGCAGGTATTCATATTCCGCGCTTCCTTCTTCCAGTTTTAGGTATGGAAGCTCTGCTACTTTCTCATCAGTTAGAATGTCTTGAAGACCTAGACGATCACGTAGGTGTAGAACGTGAGTCATGTCCATCTTCTTAACTTGGTGCGCGATGTTCTTACCTTCAGCCGCTTCACCCATGCCGTAACCTTTAACTGTCTTAGCTAGGATTACTGTTGGACGACCTTTAGTCTCTGCCGCGTTCTTGTATGCTGCGTACAGCTTAGAAGAATCGTGACCACCACGCTTAAGTGCGAAGATTTCGTCATCAGTCATGTCTGCAACAAGTGCTGCTGTTTCTGGGTACTTACCAAAGAAGTGCTCACGTACGTATGCACCATCTTTCGATTTAAATGTTTGGTAGTCACCGTCTACAGTTTCGTTCATTAGCTGTAGAAGTTTACCTGACGTGTCTTTCGCCAGTAGTGCATCCCAGTTGTTACCCCAGATAACCTTAACAACATTCCAGCCAGCGCCTTTGAATAGACCTTCAAGCTCTTGAATGATGCTGCCGTTACCCATTACAGGGCCATCTAGGCGCTGAAGGTTACAGTTGATTAGGAAACATAGGTTATCTAGTTTCTCACGCGCAGCGAAAGAAAGTGAACCACGTGATTCTGGCTCATCCATCTCACCGTCACCTAGGAAGGCATAAACACGCTGAGCTGAAGTGTCTTTTAGGCCGCGACCATTTAGGTACTTAAGGAAACGCGCTTGGTAGATCGCAGAAATAGGACCTAGACCCATAGATACTGTTGGGAACTGCCAGAACTCAGGCATCAGTTTAGGGTGTGGGTATGAAGGAATACCTTTACCGTCTACTTCTTGACGGAAGTTATCTAGCTGCTCTTCAGTCAGACGACCTTCTACGAATGCACGAGAGTAGATACCTGGTGAGATGTGACCTTGATAGTAAACTAGATCGCCACCGTCAGTCTCGTTAGGAGCACGGAAGAAGTGGTTGAAGCACACTTCATAAAATGCTGCTGCAGACTGGTAAGAAGCCATGTGACCGCCAAGGTCTAGGTCTTTCTTAGAAGCACGCAATACGATCATGATTGCGTTCCAGCGAATAATCGAACGAATACGACGCTCAAGCGTTGTATCACCAGGGTAAGCTGGCTCTTGTGCTGCTGGAATAGTATTAATGTAGTTAGTGTTGATGCCTGTTGGCATATCAACGCCATCTAAACGAGCTTTCTCTAGAACGGTTTCTAGTAGAAATTGTGCACGTTCTACACCTTCTTCACGAACAACGGATTCAAGTGCTTGAAGCCAATCTTGAGTTTCCAGTGCATCTACGTCATGCTTCATGTCAGACATGGCGATCTATCCTTCTGTTGGTTGGATCTACTTAATTAAAGTAAGCGTTTCTAGTTTTAAGAATCACTATCTTGTTGAATTCGTCTCAATGAGCGCTCACGACGAGACGCTTCTCGAGTCAAATCTAACAATGTTTCTTCGATGTAAGCTAAATGCGAATGCGACATCTCACGCGCCTTTTCTGGCTGACCAGCGACGATCGCTTCAACGATATTAGCTCGGTGTTTACTGACTTTCTCCACCACCTCGGATCGGCGGTGTAATAGCTCTAAATTCTGTAGAACATTTTGCTCAAGTAACGGTGCTAGGCTTCGAACAATGTGCAGCAACACAACGTTATGTGCAGCTTCTGTTAGTGCCACAAGAAATGCCATGACCGCAGAAGCTTCAGCCTCAACGTCGCCGGACTCTTGTGCTGTGCGAATATTGCCTAAACACGCTTCAATCTGAGCAAAATCTTCATCGGTGCCACGCAATGCAGCGAAGTAAGCAGAGATACCTTCCATAGCATGACGAGCCTCAAGCAAATCTAGCTGAGTCTCGTTGTGAGAAGATAGGAGGTCTAACAAGGGATCAGAGAAACTTTTCCAGATGTTCTCGCTAACGAACGTGCCACCGCCTTGACGACGGGTTAGAAGCTTCTTCGCTTCAAGTCGCTGAATTGCCTCTCGAATAGAAGGTCGAGAAACATCAAATTGCTTTGCCAGCTCACGTTCAGGTGGAAGCTGCTGCCCTGCTGAAAGCGTTCCTTCAACAATCAAGCGTTCCAATTCTTGCTCGATAACATCCGAAAGTTTCGGCTGACGGATCCTTTGATAAGCCATAACTATTATTCTTTTATTCTTCTACTTTCTAGAGCTGTTAATTGGTATTACCAATTTATAAGTTGGGGTAAAAATTAACACATTTAAAACACCAATGTCTAGTGAAAAATTGATTCACATCATAGAACCGGCCTTGCGTTAACCGTTATGAAACATTTATAGATTAAAACATCAACACCCTTGGTCAGACCAATTACATACGAGAAACTTATCGGGTAAATGACGTGCTATGAAAAGCCTTAAAAATCAATAAGAAAGGAGTTTATTTGTCAGACAAGGGAAATTGACCAATATCAAGTAAAGAAGGAATAACCAGTGCTCTGGTTATTTATAATTTGAATAACAAAATAAATCGTGATGCTGAAAAAGCACCACGAATTCTGCTCAAATGGGCAGGAGTGAATCTTTTATTACAATGTATTTTTGAAACGCGACCAGTCAAAAACTAGACCTGGATCGCTCTTTCTTAGCGGTGCTATGTATTGATGACCAGTGATGCGCTCACGAGTGATCTGCGGATACCGAGCCATTAGCGATTGTGTAAGACGTTGTAAACTCACATATTGAGCATCGGTGTAAGAGACATAATCGGTTCCTTCTAGTTCTATCCCAATTGAATAATCGTTACACCTCGCACGCCCCGCAAAACTCGAAACGCCAGCATGCCAAGCACGGGCACTGAAAGGAACAAACTGCACTACCTCCCCATCACGGCGTATCAAACAGTGTGCGGAGACTTTCATCTTTTCAATCACCTTAAAAAAGGGGTGACTCGACGCATCGAGCTGTCCGAGAAAGAAATCTTCTATATAGGGGCCACCAAATTGTGCCGGTGGCAGGCTGATATTATGCACCACCAGCAGCGACACATCCTCTTCGTCTGGCCTCGCATCAAAGTGGGGGGATACCACGCGTCGCGCAGCTTGATACCAACCTTGTTCGTCTATCTCATAAAAACCCTGAAAGCTATAAGGTCTATCTTGGTTTTGCATATATTTTGAGCCTATCTACATCGCTATCGCTTTGATTTTATCCGACAGCCAATAAAATGCGAGATTTGATGCTGAAATTCCGCACAAGCAGGAGTATCATGCCCACTTTGTTCCCCCACTAGACACGTTAAGCGATGAAAAACACACACAACAGCCAAGAACGTCTTGAATATCTAAAGCAGCAACTCCCTTCAGAAATTACTCGTGCCGTGGCAGACACGCTACGTGAAGACTTAGGTGGGACACTGGATGTGAGCGCAGACATCACGGCGAGCCTTATCCCGGCTGAGACTCAAAACGTCGCGACGATCATCACTCGTGAGCATGGTGTGTTCTGTGGTCAAATGTGGGCAGACGAAGTATTCAAACAGCTTGGTGGCGAAGTCCGCATTGAATGGCACGTTCAAGACGGTGACAAAGTAGAGCCAAACCAAGTGCTGTGCACCCTAACAGGCCCTGCACGCATTTTGCTCACTGGTGAGCGTAACGCGATGAACTTCATCCAAACGCTATCTGGCTGCGCGACTGTTACCGCTGAGTACGCAGAGAAAATCGCGCACACGCAGTGTCGTCTACTAGACACACGCAAAACGATTCCTGGCCTTCGCAGTGCACTAAAATACGCAGTCGCCTGTGGCGGTGGTTACAACCATCGTATTGGTGTCTTCGACGCTTACCTTATTAAAGAGAACCACATCATCGCTTGCGGTGGCATCACTAAAGCCATCGAGACGGCGAAACAGCTAAACCCAGGAAAACCTGTCGAAGTCGAAACTGAATCTCTTGAAGAGCTACAACAAGCCATAGATGCTGGCGCGGATATCATCATGCTCGATAACTTTACGACGGATATGATGCGTCAAGCGGTAGAGCTGAATGCAGGACGCGCTGCGCTTGAGAACTCGGGCAATGTAACCATGGAAACCATCGCTGAGTTTGCGGAAACAGGCGTTGATTACATCTCGGTTGGCGCTCTGACCAAACATCTTAAAGCGATGGACTTATCGATGAGATTCAAAGACTAACCCCGTCATTCTTATCGTTGCAGTAAAAAGCGAAGCCATGAGCTTCGCTTTTTTGTATCCGCCCCTCTACTCCACGATTTTCCCTCTCATTCAGCCGCGCTAGTCCCCAACCTTCAGAGTCAGTCGCACCCAAAATGCAACGACATGCAATGGGCCTTCATTTTTTAGAACCTGTTCTAGGGCGTTAACCCATTAACTTTATTGGGTTAAATCTCAAGAGTATGTTCGCTATGTGCAACTAATTTAATTGAGGGAATACAAATGAACAGAGCAAACAAGCAACAAGGTTTTACCTTGATTGAGTTAATGATTGTCGTCGCGGTGATTGGGGTATTGGCTGCAGTGGCACTACCTACATACCAAAACTATATTGCAAAAAGTGAAACATCGTCTGCCCTTGCAACTTTGTCTGCATTAAGAACGCCTATTGAAACGGAAACCTTATCAAATGGTCAGTTTCCGAATCCAGCAAGTGCCGCAAGCTATGGCATTCCACAATCCTATGCTCTAGGTACTATTACCTTGACGGGAAACAGCGGAGCTGCTGGCACAATTCGCGTAAGTTTTGAGACGGGAAAATCAAGCCCTAAGGTCGCTGGAAATACCCTAGACCTTGTGAGAACTGTCGAAGGAAGCTGGAGCTGCCAAGCAGCAAATATTGATAGTGAACTGCTTCCAAAAGGCTGTAACTAGCTTTGAGCATAAGTAGGCTGCCTAGCGTTCTTGCTGAGGCTCAAATTATTTCAGAGAGTCAAAAAGATCGTCTAATAGAATGCACGCAATCAAGTATGGAGTCTGTTCCATCAATCATTGTGGAATTGGGCTGGCTGACAGCCCAAGACTTAACTTCGGCTTTAGAGAAACTATTTGCTCTGCCCGCTAAACAACTGCATGACTACGACTACATAGAGCTGTGTCGAACAGCAGGATTACGCGAGCTAATTGTAAAAAACCACGCAATTCCGCTCAAGCAAAGTAGCCACACCCTCTCTATCGCAATATCCGACCCGAGCATTGTCGAGTTAGAAAACGATTTTCGTTTTGCGACCGGACTACAGATAGAGCTCGTCATCTGTGATTGCCTTGATATCACATCGGCCATTAAGCGTCTTTATGGCGAAAACCATAAGGGCATCAACCCTAGCTTTAGAGAGCTCACTTCTGAAGCACTAACCAACCTAGTCCCAATCAGCGATTCGGAGCTCGAGAACGTCGAAGACCTCTCCCAAGATGACTCTCCTGTAAGTCGCTTTATTCATCAGGTATTGACGGATGCCGTGCGCAAGAAAGCCTCGGATATTCATTTCGAACCTTATGAGCACTCTTATCGAATACGGCTTCGCTGTGATGGCATCTTGATAGAGACTCACCAGCCTGCGACGCAGCTTAGTCGTCGATTGGCAGCTCGGATTAAGATCTTGGCTAAACTTGATATCGCCGAAAGGCGCTTACCACAAGACGGTCGACTGAAACTGAAACTCTCTGAAGCAGCCTCTATCGACATGCGCGTTTCAACCCTACCCACAATGTGGGGTGAGAAAATCGTGTTAAGACTTTTGGACGCCGATGCCACCCAGCTCAACATTGATCAGCTAGGTTATACCGAGCAACAAAAATCGCTTTACCTCACCGCACTAAAAAAGCCCCAAGGTATGATCCTAATGACAGGTCCCACTGGCAGTGGAAAAACCGTTTCGCTATACACTGGACTTAGCATTCTCAATACCGCAGAGCGCAATATTTCTACTGCTGAAGATCCAGTTGAGATTCATCTTGAGGGCATCAATCAAGTTCAGATCAATCCAAAGATCGGCTTTGATTTCTCTACCGCCCTTCGATCTTTTTTAAGACAAGATCCCGATATTGTCATGCTCGGCGAAATCCGAGATATCGAAACCGCCGAAATTGCGGTCAAAGCCGCTCAAACGGGCCATCTAGTGTTATCTACACTGCACACCAACTCGGCCGCAGAGACCGTCATTAGGCTCAAAAACATGGGTGTCGACGCTATCAACTTGTCGTCCTCTCTATCGTTGATCATTGCTCAGCGCTTAGCACGAAAGCTGTGTGAGTGTTGTAAGATACCAGACCCAATGTCCCCTAAACTTCGTCACTCCCTCAACATTCCCAATGAGTCGATAGTCTACCTCGCCAACGAGCAAGGCTGTAACCATTGTAATCATGGTTTTCTCGGTAGGACTGGTATCTATGAGGTAATGGCGTTTACCCATGAACTCGCCAGCGCGATAGTTGCTAGCGCAAGCCTAAATGAAATAGAAGCTATTGCTAAGGCTCAGGGAATGAAGACGCTAAAGCAATCTGGTGTGGAAAAGCTAATCGCTGGTATTACTAGCTACAGCGAGTTGCAACGCGTGCTCTACTTTTAGTATCGGGAGAATATAGTGGGTAAGACTGAGCCAACACTAAGCGCATTCCACTGGAAGGGAGTGAACAGCCAAGGTAAAAAAGTCTCTGGACAAACGCTCGCCATCACCGAGATGGAAGCTAGAGCGTCGCTAAAGCAGCAGCATATCCAAGTCCGCAAGATAAAACGCCGTAGCCTCTCTACTTGGACAAGACTGACTCAACGCATCAATAGTAAGGACATTACGGTACTCACTCGACAACTGGCAACCATGCTCAGCACTGGAATACCGATTGTTCACGCCATTAAGCTCATAGCAGACAATCAATCTAAAGCCGAAATGAAGTCTGTACTATCGCAGATCAGTAAAGGGCTTGAGGCTGGCACACCGATATCACGAGTCATGCAATTCGCTAGCCGCCATTTTGACAGTTTTTACGTTGATATGGTCGCTACGGGAGAAAACTCAGGGAATCTAGCTGGGGTATTTCAACGCTTGGCCGATTATCGAGAAAAACAAGAAATGCTACGCTCAAAAGTAGTAAAAGCCCTTATCTATCCTGTGATGATTCTTTTGGTCTCACTCGGAGTTACCTATCTCATGCTAACCACGGTAGTACCTGAGTTTGAATCCATGTTTCGCGGCTTTAATGCTTCACTGCCATGGTTTACGGTTCAAGTCCTTAACCTATCAAGATGGTTTCAGGAAAATGGATTCTTAGTAGTTAACCTAGTCATTATTAGCACCTTAGGGCTAAAAGTCGCGAGGCAACGAAGTTTCGCCATTCGTCTATCAACCAGCCGTTTAGCCCTTACTGTTCCTATTATCGGACAGGTGATCACCAAGGCTTCCATTGCTAAGTTTAGCCGCACACTCTCTACTAGCTTTAGTGCGGGTATCCCAATCTTATCGAGCATCCAAACCAGTGCAAAGACGGCGGATAACCTTTTCTACCAGCAGGTCATCACATCGATCCACACTGATATTGTTGCGGGTGTTCCTATCCACTTAGCGATGCGGCAAGCCAATGCTTTCCCAGAAATGGTGTTGCAGATGGTGATGATAGGTGAGGAGTCTGGCACATTGGATGATATGTTGAATCGCGTTGCATCCATCTACGAAGCAGAAGTCGACAACACGGTGGATAACCTCGGTAAGATTCTCGAGCCTTTTATCATTGTCTTTTTGGGAACCCTAGTCGGTGGACTTGTGGTCGCAATGTACCTTCCCATCTTTAACTTAATGACAGTAATAGGCTAACATAGACATTAACTTATTGATTTATTGCCAGTGTAACCCTAAATGGACGTGTTGATTTATTATCCTTGGTTGTTCGTTGTCTTCGCCACCATTTTTGGTTTGATTATGGGCAGCTTTCTCAACGTCGTGATTCATCGCTTGCCTATTATGATGGAACGCGGTTGGCGAGAGGAATGTGCCGAGGCTTTTCCAGAGTACAAAATCACGCCCCCAGAGGGACAGTACAATCTCAGCGTGCCACGCAGTGCTTGCCCTAAGTGTAAGACGCCAATTCGCATCCTAGATAACATCCCCGTGTTGAGCTGGCTGATCCTAAAAGGTCGCTGTCGCCACTGCGATAACAAAATAAGCTGTCGGTATCCGTTAGTTGAACTGCTCACCGCCGCGATGTGTGGAATCGTCGCATGGTACTTGGGATTTAGCTGGTACAGTATTGCGCTTATTGGTATGACCTTGGTACTCATCAGTGCGACATTTATCGACCTTGATACTATGTTGCTCCCAGATCAACTCACTGTGCCACTGCTTTGGGTTGGGGTTGCATTAGCCTTGTTGGGTATCTCTCCTGTCTCACTTCAGGATTCTGTTATTGGCGCCATCGCGGGTTATCTATGCCTTTGGTCTGTGTACTGGCTGTTCAAGCTAGCAACAGGTAAAGAAGGGATGGGTTATGGTGACTTTAAACTGCTCGCAGCTCTCGGCGCATGGTTAGGCTGGCAATCTCTTCCTATGATTATTCTACTTTCTTCTGTTGTAGGCGTTGTGTTTGGTCTCATTCAGCTTAGAATGCAGAGCAAAGGCATCGATACGGCGTTCCCATTTGGCCCTTACCTTGCCATTGCTGGCTGGGTCAGCGCGCTGTGGGGCAGCCAGATTACGTATGCCTATCTTGCGATAACGACAGGAGTGTATTAATGGGGTTTGTTGTTGGTTTAACCGGTGGAATCGCAAGCGGCAAGACCACGGTAGCAAATTTGTTTCGTGATGAGTTTGGAATTGAACTTGTCGATGCCGATGTGGTCGCAAGAGATGTGGTTGATATCGGTTCTGAGGGATTAGCAGCACTAGAGACACACTTTGGCGCAGATATTTTGCAACCAGATGGCTCGCTCAACCGAGCTGAATTACGGGCACGTATCTTTGCGAATGATGAAGAGAAAACTTGGGTGAACAACCTACTTCATCCAATGATTCGAGAGCAAATGCTAACAAGGCTTCAAGCCTCGACAAGTCCGTACACATTACTTGTTGTGCCACTGCTGATTGAGAACAACCTTCAAGGTATGGCGGACAGAGTGTTGGTCGTCGATGTTAATGCCCAGACACAAATTAACCGAACAATGACACGTGACGGGGTGCCTGAGGAACAGGTGCGTTCTATACTCAAAGCACAAGTCGATAGAGACACACGGCTAATGCATGCTGATGATGTGATTGATAATAATACTGACAACGCTCAACTTTTGCCCCAAGTCACACAATTGCACCAAAAGTACCTAGCATTATGCGGTAAAAATCGGTGAAAATAGCATGGAAGCGTTTAAAGGCTAGCAGATGATCACAAATAGATTCGAACACCCTCTTAATGAAAAAACAAGAATTTACCTAAGAGTTGAATCTCTACTGAGACAGCTACAACATTCCTCGTCTTTTTCAGATAGCAACCAGCACCAAATCTTCTTCAAATCCATATTTGATTTATTGGAGATCTTCGAACAGATCCAGCTAAAAAGTGAGTTGGCGAAAGATCTTGAGAAGCAGAGACAAACCTACCGTGCTTGGCTGAATGTCGATGATGTTGATCAAGAGATGCTGGGCTCTATTCTTCGTGACCTCGATGGTGTCCATCGCGAGTTGATGGCAGCTGAACGATTTGGACAATCTTTCAAAGAGGACCGATTCTTAAGCACCATTCGCCAACGATTTGGGTTGCCTGGTGGTTCATGCTGCTTTGATCTTCCGACTTTGCACTACTGGTTGCACCTACCGCTCGATAAGCGAATGCACGATGCGGAAAAATGGCTAAGTTCACTCAAGCCATTAATGGATGCCCTACACATGTGGCTCAAACTAACGCGCGAAACAGGTCGCTTTAAACCACAGATTGCACGCGCTGGATTTTTCCAAAGTGATGCCGAAGAAGCCAATATATTGCGACTCAATATTCCCATGCACTATGGCGTGTATCCAATGGTATCTGGGCATAAAAACCGTTTTTCAGTGAAGTTTATTGCCTTTGAGTCGGGGCAAGCCTACCCTAACGATATCGAATTTGAATTAGCGGTTTGTAGCTAGTTCAGCTTTACCTAATAGCCGCACTCAGGAACCATTATGAGTAAACCAACCGTTGTCCCGTGCCCACAATGTCAAAAAGACGTGGTATGGGGTGAAGAAAGCCCGTTTCGTCCATTCTGCTCTAAGCAGTGCCAAATGATTGATTTTGGTGAGTGGGCGGATGAAGAGAACACCATTCCGGGCGCACCAGACATGTCAGACAGCGATGGCTGGTCAGAAGACAATTACTAGCATGCAGAGCCTCCACTGGAGGCTCTTTTTTTATCTACCATTTGCAGACATAAAAAAAGCGGAGTCCGAGGACTCCGCTTAATATTTGAGAACGCTAGTAAAATAGCATTACTTCTTAGCAAGTTTCTCTTTGATACGAGCAGACTTACCAGAACGCTCACGTAGGTAGTACAGCTTGGCACGACGTACTGCACCACGGCGTTTAACTTCGATGCTATCAACCATTGGAGAGTGAGTTTGGAACGTACGCTCAACACCTTCGCCGTTCGAGATCTTACGAACAGTGAAAGCAGAGTGAAGACCACGGTTACGGATAGCGATTACAACGCCTTCGTAAGCCTGTAGACGCTCACGGTCACCTTCTTTTACTTTAACCTGAACTACAACAGTGTCACCTGGTGCAAATTTAGGTAGGTCTGATTTCATTTGCTCTTCTTCAAGAGCCTTGATGATGTTACTCATGTTCTTAAATTCCTAGAATAAACTGATACTAAATTAAATAGGTTACTTGCTGTTATTTCGAGTTTCTTTAATGAACTCGGCAAGTAATTGTTCCTGTTCGTCAGTCAGAGCTAGGTTTTCCAGGAGCTCCGGTCTTCTTAGCCAAGTACGGCCTAACGACTGCTGTAGTCGCCAGCGACGAATGTCCTTGTGGTTGCCAGACTTGAGGACACTTGGTACCTCTAAATCGTCTAGAACTTCAGGGCGCGTATAGTGTGGACAATCTAGTAAGCCATTTGCAAAAGAATCTTCTTCTGCTGAAGCAAAATCGCCTAGTACTCCCGGAACAAACCGTGAGACTGAGTCGATTAGCGTCATGGCTGGGATTTCCCCACCTGTCATCACAAAATCTCCGATTGACCATTCTTCGTCAACCTCAGTTTGGATGATGCGCTCATCTACCCCTTCGTAGCGTCCACAAATCAACACAAGGTTGTCGTTTTTCGCTAGTTCTTCTACCCCAGTCTGATCGAGCTTACGACCTTGAGGAGAAAGGTAAATGACTTTCGTCTTACCCGGTGATGCCTGTTTGGCTGCGTGAATGGCATCGCGCAATGGCTGAACCATCATCAACATACCAGGACCACCACCGTAAGGTCTATCATCGACAGTGCGATGTTTGTCGTGAGTGAAATCACGAGGATTCCATGTCTCAATCGACAGTAGACCTTTTTTAACCGCTTGACCTGTTACTCCATAATCAGTAACGCTGCGGAACATGTCTGGAAAAAGGCTAATTACGCCAACCCACATCTGTTCTCTCGCTCTATTGAGTTACTAAAAATGAATTAGAATCCAGGATCCCAGTCAACTTCGATCCGTTGAGCTTCGCGATCAACTTTCTTGATCACTTGCTCTTCAAGGTACGGTACCAACCGTTCCTTTTGCCCAAAAGCATCTTTCAGATTTGCTTTCACAACCAAAACATCGTTCGAACCAGTTTCCATGATGTCAGTTACTTCCCCTAGGTCATAACCTTTCGTGGTCACTACTTTCATACCGAACAATTCGCGCCAGTAGAATTCATCTTCTGACAGCTCTGGTAGCACAGCTGGGTCGATTGCAATCTCGAAGTTGGTCAGTAGGTGAGCTTCTTCACGAACCTCAAGACCTTCTAGCTTACACACCATACCTTTGTTATGGCGCTTCCAACTTTCAACTTTGTACTCTACCCATTCACCCTTTTGGTTAATATACCAAGGGCTGTAATCGAAAATACTTTCAGGATTGTCTGTGTAGGTAAACACCTTAAGCCATCCGCGAATGCCGTAAGTAGAACCAAATTTACCTACAACAATTCTTTCGTCTTGATTGCTCATTGTGTCTTTACCTTTCATCGACGACATACTGCTTACTTAACTAGAATTAAGCCGCTTTTTGAGCGTCTTTAACTAGCTTAGCAACGCGGTCAGAAACTGTTGCGCCTTGACCAACCCAGTGGTTAACGCGCTCAAGGTCTAGACGTAGACCTTCTTCTTGACCTTTAGCAGTTGGGTTAAAGAAACCCACTTTCTCGATGAAACGGCCAGTTGCTGCATTGCGGCTGTCCGCTACTACGATTTGATAGAATGGACGCTTCTTAGCGCCGTGACGTGCCAAACGAATGGTAACCATATCGTCCTCTTTGCTTTCTCAATAATAAAAATGACCTCAGAAATGTTTCTCAAATGAGCAACCTGAGGTCTCGTGCCAAAATAAAGCCTCGGAATTTTACTCTTATTCCGAGGCATTGCAAGGGGTTTAGCTATTTTTTCACCAGTTTTTGGGCTCTGGTGAAGATGTGAGCTGGGTAACAGTTTGAAAGATCAATGAGTTGCTTTCAGTCGCTCTGTTACCCTTCGCGAATTGCGAGATTATCGGCCAAACGGATTGCCACCGCCGCCCATACCGCCCATGCCACCCATCATGCCCTGCATATTACGCATCATGCCGCGCATGCCACCTTTCTGCATCTTCTTCATCATCTTCTGCATTTGGGTGAATTGCTTAAGCAGGCGGTTCACATCTTGTACCTGAGTACCAGAACCTGCCGCGATACGTTTTTTGCGAGAGCCTTTGATAAGCTCAGGACGCTGACGTTCTTTCATGGTCATCGAGTTAATGATGGCTTCCATCTGCTTGAACATCTTGTCGTCAACTTTATCTTTGACGTTGTCTGGCAGGTTTGACATGCCTGGAAGTTTATCCATCATGCCCATCATGCCGCCCATGTTCTGCATCTGACCAAGCTGTTCGCGGAAGTCTTCAAGGTCAAAGCCTTTCTTCTCCTTGAACTTCTTCGCCATCTTCTCAGCTTTCTCAGTATCGACATTACGCTGAAGGTCTTCGATAAGAGAAAGAACGTCACCCATACCAAGGATACGTGAGGCCACACGGTCTGGGTGGAAAGGTTCTAGAGCGTCGGTCTTCTCACCTACACCCAAGAACTTGATTGGTTTACCTGTGATATGGCGAACGGAAAGCGCCGCACCACCACGTGCATCACCATCCACCTTAGTCAGGATCACACCGGTTAGTGGCAGTGCATCACCGAAGGCTTTCGCCGTGTTCGCCGCATCTTGACCTGTCATAGCGTCAACCACGAACAGGGTTTCAACTGGGTTGATTGCTGTATGAAGCTGCTGGATTTCATCCATCATTTCGTGGTCAACCGCTAGGCGACCTGCGGTATCGACAATCAATACATCGTAGAATTTCTTCTTAGCGTGGTCGATAGCAGCATTAGCAATATCGATTGGCTTTTGATCGGCTGTCGATGGGAAGAAGTCCACACCCACATCACCGGCTAGTGTTTCAAGCTGCTTGATTGCCGCTGGACGGTATACGTCGGCAGACACAACCAGTACTTTCTTTTTCTCGCGCTCATTTAGAAGCTTAGAGAGCTTGCCCACACTGGTGGTTTTACCTGCACCTTGTAGACCCGCCATAAGAATGACAGCTGGCGGCTGCGCAGCAAGATCAAGCGCTTCGTTCGATTCACCCATAACTTGCTCAAGCTCAGCTTGAACAATCTTGATGAACTCCTGACCTGGCGTGAGTGATTTAGACACCTCAACACCAACAGCGCGCTCTTTAACACCTTTGATAAACTCACGAACAACGGGCAGAGCAACGTCCGCCTCAAGTAGCGCCATGCGGACTTCGCGCAGCGTGTCTTTGATGTTGTCTTCGGTCAGACGACCTTTACCGCTGATATTCTTCAGCGTTTTGGATAGACGATCCGTTAAATTCTCAAACATTTCTTTCTCTTCGCTTCAAACTGGCGATCAATTGCAGTGAGTATACCTTAGCCAGCAGTGAGAGTCATATCTAACAAGATCAAATACGAGTCAATAGTTTTTACATCTGGCGTAGCCCAATAGGACGATGCAGGGTATAATTCGGGCTCTAAGCAATCGATTTTTTAGGAAAAATGGACAGTTTAATCGCAATTGCGGCCGCTATTCTTTATAGCTTGGCCATCGCAACAATCATCCCAGGCTTGGTCAATCAGGTCGGGATCCGTACGAAAACTGTTCTGGTTAGTGCTGTTTTAGCGCTGACTTTTCACGCGGTGTTACTCAGCGATCTCATCTTTAGTGGTGCAGGTCAAAACCTCAGTATTCTGAATGTCGCTTCTTTAATTAGCTTCATCATCTCGCTATTTATGAGCGTGGCTATGGTGAAAACACGTATTTGGTTTTTGCTTCCTGTTGTCTATAGCTTTGCTGCAATCAACTTATCAGCAGCGACCTTTGTACCAACGGCTTTCATCACTCATCTAGAGCACAACCCAAAGCTACTGATTCATATCTCGCTAGCGCTTTTCTCATACTCAACGCTATCGATTGGCGCACTCTATGCCATTCAACTAGCTTGGCTGGATCACAAACTGAAGAATAAGAAAGCGCTCACCATCAACCCTAACCTTCCTCCATTAATGATGGTGGAAAGACAACTTTTCAAGATCATCTTGATTGGTACTGGGCTATTAACCGCTACCTTGGTCACAGGTTTTGTATTTGTACAGGATATGTTTGCACAAGGAAAAGCTCACAAAGGTGTGTTGTCGTTTATGGCGTGGGTTATCTACACCGTGCTTCTATGGGGTCACTATCAAAAGGGCTGGCGCGGCAAAAAAGTCACTTGGTTTGCAGTTGCTGGGGCCACACTTCTCACACTCGCTTACTTTGGCAGCCGCTTTGTAAGAGAGATCATCTTGAACTAGGCGACTTCATCAACGCTCTACGACCAAAGGCGCGTTGACAATAAGGTTTAAGTAGTTCATAAATTAACCAGCTATTAACTAAAGGAATTCTAGGGCATTGGACGACATTTCGACCGGTATTTTATTTGCAATCCTTGCAGGTCTAATTGTAATTTCCGGCTATTTCTCGGGCTCAGAGACAGGGATGATGTCTTTGAACCGATACAGACTTAAACACTTATCCAAAACAGGCCATAAAGGTGCAAAGCGTGTTGAGAAACTGCTTAGCCGCCCCGACCGACTCATCGGCCTGATCCTTATCGGTAATAACCTAGTTAATATACTGGCGTCTGCAATCGCTACGGTACTTGGTCTGCGTTTGTTCGGTGACCTCGGTGTCGCGATCGCGACAGGTGCACTGACTATGATTATATTGGTGTTCGCAGAAGTAACGCCAAAAACGCTCGCCGCTCTTTATCCTGAACGCGTGTCGTTTATGAGTAGTATCGTGCTCACCATCTTGATGAAGCTGCTCTCGCCTCTCGTTATCCTGGTCAACTTCATTACCAACGGTTTTATCCGCCTGCTTGGACTTCGTGTCGACCATAACGATGAAGATCACTTGAGTTCAGAAGAGCTGCGGACAGTGGTAAACGAAGCGGGCTCGCTGATCCCTCGCCGCCACCAAGATATGTTGATTTCGATTCTCGACCTTGAGCACGTGACCGTAAACGACATCATGATTCCACGTAACGAGATCACCGGCATCAATATCAACGATGACTGGAAATCGATTGTTCGTCAGCTAACGCACTCGCCTCATGGCAGAGTGGTGCTGTATCGAGATCAAATCGATGAAGTCGTTGGCATGTTGAGACTACGTGAATCATATCGTCTGATGCTTGAGAAAAACGAGTTCACAAAAGAGACCCTGCTGCGAAGTGCAGACGAAGTTTACTTCATCCCTGAAGGGACACCTCTCAACGTGCAGATGCTTAAGTTCCAACGCAATAAAGAGCGTATCGGTCTTATCGTTGATGAGTATGGTGATATCAATGGGCTCGTGACTCTCGAAGATATTCTAGAAGAGATCGTGGGCGAGTTTACCACCTCAATGGCGCCTACTCTGTCTGACGAAATTACGCCTCAAGGCGATGGCAGTTTCCTTATTGAGGGCAGTGCTAACATTCGAGACATCAACAAAGGGCTGAAATGGACGTTGCCGACTGACGGTCCGCGCACCTTAAACGGTTTGATTCTAGAGTACTTAGAAGACATCCCTGAAAGCCACCTAAGCGTGCAGGTCGCCGACCATCCGATGGAAATAGTAGAGCTTGAGGAAAACCGCATTAAGATGGTGAAGGTTTTTCCAAAAACAAAGCGCTAATCAGAATTAAATACCCAAGAAAAAACGGCACCTTTCGGTGCCGTTTTGCGTTCTAATCTATGACTAGTTGATGTTAGGACCAAGCCACTTTTCGGCTTCTTCCAAGCTCCAACCTTTTCGGTCTGCGTAGCTATCAACTTGGTCTTGCTGAATCTGAGCAATAGCAAAGTAACGAGAGTCAGGGTGCGAGAAGTACCAACCCGATACCGACGCGCCCGGCCACATCGCATAGCTAGTAGTTAGCGACATACCAATCGTCTCTTCGACATTAAGCATCTCCCAAAGCGAGCCTTTCTCTGTGTGCTCTGGACACGCTGGATAGCCAGGTGCAGGGCGAATACCTTGGTATTTCTCACGGATAAGATCGTCGTTCGACAATGCTTCATCCGCAGAGTAGCCCCAGATTTCTTTACGCACTTTCTCGTGCAGGTACTCAGCAAAAGCTTCAGCCAATCGGTCAGCTACCGCTTGGATCATGATGGCATTGTAATCATCACCTTGCGCCTTGTATTCATCGGCAAGTTCTCGTTCGCCAATGCCACCGGTTACCGCGAAGGCACCAATCCAATCTTGCTTGCCACTCTCCTTCGGTGCAATGTAGTCCGATAGACAGTAGTTAAAGCCTTTTGGTTTTTCAGTTTGCTGGCGAAGGTTATGAAGGACAGTGCGAACTTCACTGCGTGTTTCATCGGTATAAACTTCGATGTCGTCACCCACAGAAGCAGCAGGGAACAATGCACACATGCCCGCGGCTTTTAGCAACCCTTCTCGTTCAACGCGATCGAGTAGGTCGTTAGCGTCTTTGTACAAACGCTTCGCCTCTTCACCTACTTCTTCGTGTTCTAGAATGACTGGGTACTTGCCCACCAGCGACCACGTCATAAAGAATGGTGTCCAGTCGATGTAATTACGCAGTGTCGCAACATCGAAATCTTCAAACACGTGCACGCCTGGCTTAGCCGGTTTTGGCGGCGTGTAATTCTGCCAGTCGATATCTACCTTGTTTTCACGCGCTTTTTCCAATGTGACTGGCTTAGTGCGTGGTTTCTTGCGGTTATGCTGATCACGAACACGCTCGTAATCAATATCTAGCTTCTCAACAAACGCAGGTTTTAGTTCGCTAGAAAGTAGCGAAGTACACACACCCACTGCACGTGATGCGTTGTTGACATAAACCACAGGCTCGCTGTAGTTCTGCTCAATCTTAACCGCGGTATGTGCTTTGGATGTCGTCGCGCCGCCAATCAATAGCGGCAGGTCGAAGCCTTGACGCTCCATCTCTTTGGCGACGTGAACCATTTCATCAAGTGATGGCGTAATAAGGCCTGACAGACCAATGATGTCGACGTTCTCTTCTTTAGCAACTTTAAGGATCTTTTCGCAAGGCACCATGACGCCAAGGTCGATGATCTCGTAGTTGTTACACTGCAAAACCACGCCAACGATATTCTTACCGATGTCGTGCACATCACCTTTAACAGTCGCAAGAAGAATCTTACCGTTGCTCGAGCCCGCTTGCTTAGACGCATTGATAAATGGTTCAAGGTGCGCCACGGCCTGCTTCATCACACGCGCCGATTTTACTACCTGAGGAAGGAACATCTTACCTTCACCAAATAGGTCACCGACCACGTTCATGCCATCCATTAAAGGACCTTCAATCACCTCGAGAGGTTTTGAGGCATTGACGCGCGCTTCTTCGGTATCCTCGACGATGAACTCGGTGATACCTTTCACAAGCGCATGCTCTAAACGCTTCTCTACTGGCCATGTACGCCACTCTAGTGCACTGGCATCATCTTCTTTACCAACACCTTTGTTAGCGTATTCAGCAGCAATGTCCAATAGTCGCTCAGTACCATCTTCACGACGGTTGAGTACCACATCTTCTACCGCTTCACGCAGTTTGTCTGGAACGTTATCGTAGATCTCAAGCTGACCGGCGTTAACAATACCCATGTCCATACCGTTCTTGAAACAGTGGTAAAGGAACACCGCATGAATCGCTTCACGAACATAGTTGTTACCACGGAACGAGAACGAAACATTCGATACGCCACCAGAGATCATCGCATGCGGCAGGTCACGCTTAATGTCTGCTACCGCCTCAATAAAGTCGACCGCATAGTTGTTGTGCTCTTCAATACCCGTCGCTACCGCGAAGATATTCGGGTCAAAGATGATGTCTTCTGGTGGGAAGCCAACTTCATCAACAAGAATACGATAAGCATTGGTACAGATTTCTAGTTTACGCTCGCGAGTTTCCGCCTGACCCACTTCGTCAAACGCCATCACGATAACGGCTGCACCATAACGGCGGATCAGCTTCGCTTGCTCGACAAACTTCTCTTTGCCTTCTTTTAGCGAGATGGAGTTAACAATGCCCTTACCTTGGATACACTTAAGGCCCGCTTCGATGACTTCCCATTTTGAGGAATCCACCATGATAGGTACTTTGGAGATCTCAGGCTCAGAGGCACACAGATTTAGGAATCGAACCATACAGGCTTCGGCATCTAGCATGCCCTCATCCATGTTGATATCGATGATCTGCGCACCATTTTCAACTTGCTGACGAGCCACTTCTAGCGCTTCATCATAAAGCTCTTCTTTGATAAGGCGCTTAAAGCGAGCAGAACCTGTCACGTTGGTACGCTCACCAACGTTAATGAATAGCGATTCCTTCTCGATGGTAAGAGGCTCTAGACCAGATAGCCGACAAGCGACAGGGAGTTCAGGCAATGGACGAGGAGTCACACCCTCGACAGCCTGTGCCATCTGGCGAATGTGTTCAGGCGTAGTACCACAACAGCCACCCACTAGGTTTAGGAAGCCGCTTCGTGCCCATTCACCGATGTGCTCAGCCATGTCTTCAGGAGAAAGGTCGTACTCACCAAAGGCATTCGGTAGACCAGCATTCGGGTGCGCAGAGACAAAACCTTCGGAGATGCGAGACATCTCTTCAACATATTGTCTTAACTCATCAGGTCCGAGAGCACAGTTGAGGCCGAAAGAGAGTGGCTTCACGTGGCGCAATGCGTTGTAGAAAGCTTCGGTAGTTTGCCCTGAAAGGGTACGACCAGACGCATCGGTAATGGTGCCTGAGATCATCACTGGAAGCTCGATACCTAGCTCTTCAAACACGGATTCAACCGCGAACGAACAGGCTTTGGCATTCAGCGTATCGAAAATGGTTTCAATAAGGATTAGGTCACTGCCGCCGCGAATCAGCGCACGAGTGGATTCAGAGTATGCTTCCACCAGCTCATCAAAGCTAACATTACGGTAGCCCGGATCATTTACGTCTGGGGAGATAGAACACGTACGGTTGGTTGGACCAAGAACACCGGCAACGTAGCGAGGTCGCTCTGGCGTTTTAGCTGTCCACTCATCGGCAGCAATTCTGGCAAGTCTAGCGGCTTCGTAGTTGATTTCCTCACTCAGTGATTCCATCTCGTAGTCAGCCATGGCGATCGTGGTGGCGTTGAAGGTGTTAGTTTCAAGAATGTCCGCACCCGCTTCTAGGTAGGCGCTATGGATCTCTTTGATCAGGTCTGGCTGAGTTAATACTAAAAGGTCATTGTTGCCTTTAAGATCACACTGCCAATCTGCAAAACGCTCGCCGCGATAGTCCTCTTCCTCAAGTTTGTATCCTTGGATCATGGTGCCCATACCACCATCGATCAAAAGAATACGCTGCTTGAGCTGATTTTCTATCTGAGTTTTTTTGCTAAGAGCTTTCTTGCCTTCAACGTACTTACTGCTTCCCACGATACTGCCTCATTCCTTGCTAATGCTGTCATCGTATCACAGATTTTTTAGAAATCTAGACGTCTAAAAAATCTTTACTGATTTGTTATCCCCTCAAATTATCGGACTCTCGGAACAGAAACAAGTTGTTCGTTGTCTACTCACTCGACTGAGTGAATAAAAAACAACAACATCGCGTAACTCGCCCTAATCTATAGGTGCGAAGAATAAATTCACAAATAGTGATTGATATTCACAGGTGAGAAGAACAAAATCTCATTAACATTTATTTACATATCTAGGTGAAGTGATGTCCGTCTATCAGACTTTATGCTTTTTGTCCGCAGCAGCCATGTTAATTGCTCTAATAAATAGCAAGATAGGTAAGATGCAAACCACCATTGCAATTACTGCCGGCGCTATGATGCTATCACTGCTCATCTTAATCGCAGGCCAAAATGATTGGTTTCAGTTAACCGAACTCGCGACCGAAACCGTCGCTGATATCGATTTTGAAGACTTCCTACTCCAAGGGATCCTCGGCTTCCTGCTGTTTGCCGGTGGTTTGGGTATCAAACTGCCCCACCTTAAAGATCAAAAATGGGAAATTACCGTCCTCGCCTTAGGCGCGACGCTATTCTCTACCTTCTTTATCGGGTTTGTGCTGTATGGCTTCTGTTTACTGATTGGCCTTCAATTTGATCTTATCTACTGCTTGCTATTCGGCGCCTTGATCTCTCCTACCGACCCTATCGCCGTTCTTGCGATCGTTAAAAAGTTGGATGCGCCACAACGTGTATCAACGCAAGTAGAAGGAGAATCCCTATTTAACGATGGTTTTGGTCTGGTTATCTTTGTCACCCTGTTTACGATTGCATTCGGCACAGAGGCACCAACGGTAGGCAGCGTGACTATGCTGTTCTTACAAGAAGCCATTGGCGGGATTGTTTATGGCTTTGTTCTAGGTCTGGTATTCCACTATCTGATTAGCTCTACAGACGATCACTCAATGGAGCTGCTACTAACGATAGGTATACCAACCGCAGGCTATGCGTTTGCAGAGTTCCTACATGTATCTGGACCATTATCTATGGTCGTTTCCGGCATTATGATTGGCAACTGGACACGTTACATTGGCTTTTCAAAACAGTCAGAGGAACACCTCGACCACTTCTGGGAGCTTGTAGACGAATTCTTAAATGGTGTGCTGTTCCTACTCATCGGTATGTCGATGCTGCTATTCCAATTCCATCAAGAAGACTGGATCATGATGGCCGTTTCAATACCGCTTGTACTTTGTGCGCGTTATTTGAGTGTAGCGCTGGCCTACGTGGGCTTTAAGCGCTATCGCCGCTATAACCCTTGGTCGGTGCGTATTTTAACGTGGGGTGGCTTACGCGGCGGTCTTGCGCTGGCAATGGCACTCTCTATCCCGTCCGGTATCTGGGTGATTGAGGATAAGCTCATCGACGTTAAAGAGATCATCATGGTCATGACCTACTCGGTTGTGGTGTTCTCCATCTTGATTCAAGGTTCAACCATTACCCCTATGATTGAGAAAGCCAAGTTAGCTGAGAAAGAGATGCAGAAAGAAACGCAGCCTGATGGCGAGATAAAAGCTCAGCAGGATTAGCAGCAAAGTGACTCTAAATAGCCTCGCAGAATTTGCGGGGCTTTTTTATTGCTTTACAGAATGGACTAAAAGTTTGGGAAATTTAAAATGCAAAAAAGCCGCATCTTTCGATGCGGCTTTCTTTAAAGTGGCTCCCCCTTCGGGCCTCGTACGCGGGCGGCTAGCTCTGCGACATCAAGCTTGCAAAGCTTGGGAGCATCAAATGCAAAAAGGCCGTATCTTTCGATACGGCCTTTTTTAAAGTGGCTCCCCCTGCGGGACTCGTACGCGGGCGGCTAGCTCTGCGACATCAAGCTTATAAAGCTTGGGAGCATTAAATGCAAAAAGGCCGCATCTTTCGATACGGCCTTCTTTAAAGTGGCTCCCCCTGCGGGACTCGAACCTGCGACATACGGATTAACAGTCCGCCGTTCTACCAACTGAACTAAGGGGGAATTATTTGTGTAAGCTAGGTCGTAAGACCATTATCAGCTTTACACTAAATAATGGTGCCTCGAGGCGGAGTCGAACCACCGACACGCGGATTTTCAATCCGCTGCTCTACCAACTGAGCTATCGAGGCAAATAAATGGTGCCGACTACCGGAATCGAACTGGTGACCTACTGATTACAAGTCAGTTGCTCTACCTACTGAGCTAAGTCGGCGACACTTTATTTGTTATTGCTCGTGTTTCTGTTAACAACACCAACAATCTAAATTGTGGTGCCCGGAGGCGGAATCGAACCACCGACACGAGGATTTTCAATCCTCTGCTCTACCGACTGAGCTATCCGGGCAACGGGGCGCTATTAAACGGATTTTCGGTCCTCCCGTCAACGCTTTTTTGAAAAAAACTTTAAAAAAGCGTTCAAGCGCTGCATTTTTCAGCGGATCGTATTTGTTTTAGGCAAATTTGGCAAAATTAGCCTTTTCCAGCATTAAAATCTTTTTTGAATTTAGTCACTTTCTCTAGATAACGACGAGCTTCAGCATTTGGGTGCTTTTTAGTCAGTGCCCAATAAACCTGATTAGGCTGGAGTGAATTGAGATCATTCATCGCCCGTTTTCGGTCTGTACGATGGAATGTATTCAATACGCCACCTGTGCCACCGTTGTACGCCGATATCATGCTGTATTCAAGTGACAGTGGGTGACGCACATCTCGAAGGTAACGGTTTTTTAGAATGTAAAAGTAAGCCGTGCCGGTATCGATATTCTGCTCTGGATTAAACAAGTACTCTGGGGTTGGTTCGCCCGGTTTATTCTTCACGAGCTTAAACACATCTCGCCCTGCCGTCTTCGGCACCACCTGCATCAAGCCATAGGCATTCGCCCAGCTCACAGCATACGGGTTGAAACTACTCTCGGTTTTGATAATGGCGTAAATCAGATCTTCTGGAATATCGTAACGCTTTGATGCGCGGCGAACGATATCTGAATATTGGTAACTTCGCTGCTGAAAGTGGTCAGCAACCATAGGGATCTCGACGTAATATGCCTTCTTGTAATCAACATTCTTAGTCTTGAGCTTGTTCGCGATCAGATAGTCAGCAAAGCGATTGGCACGCCAAGTCCATTGAATCGGCTTCTTCTCTTGGTCGACAACCTGATTGTACAAAAATGGCTGACCTTCGAGCGTAATCCCTTTTGATGAGAACAAATCTACACTCGATGGATCATCTGGTGTAAGCAGCGTCGTCACGATCGCTGTTTTGAGGTGCTTTTCAGGCTCTGTCGGTGATACGGTCTCTATGGTAATCAAACCTTTGCTGAAGTTAACCTCAGCACGGCTCAAATAGTTATCTATGTATTTAACGTAGTTACTCTTGCCTGCAACCTTAATCTCGCGGCTACCCCAACGCTTCTCGATGTTGCCGTTAAAGCTGCTGATAAGCGCATCCAGTGCAGCAACATCTTTAACGTACTGGCCTGGCAGTTGAGCCAAATTCTTAGCAAAGCGGTTAGTTGGTTCGTAGTTCACATCATAGATCTTTTCGATGAACTCACGGCTACAACCGAGCAATAGCAGCGGCGTTAAAAAATAGATTAACTTCTTCATAGATACCATTTAAAAACACCACCCGTAAGGTGGTGCTTGATTCATTCCTTGGTCAATTACTCAGATGGTGGCGTGTAGCCGTCGATAATGACGTCTTTTCCTTCAAACAAGAAGTTAACCATCTCAGCTTCAAGCAGCTTACGATGTTCAGGATCCATCATATTCAGCTTCTTTTCATTGATCAGCATCGTCTGCTTAGATTGCCACTCCGCCCACGCTTCTTTAGAAATATTATCGAAGATACGCTTACCCAGCTCTCCTGGGTACAGTTGAAAGTCTAGGCCTTCAGCATCTTTCTGTAGACGAGCACAAAAAACCATACGGCTCATAATGTTATCCTCAATTAATGTCGTTGTAAGGTGTCAATCAGCTGCTTCACTGGTGCAGCCAGCCCCACCTTTTCTGGTTGGGTAATGTTATACCAAAGACCTTTAGACTCTTCCATCATCATTGTCGGAAGCTGGTTCAGCGTCACGACGATTGGGGTGATATCCAAGTGATAATGACTAAAGGTATGCCTAAACGCTATCTCAACGTCTTTTGAGGCTACCATGGCTTCACGAATGCCTAACCCTTCAAGTACCGGCTCAATATCCGCTGTCGGGCTTTCAGGAAAACAAAACAGCCCACCCCAAATCCCCGTCTGCGGGCGCTGGGCAAGCCACAGCTCTTGGTTGTGCTTAACAATCACAAACCAGGTCTCTTTCTCTGGCTTTTGTTTCTTAGGCTTTTTGCCTGGATAGTCGAGGGGATTTCCTTGCCTGTTCGCCGTACACAATGACTCAATAGGACACAGTGTGCACTTAGGTTTGCTCCGCGTGCAGACCATCGCCCCCATATCCATCATGGCCTGATTATACTTATCAGTATCAACTTTAGGCGTATGCTGCTCAGCAATCTCCCACAACTGGTTCTCTACTTTTTTCTGCCCAGGCCAGCCTTCCACTGCAAAACTGCGAGCCAAGGTGCGCTTGACGTTCCCATCAAGAATCGCATGTGGCAATTTATGAACCGAGGACAGCACTGCAGCGGCGGTTGAGCGACCAACACCCGGCAATGCATTCATCTCTTCTAAGGTTAATGGAAATTCACCCCCATATTGTTCTACGACCACTTTGGCGGCTTTATGAAGGTTGCGTGCTCTTGCGTAGTAGCCAAGGCCCGTCCAGAGGTGCAATACCTCATCTTGTGGCGCGTTCGCTAAGGATTCAACTGTTGGGAAATGTTCTAGAAAGCGCTCGTAGTACGGTATTACGGTCGCGACTTGGGTTTGCTGAAGCATGATCTCAGACAGCCACACCTTATAAGCGGTTTTGTCTTGCTGCCACGGCAACTGTTTACGACCAAATTTGTCGTACCAGTCTAATATTGAGCGTGCAAAAGGCGTCACAATGTTTCTCTTCTCTCTTATAATTTGCCGGAAATTGCACCACACTTAGTAACAGAAGTAAAACCGCGTGAATTTCTGATCCAATAATGCTTGCTTGATGGCAAATTCTTTGGATAATTCCCGCTCTGATTATTGAATGAACAGGCTAAA
The DNA here is from genome assembly GCF_021441885.1 of Vibrio maritimus. Taxonomy (NCBI): domain Bacteria; kingdom Pseudomonadati; phylum Pseudomonadota; class Gammaproteobacteria; order Vibrionales; family Vibrionaceae; genus Vibrio; species Vibrio maritimus. The sequence continues at coordinate 3,151,419 of NZ_CP090438.1, forward strand.
CCAATGAGTGAAGTGACTACTAACGAATACACTGAAGATGGCAAACTGATTCGCAAAGTTCGCAGTTTTGTTCGTCGCGAAGGACGTCTAACAAAAGGCCAAGAGGCGGCGATGGAAGCGTGCTGGCCAACGATGGGTATTGATTATCAAGAGTCACTACTCGACTGGGAACAGGTGTTTGGCAACAACAACCCTGTTGTTCTAGAGATCGGTTTCGGTATGGGCGCTTCATTGGTTGAAATGGCAAAGAACGCACCAGAAAAGAACTTCATTGGTATTGAAGTACACAGCCCAGGCGTTGGTGCTTGTTTGTCTTCTGCACGTGATGCAGGTGTCACTAACCTACGTGTAATGTGTCACGATGCGGTTGAAGTGTTCGCTAACATGATCCCTGAAGGCAGCCTAAGCACGCTGCAACTGTTCTTCCCAGACCCATGGCACAAAAAGCGTCACCACAAGCGCCGTATTGTTCAGCTAGATTTTGCAGAAATGGTAAGAACTAAACTGCTCCCTGAATCTGGTATTTTCCACATGGCAACAGACTGGGAGAACTACGCTGAGCACATGGTAGAGGTGATGAACGAAGCTCCTGGCTTTGAAAACATTGCTACCGATGGTGATTTCGTACCACGCCCAGAAGAGCGTCCACTGACTAAATTCGAAGCTCGTGGTCACCGTCTAGGTCACGGTGTTTGGGATATCAAGTACCGTCGCACTGCGTAAGCACACTGCGAAACTTTATTAATGAAAAGCCAACCTACCGTTGGCTTTTTTTAGCGCTAATGTTGGGAGAACAATAACCATGAAACCAACAAAACAGATCCTCTCTACCATTTTAAGCGAAGTAAAACCGCTGATTGGACAAGGCAAAGTCGCGGACTATATTCCTGCTCTTGCCAATGTGCCAAGCAACAAATTAGGTATCGCGGTCTACACCAACGAAGGTGAGGTCATCACCGCTGGCGATGCTGAAGAGAGCTTCTCTATTCAATCGATCTCGAAAGCCCTGAGCCTTACGCTTGCTATGATGCTGTATAAGCCAGAAGAAATCTGGCAACGCGTTGGCAAAGAACCATCAGGTCAAGCTTTTAACTCGCTAATCCAGCTTGAAATGGAACAAGGTATTCCTCGTAATCCATTCATCAATGCTGGCGCTATCGTGGTGGCGGATTTACTGCAGAGCCGCCTGTCAGCCCCTAGACAGCGCTTATTGGAGTTTGTGCGCGTGTTATCTGGCGATAGCCATATTGTCTATGACAAGATTGTTGCAGCCTCTGAGATGATGCACAGCGACAGAAATGCCGCTATCGCTTATCTGATGCGCTCTTTTGGTAACTTCAATAATGATGTTATCCCAGTACTCAACAACTACTTCCATGCCTGCGCGCTTAAAATGAGCTGTGTCGACCTTGCTAAGACCTTTAGCTACCTTGCCAACCAAGGTCAGTCGGTCAACACCAAAAAGCAAATCATCACACCAACACAAACCAAGCAGCTCAATGCGCTGCTGGCGACTTGTGGATTGTATGATGGTGCAGGCGAGTTCGCGTATCGAGTAGGCATGCCCGGTAAGTCGGGTGTGGGCGGCGGTATCATCGCAATTGTCCCAGGAGAAATGACGATTGCCGTATGGTCACCAGAACTCGATAAGTCAGGCAACTCACTAGCCGGTACTCGTGCTTTAGAGATGCTATCGGAACGAATTGGTCGCTCGATTTTCTAAGTATTGAAATGAAAGAAGCTGGTATCCACCAGCTTCTTATTTTACCTACAGTAATGCGAACCTAACGACTACTCGAGTTCAAATTGCTCCAGCACATCATTTAGAAATAGCTTTCCTTTTTCCGTCACAATCCAGCTATGCTCCAAATCATCGATGTAGCCATTTTCGATGCAGTAGTTCATTGGGGTTCGTATGGCATCTAAAGGCAAACCTGTGCGTTCTGTGAACTCAGATTTTGGACACGCTTCGAGTAGACGTAGTCGGTTGATAAAGAACTCAAACGGTCTTTCATCAGCTTCGACATGAGTTTCAGAATCCAAATACGGTTTCAGCATATTCAGATACCCTCGCGGATGCTTCACCTTGGTGGTACGAACAATTCGCCCATCATCAAAGCTCAGCTTACCGTGCGCACCGCAACCAATACCAAGGTAGTCACCAAATCGCCAGTAGTTAAGGTTATGCTGACACTGGTAATCAGGCTTACTGTAGCCCGACACCTCATATTGCTGATAACCCGCTTCCTCAAGCATCTTATGTCCTTGCTCATAGATATCCCAAAGATCATCATCATCAGGCAAGGTTGGCGGTTTTGAGTAGAAAAGCGTATTTGGCTCGATAGTCAACTGATACCAAGACAAATGAGGTGGCGCTAGATCAATGGCTTGCTGCAAGTCGCTCAGTGCATCACTGACAGACTGCTCAGGAAGTCCGTGCATCAAATCTAGGTTAAAGCTGTTTAAGCCAATGGTGTGCGCTAGCTTTGCAGCATTGATTGCCTCACTTTCACCGTGAATACGACCCAGCCGCTCGAGCTTTTGCTGCTGAAAACTCTGCACTCCGATTGAAATGCGAGTTACCCCACCAGTTTGATAACGCTTGAACCTCGCAGCTTCGATTGTCCCTGGGTTCGCTTCCATGGTGATTTCGATATCATCACGAAATGGAATGCGCTGCCTTACTCCATCTAGCAGTTCCTGAATCAACTCAGGAGCAATGAGGCTTGGCGTTCCACCACCAATAAAGATCGAGTGCAGTGGACGCTCATCATCAACCAGTTCATAGCGGGCAATATCAGCGTCTAAGTCTTCTAAAAGCGCAGTAATGTATGCCTGCTGTGGTATCTCACCCTTTTGCGCATGAGAGTTAAAATCACAGTAAGGGCACTTCTGCACACACCATGGTATATGAATGTAGAGACTAAGCGGCGGCGGCGTTATCGCAGAGAGAGTGGACATGAGTTATAGACCTTGCGCCTTGATAGTAGCGAATAACTCCTTCAACGCCTTACCACGGTGAGACAGCTGCTTTTTGCGCACTGGTTCAAGCTCTGCAGATGCACAGTTTTCTTCAGGGACAAAAAAGATTGGATCATAACCAAAGCCATTTTCACCACTCGCCTCAGCTAAGATGCGCCCTTCCCACTTTCCATGACAAACAATCGGAGTAGGATCGGCGGCGTGTCGCATCAATACCAACACACAATGGAAACGTGCTGTTCTTTGCTCTTCAGGGACGCCTTGCATCTCGCTCAGTACTTTCTCTAGGTTGAGCTTATCTGTCGCCCCTTCACCATAGTAACGAGCAGAGTAAATACCAGGCGCACCTTTTAGGTAATCAATCTCTAGACCAGAATCGTCGGCAATGGCTGCAAGACCCGTTTCCTGAGCAGCATGGCGCGCCTTAATAATGGCGTTTTCGATAAACGTAGTACCCGTTTCTTCAACGTCAGAAACCTGATACTCACTTTGAGCGTAAACCTCAAAACCAAAATCAGACAGCAAGTCAGCCATCTCTTTTACTTTGCCTTGGTTTCCTGTCGCTAGGACGATTTTTTTGTTCATGGGTATGTCTCGAGATTATTGTTCAACATAGAGTTTCTGGCTAAAGGAAATAGGACCACGCCCTTTGTTTCCTGCGTCGATATCAATCGTGAACTTGTAGGTATCTTCATTCACGATAGGAAATTGTGCGAGGTAGTATATCGCATCTCCCTCTTTAATTTCCTTAAACTCGAGCGTTCTCGTTTGACCAATGAGGTTTTTTGCAGAACCTTCAATCCCAACCGCCATTGCAGGCTTGCCAGCACTTGCTCTATCTAGCACACTCACATTCACCGTAGCGGTAAATTCATTTCGCTTGAGACCATAGCTGCGAGCAATTTGCGGAGTCATGAAGGTTGAGTTAAACACCACATAGTGCACCTCAGCATCCTTGATGGTTTTAAACTGTCCAGCTTGTGCTAGACCACTCGCGAGTATTGCAAAGATGAATAACAACGATTTTTTCATCCTATCTCTCCTTGTAAAAAGCCCTCATAAGAGGGCTTGGAATTCGTTCGGGATCTGAGTTGGCGCGACAATCCGCAATTGCTTATGCCGTCCCAATTCCCCCTTCTCTATCACTACCTGACCTTTCGCTACTTTAAACTGCTTCGCCAAGTATTTGCTCAGGTGGGCGTTCGCCTTGCCATCGACAGGAGGGGCAGTAATCGCAACTTTAAACTCATCGCCATGCTCCCCCACCAATTTGTCTCGGCTTGCTTTAGGCTGTACGTAGATACGCAGGATAAGATCGTCACCGACCCTAACAACCGCTGGCATTATAGTCGGTACCAGATTGGACCAATCAAATCACCCATCAGGAAGTTAGCAAACTGCAGCAAGATAAACAGTACTAACACACTGAGGTCAAATCCGCCCATCGCTGGAATAATGCGGCGAATTGGTGCCAACATAGGCTCAGTTAGTTGATGGAACACATACTCGATTGGGCTACGACCTTGGCTAACCCAGCTCAGGATAGCGCGGATCAAAAGCACCCAGAACAATAGACCGCCAGCAGCTTTTAGTAACGACAAGCCACCCCAAATAAAGAAGCCTGCATCTAGGCTAATGTTGCCACCCGACGAAACCAGAACCAACGCGACAAACTTACCCACGCTGAGTAGATAAGCAAATAGAACCGTTGCCATATCGATACTGCCGATCGATGGAATAACACGGCGCAGCGGCGCTACCACTGGCTGGGTCGCTTTGACGATAAATTGAGAGAATGGGTTGTAAAAATCAGCGCGAGCGGCTTGCAGCCAGATACGCAAAATAACGACCATGATATAGAGATCAAACAAGGTCGAGACTAAAAAACTCATTGAATTCATATAAAGCCCTTACGAATTATCATTATTGGGATTAGAACAGTTTTTCCATTTCTTCTGCACGCGATACTGCCGCCTGCATCGCTTTGGCTACAATGCCACGAATATCACTTTCTTCAAAGGTGCGCACGGCTTCTGCTGTGGTCCCACCTTTAGAGGTAACCTGCTGACGAAGCGTCGCAAGATCCGTTTCAGGGTTCTCAACAACCATAGTGGCGGCACCCAACGCCGTTTGCTGAACCAGCATACGAGCCGTCTCGGAATCAAAACCACTCTCTATCGCCTGCTGTTGAATCGCTTCCATAAACAAGAAGAAGTAGGCTGGCGCACTGCCTGCTGCTGCTATCACATCGTTAATACCGGATTCTTGTTCGACCCAGCATACCTCGCCAACAGCTTGCATTAAATCACCCGCAAACTGCTTATCGGTTTGTGGCGTTACAGAAGAAGCAAAAAGACCACTCATACCCTTACCAACCAGCGATGGCGTGTTTGGCATCACTCGAATCAGATTTAGCTCGCAGCCAAACATCTGCTGCATCCTTGCTACGTTGATGCCCGCAGCAATAGAGATCACTAACTTACCACTAAAATCGATGCCTTGAAGCGGTTTTGCGACCTCTTCCATCAACTGAGGCTTCACTGCCATAACGATAACGTCAGCCTGCTCCGCAGCGGCAACATTATCTGTGGTTACCTGCACACCAAAATCTTGCTGCATTGCAGTGAGCTTTGCTTCGCTGCGATTGGTCGCAGTAATAGAACTAGGCTCGTAGCCACTCGCGACGAGTCCAGCCACAATTGAGCGCGTCATATTACCCGCGCCAATAAACGCGACTTTTCTTTGTTCCATGAATCTGTTCCTAAATGAAAGCTTGTGAGCGGCGCTAACTAAGCTTTGTTACTGTAATCTCTTGCGCCAAATATAGCGGTACCAATACGAACTATGGTACTTCCCGCTTCAATCGCAGCTTCCATGTCGCCACTCATGCCCATCGACAGAGTATCAACACTTGGGTATTTCTGTGCCAATTTCTCTTTAACTTCAGCAAGCCCCTTAAACGCAGCTAACTGTGACTCGTAGTCGCTGACATTTTCCGGAATTGACATCACTCCTCTTAACGTGAGGTTTGGCAGCTCAGATATCAACTGCGCAAGTTCAAAGACTTGCTCATCATTGACTCCAGACTTACTGGTTTCACCACTTGTGTTCACCTGAATGAGCACTTGTATCGGCGACATATTTTCCGGTCTTTGATCACTTAAGCGCTGAGCAATTTTAGCTCTATCAATGGTATGAACCCAGTCAAAATGCTCCGCAACTGGGCGGGTTTTATTGGATTGAATCGGACCGATAAAGTGCCATTCGATATCGAGATCAGAGTGTTGTTCTCTGAACAGCGCTACCTTAGACACACCTTCTTGCACATAGTTTTCACCAAACATACGCTGCCCAGATTGGCACGCTTCTAAGATGGCTTCCACAGGCTTGGTTTTGCTTACCGCGAGCAATTGCACCTCACCTTGCACTCTCCCGCATTTTTGCTCCGTAGCCGCAATTTGCGAGTTGATAATTTGTATATTGTTCTGAATGCTAGTCATAGATATAAAGTCAAAAGGAAAATGAATGGATATCACCGAGTTACTAGACTTCAGTGTAAAGCATAATGCATCAGATCTACACCTTTCTGCTGGGGTTTCCCCCATGGTTAGAATTGATGGTGAAGTCAGAAAACTGGAGATACCATCACTCGAACATTCTGATGTGCACCGGCTCATCTTTGACATCATGAATGACAACCAGCGCAGTGAATATGAAGAACATCTAGAAATCGACTTCTCCTTTGAACTCCCGAACATTGGTCGCTTTCGCGTTAATGCATTTAATCAATCCCGCGGTTGTGCTGCCGTGTTTCGAAATATACCCACATCTCCTCCAACACTCGAAGAGATTGACGCCCCAAGAAAGTTTGCAGAATTAGCGAACCTCGAAAATGGATTAGTGCTTGTGACAGGTTCTACAGGCTCAGGAAAATCCACCACGCTTGCAGCAATGGTAAATCACATCAATGAGTTTCAAAACAAGCACATCCTTACTATTGAAGATCCCATTGAGTTTGTGCATAGCAATAAGAAATGCCTAGTCAATCAACGAGAAGTACACCGAGATACCCATAGCTTTAAAGCAGCCCTCAGATCGGCGCTTAGAGAAGATCCTGACATCATCCTAGTGGGTGAATTAAGAGACCATGAAACCATCAGTCTCGCACTGACCGCGGCCGAGACTGGGCACTTAGTGTTCGGCACAATGCATACGAATTCCGCTGCAAAATCCATTGACCGAATCATTGACGTTTTCCCGGCACAGGAGAAAGGTATGGTCAGATCTATGCTGTCTGAATCATTAAGAGCGGTGATTGCCCAAACACTGCTAAAACGCCTCGGTGGTGGCCGGGTAGCATGTCACGAGATTATGATGGGAACCCCTGCGATCAGGAATCTAATACGTGAAGACAAGGTAGCTCAAATGTTTTCGGTCATTCAAACAGGAGCTGCGCACGGCATGCAAACGATGGAGCAGAATGCTCAGCAACTCTTATCACAAGGGTTGGTCGATGTTGAGGAGATAAATAAAAGAGTCTTCATACAACAACCGATGCCTATGTAGGTCATATCTATGGATACGATGGATAATATTTTGAAGCAGATGCTCGCGTGTAGAGCGTCCGATCTTTATTTAACCGCGGATGCCCCCGTCTTATTCAGAGTGGATGGAGATCTAAAGCCGCACGGCTCAGCCCTGCATCACCACGATGTTCACTCACTGCTACAAGAGGTAATGGATAGCTCGAGTTATCAACAATACCAAGCAAGTAAAGAAGCTAATTTTGCCATTGTTAAGACTTATGGGCGCTTCCGTGTGAGCGCGTTCTTTCAAAGAGAACTGCCAGGTGCGGTCATAAGGCGTATCGAAACTCACATTCCCAGTTTTGAAGAACTCGCACTTCCTGATGTAGTACAAGATCTTGCTATCGCTAAGCGTGGACTAGTGCTGATCGTTGGAGGAACTGGCTCTGGTAAGTCTACAACCATGGCGGCAATGACAGGTTACAGGAACCGCCACCGCAGTGGACATATACTGACGGTGGAGGACCCTATCGAGTTCGTCCACCAACATCAAAAATGCATTGTTACGCAGAGGGAAGTAGGGCTAGACACTGAAAGCTACGACATCGCACTCAAAAACTCTCTTCGACAAGCACCAGATATGATCGTCATTGGCGAGATTCGTAACCGTTCAACCATGGAGTACGCAATGGCTTTTGCCGAAACGGGTCACCTATGTATGGCAACACTACATGCGAACAACGCTAATCAAGCCTTAGAGAGGATACTTCACTTAGTGCCAAAAGAGCGTAAGGAGCAGTTCCTGTTTGATCTCTCAGCGAACCTCAGAGGCATTGTCGCTCAGCAGCTTATTAGAGACAAATATGCACAAGGTAGGCATGGGGTTTTTGAGGTTATGCTGAGCAGTCCAAGAATCTCAGACCTTATCCGCAAAGGCGCGCTGCACGAGCTCAAAGCAGCAATGACGAAAAGTAATGATGTTGGAATGCAAACATTTGATCAGGCGCTATATCAATTGGTTAGGGCAGGAAAGATCAATCAAGAAGACGCTTTACACAGTGCAGACTCTCAAAATGATCTCAGGCTATTGCTAAAGTTTCAAGAAAGTGAATCTCAAGAGAGCAATCCGCTTAGGGGGATTAAGATTGATATGAGTTAGTGTCAGCGTTGCAAACTCAAATGCAAAAAAGCCGCATCTTTCGATGCGGCTTTTTCTTAAGTGGCTCCCCCTGCGGGACTCGAACCTGCGACATACGGATTAACAGTCCGCCGTTCTACCAACTGAACTAAGGGGGAATTGCTTTTAGCAATAAAGTGGTGCCGACTACCGGAATCGAACTGGTGACCTACTGATTACAAGTCAGTTGCTCTACCTACTGAGCTAAGTCGGCACTTAAAGCAAGCTTTCGCTTACTTTTGAAAGTGGCTCCCCCTGCGGGACTCGAACCTGCGACATACGGATTAACAGTCCGCCGTTCTACCAACTGAACTAAGGGGGAATTACTTTAAGTAATAAATGGTGCCGACTACCGGAATCGAACTGGTGACCTACTGATTACAAGTCAGTTGCTCTACCTACTGAGCTAAGTCGGCGACACTTTATTTGTTATTGCTCGTACTAATTGTCTTAGCACCAACAATCTAAATTGTGGTGCCCGGAGGCGGAATCGAACCACCGACACGAGGATTTTCAATCCTCTGCTCTACCGACTGAGCTATCCGGGCGACGAGGTGTATTAAACGGTTTTTCGGTCTTTAGGTCAACACTAAATTGCAAAAAAAATATCGTTTGTTGTTTTTATATACTCAGCGTTCTATTTTTATTCGTTTGGTGCTCAAAAACAAGCCCTGGCAGTGGGTCAGCCATTTTTAGACCACGTTATTGCTAGGCTCGAGATAGTTCTTAAGCACCAAAAAAGTATCTATTTTAACGCCTACAACTCACAGTGTTTTGCATTATGCCACCTCAAAACGGGCTACTTTCGAACTCAAGTCTTCAGAAAGCTGGTTCAGAGTTTGTGTTGAACGCTTGGTTTCGTCCACAACGCTTCTTAACTCACTACCACTATGCTCAATCATATTGATACGCTGAGAGATATCATCACTAACCTCGGTCTGCTCTGCCGCAGCTGTCGCTATCTGTTGGCTCTTCTCTGTAATAGCCTCAAGACTCAATACAACCTCCTGTAACGCTTGTGAAGCTGTTTGTGACTCCGATACGGTTGCTTGGCTTGTCTCTGCACATAGTAAGATGCTTTGGATGGCATTCTGAGAGCCTGACTGCAGGTTTCCAATCATCTCCTGAATCTCTTTCGTACTTTGCTGCGTGCGACCCGCTAAGTTTCGAACCTCATCGGCTACTACCGCAAACCCTCTTCCCTGCTCTCCTGCTCGCGCTGCCTCTATCGCAGCATTCAGCGCTAACAAGTTGGTTTGTTCTGCAATATCGCCTATCACATCGAGAACACGCGCAATGTTATGCACGTCGCTATCTAGGTCCGAGACTGCTGCGCTAGCGCCCTCTAACTGAGTAGCCAGGCCTTCGATATTAGAAACGGTTGCAAGAATGAGTTCACTCACCTGTTGGCTCTGCTTATCAGCCTCATCAGTGCTAAGTGCTGCATCTGTTGCCGACTGAGCAACGTGAGAAGCCGAAGACGCCATTTCGGTCATCGCTGTGGCTATCATTTCGGTACTTTGCTGCTGAGTCGATGTAAGGGATGCAATTACCGATGAGCGAGAGTCTGCGTCGGATAATTGTGTTGTGATCGAAGCTGTTACCTTTTCGATGCTAGAGAGCAGTGCAGCGAGCGATAAGTTCATCGTTTGCACCGAGTGAAAGATACTGCCCTCTATCGCCTTATGCTCAAAGCGAGTCTTTAGCTTACCATCAGCAACATCTCTTACAGCCTTAAGTACATCAGAAGGCTCACCACCAAGAATAGAAGTCATTCTATTTAGAGAAATCAGTAGTAAACCGACGATGGCGACTATGATGAGCAAACAAAATGAAAGCTGCCATTTAGCGGTTGACCAAAAACGTTCGTTCACCTCATTAAAACCAATCCCAGTACCTACAACCCAGTTCCAATGCGGCGTTCGCTCAGCAATTGAAAGTTTGTCCTCCACAGAGCCGTCAGGAAGAGATTGAGACCAATGATATTCAATCAGAGCCCCTGTGGTATTACCAAGTTTACTTAAGATGATATCCGCAACACTACGACCACCGCTGTCTTTGAAATCGTGGAAGCTAGTACCATGCAATTGAGGATCCAGTGGTGCAGCAATAAAAGTCATCTGCTCATCGGCAACATACACATACTCATTGTCTTTATACACATTGTTTCTGAGTATACGAGTTGCGATTGCTTTTGCTTCTGACTCTGAGAGTGTCCCTTCCTGAGCAAGCTTTTCTAGTTCAACGACCGTTGAATAAGTGCTGGTAAAGATCTCTGTTACCCTAGCCTTGTTATCGCTATTACTGGCGACACGCAGGGACCAAAGCCCCGAAATAGCAACTGCTACTACGGCTATTAGGATAATTAGCGATAATAAATATGTCTGATTTTTTAACTTCATTTTCTAGCTCAGATACCGTTAACGTACGAAATATTGCATTTTAATGAAGAATACATGACAGCGATATCTTTAAAAGCAGAGCTAACTAAAATTATGACCATGGTTAAATTTGCGATAAAAATTAAGTTTAAATCTAAAGAATCAATGCAAACGGTCGGGTACTAAATTAGAAATAGAAGTGCGCTAAACAAGTATGAGAGCAACTGGGGCTGCTGGGGCAACTGAATACTAGAGACGGAACACTTTTAATGAGGAACTAAAGAAGGCTTTGAGACAGTTTGGAATCTTACAAACATAAAAAAGCCTCGTCGTTAGACGAGGCTTCTCAATAAGTGGCGGAATGGCGGGGGTTGCCATCAACCGGGACTCGACTCCCTTGAAAAGGGAACAACCAAATCTTAGATAATAAAAAACCCGACGCTTTCGCATCGGGTTTTCTAATAAGTGGCGGAGTGGACGGGACTCGAACCCGCGACCCCCGGCGTGACAGGCCGGTATTCTAACCAACTGAACTACCACTCCGCAGTGGTCTATTTAAAGTCTTATCTAAATCGTGCTTTAAACAGATAATGTTCAAAGCCTGGCGATGTCCTACTCTCACATGGGGAAGCCCCACACTACCATCGGCGCTATTGCGTTTCACTTCTGAGTTCGGCATGGAGTCAGGTGGGTCCACAACGCTATGGTCGCCAAGCAAATTCTGCTTTGGTTTTCAGCTTTTCAAAAAAGCTAAAAGCCAAAATAATCTGGAAAGCTGTTAATGTGTTCTCATACACATTCAATCTGTTCTTGCTTTGAGTCCATCAAAACCCTTTGGGTGTTGTATGGTTAAGCCTCACGGGCAATTAGTACAGGTTAGCTCAACGCCTCACAACGCTTACACACCCTGCCTATCAACGTTCTAGTCTCGAACAACCCTTTAGGACACTTAAAGTGCCAGGGAAGACTCATCTCAGGGCTCGCTTCCCGCTTAGATGCTTTCAGCGGTTATCGATTCCGAACTTAGCTACCGGGCAATGCGATTGGCATCACAACCCGAACACCAGAGGTTCGTCCACTCCGGTCCTCTCGTACTAGGAGCAGCCCCCTTCAATCTTCCAACGCCCACGGCAGATAGGGACCGAACTGTCTCACGACGTTCTAAACCCAGCTCGCGTACCACTTTAAATGGCGAACAGCCATACCCTTGGGACCGACTTCAGCCCCAGGATGTGATGAGCCGACATCGAGGTGCCAAACACCGCCGTCGATATGAACTCTTGGGCGGTATCAGCCTGTTATCCCCGGAGTACCTTTTATCCGTTGAGCGATGGCCCTTCCATTCAGAACCACCGGATCACTATGACCTGCTTTCGCACCTGCTCGAATTGTCATTCTCGCAGTCAAGCGGGCTTATGCCATTGCACTAACCTCACGATGTCCAACCGTGATTAGCCCACCTTCGTGCTCCTCCGTTACTCTTTGGGAGGAGACCGCCCCAGTCAAACTACCCACCAGGCACTGTCCGCAACCCCGATAAGGGGTCGACGTTAGAACATCAACACTACAAGGGTGGTATTTCAAGGACGGCTCCACTAATACTGGCGTACTAGTTTCAAAGCCTCCCACCTATCCTACACATGTAGGGTCAATGTTCAGTGCCAAGCTGTAGTAAAGGTTCACGGGGTCTTTCCGTCTAGCCGCGGGTACACTGCATCTTCACAGCGATTTCAATTTCACTGAGTCTCGGGTGGAGACAGCGTGGCCATCATTACGCCATTCGTGCAGGTCGGAACTTACCCGACAAGGAATTTCGCTACCTTAGGACCGTTATAGTTACGGCCGCCGTTTACCGGGGCTTCGATCAAGAGCTTCGACCGAAGTCTAACCCCATCAATTAACCTTCCGGCACCGGGCAGGCGTCACACCGTATACGTCATCTTACGATTTTGCACAGTGCTGTGTTTTTAATAAACAGTTGCAGCCACCTGGTATCTGCGACTCCCCATAGCTCCATCCGCAAGGGACTTCACCGCGAGGAGCGTACCTTCTCCCGAAGTTACGGTACCATTTTGCCTAGTTCCTTCACCCGAGTTCTCTCAAGCGCCTTGGTATTCTCTACCCGACCACCTGTGTCGGTTTGGGGTACGATTCCTTACAATCTGAAGCTTAGAGGCTTTTCCTGGAAGCATGGCATCAATGACTTCACTACCGTAGTAGCTCGACATCGTGTCTCAGCCTTAAAAAGAGCCGGATTTACCTAACTCTTAAGCCTACGCACTTGAACCTGGACAACCGTCGCCAGGCCCACCTAGCCTTCTCCGTCCCCCCATCGCAATTGTAAGAAGTACGGGAATATTAACCCGTTTCCCATCGACTACGCCTTTCGGCCTCGCCTTAGGGGTCGACTCACCCTGCCCCGATTAACGTTGGACAGGAACCCTTGGTCTTCCGGCGAGGAGGTTTTTCACCCCCTTTATCGTTACTCATGTCAGCATTCGCACTTCTGATACCTCCAGCAAACCTTACAGTTCACCTTCAACGGCTTACAGAACGCTCCCCTACCCAATACATAAATGCATTGCCGCAGCTTCGGTTTATAGCTTAGCCCCGTTACATCTTCCGCGCAGGCCGACTCGACTAGTGAGCTATTACGCTTTCTTTAAATGATGGCTGCTTCTAAGCCAACATCCTAGCTGTCTAAGCCTTCCCACATCGTTTCCCACTTAGCTATAATTTGGGACCTTAGCTGGCGGTCTGGGTTGTTTCCCTCTCCACGACGGACGTTAGCACCCGCCGTGTGTCTCCCGGATAGTACTTACTGGTATTCGGAGTTTGCAAAGGGTTGGTAAGTCGGGATGACCCCCTAGCCTTAACAGTGCTCTACCCCCAGTAGTATTCGTCCGAGGCTCTACCTAAATAGATTTCGGGGAGAACCAGCTATCTCCAGGTTTGATTGGCCTTTCACCCCTAGCCACAAGTCATCCGCTAATTTTTCAACATTAGTCGGTTCGGTCCTCCAGTTGATGTTACTCAACCTTCAACCTGCCCATGGCTAGATCACCTGGTTTCGGGTCTATATCCAGAGACTGAACGCCCAGTTAAGACTCGGTTTCCCTACGGCTCCCCTAAACGGTTAACCTTGCCACTGAATATAAGTCGCTGACCCATTATACAAAAGGTACGCAGTCACACCACGAAGGTGCTCCTACTGCTTGTACGTACACGGTTTCAGGTTCTATTTCACTCCCCTCACAGGGGTTCTTTTCGCCTTTCCCTCACGGTACTGGTTCACTATCGGTCAGTCAGTAGTATTTAGCCTTGGAGGATGGTCCCCCCATATTCAGACAGGATATCACGTGTCCCGCCCTACTCGATTTCACTGATGATGAGATGTCGGTTACGGGGCTATCACCCTGTATCGCGGCACTTTCCAGAGCCTTCACCTGTCTCATTAAAAGCTTAAGGGCTAATCCAATTTCGCTCGCCGCTACTTTCGGAATCTCGGTTGATTTCTCTTCCTCGGGGTACTTAGATGTTTCAGTTCCCCCGGTTCGCCTCGCTGAGCTATGTATTCACTCAGCGATACCTGCTTATGCAGGTGGGTTTCCCCATTCAGGAATCCCAGACTCAAAGGTTATTACTACCTAATCTGGGCTTATCGCAAGTTATTACGCCTTTCATCGCCTCTGACTGCCAAGGCATCCACCGTGTACGCTTAGTCACTTAACCATACAACCCCAAAGGGTCTTTGTTACGTAACCAAAGTTGCCTGCATTTTTATACATGTGCAGACTCGATTTTGCCGGACTCAAAAATTTCTTTTGCTTTCTAAAAGCGAAAACAAAAGCCAAGAACACTTGAATGTGTGTTGGTACCTACATCTTTCGATATAGGATTTGAGAACTTTTAATTGAATAACATTAATCAAATGTTATTCGTCAGCTTTCCAAATTGTTAAAGAGCTAATTACTTCGTAATGAAGTAACCATTTTTAAGAATTCTCGATAGAGAAAACGCTTAAAGATGGTGGAGCTATGCGGGATCGAACCGCAGACCTCCTGCGTGCAAGGCAGGCGCTCTCCCAGCTGAGCTATAGCCCCATCAGTGTTGATGCTTACCGCCAATCATCTGGGAGGAAGATTGGTGGGTCTGAGTGGACTTGAACCACCGACCTCTCGCTTATCAGGCGAACGCTCTAACCACCTGAGCTACAGACCCAAGCATCGTCTTTAATTCATAAACCGTATCAATCTGTGTGAACACTCATCGCAATAATCTTTCGTATAAGGAGGTGATCCAGCCCCAGGTTCCCCTAGGGCTACCTTGTTACGACTTCACCCCAGTCATGAACCACAAAGTGGTGAGCGTCCTCCCGAAGGTTAAACTACCCACTTCTTTTGCAGCCCACTCCCATGGTGTGACGGGCGGTGTGTACAAGGCCCGGGAACGTATTCACCGTGGCATTCTGATCCACGATTACTAGCGATTCCGACTTCATGGAGTCGAGTTGCAGACTCCAATCCGGACTACGACGCACTTTTTGGGATTCGCTCACTTTCGCAAGTTGGCCGCCCTCTGTATGCGCCATTGTAGCACGTGTGTAGCCCTACTCGTAAGGGCCATGATGACTTGACGTCGTCCCCACCTTCCTCCGGTTTATCACCGGCAGTCTCCCTGGAGTTCCCACCCGAAGTGCTGGCAAACAAGGATAAGGGTTGCGCTCGTTGCGGGACTTAACCCAACATTTCACAACACGAGCTGACGACAGCCATGCAGCACCTGTCTCTCAGTTCCCGAAGGCACAAGACTGTCTCCAGTCTCTTCTGAGGATGTCAAGAGTAGGTAAGGTTCTTCGCGTTGCATCGAATTAAACCACATGCTCCACCGCTTGTGCGGGCCCCCGTCAATTCATTTGAGTTTTAATCTTGCGACCGTACTCCCCAGGCGGTCTACTTAACGCGTTAGCTCCGAAAGCCACGGCTCAAGGCCACAACCTCCAAGTAGACATCGTTTACGGCGTGGACTACCAGGGTATCTAATCCTGTTTGCTCCCCACGCTTTCGCATCTGAGTGTCAGTATCTGTCCAGGGGGCCGCCTTCGCCACCGGTATTCCTTCAGATCTCTACGCATTTCACCGCTACACCTGAAATTCTACCCCCCTCTACAGTACTCTAGTCAGCCAGTTTCAAATGCAGTTCCGAGGTTGAGCCCCGGGCTTTCACATCTGACTTAACTAACCACCTGCATGCGCTTTACGCCCAGTAATTCCGATTAACGCTCGCACCCTCCGTATTACCGCGGCTGCTGGCACGGAGTTAGCCGGTGCTTCTTCTGTCGCTAACGTCAAACGATGCCGCTATTAACGACACCGCCTTCCTCACGACTGAAAGTGCTTTACAACCCGAAGGCCTTCTTCACACACGCGGCATGGCTGCATCAGGCTTGCGCCCATTGTGCAATATTCCCCACTGCTGCCTCCCGTAGGAGTCTGGACCGTGTCTCAGTTCCAGTGTGGCTGATCATCCTCTCAGACCAGCTAGGGATCGTCGCCTTGGTGAGCCATTACCTCACCAACTAGCTAATCCCACCTGGGCATATCCTGACGCGAGAGGCCCGAAGGTCCCCCTCTTTGAGCCGAAGCTATTATGCGGTATTAGCCATCGTTTCCAATGGTTATCCCCCACATCAGGGCAATTTCCCAGGCATTACTCACCCGTCCGCCGCTCGACGCCGTTAACGTCCCCCGAAGGTTCAGTTAACTCGTTTCCGCTCGACTTGCATGTGTTAGGCCTGCCGCCAGCGTTCAATCTGAGCCATGATCAAACTCTTCAATTTAAGATTTTGTTCGGCTCAATGAATACTGAACATTGCTCTTGCTAATAAATAGCATAAGTAATGTTTGAATTGACTGTGCTGAATCTTTCGATTCAATGGTCACTTCGTTTCATTGAAACCTAATTTGATACCGAAGTATCTAATTTGATTATCATCAACGAGTGCCCACACAGATTGATAGGTTTATATTGTTAAAGAGCTTTGCTATCAAGGACTTGCCCTTGAAGCGGATGCGTATAATACGCTACTGACTCTGTAAGTCAACATAAAATTCTAAGTTTATTTAGAACTCTATGGTGACTTGCTTATCAAATAAGCAAAGTCGAACCTTTTGTCTTCACTTTTCAAAAAAGTGAAAATAAATAAGAGCCTGGCGATGTCCTACTCTCACATGGGGAAGCCCCACACTACCATCGGCGCTATTGCGTTTCACTTCTGAGTTCGGCATGGAGTCAGGTGGGTCCACAACGCTATGGTCGCCAAGCAAATTCTTAATTCGGAAAGCTGTTAATGCGTTCTCATACACATTCAATTCGTTCTTGCTTTGAGTCCATCAAAACCCTTTGGGTGTTGTATGGTTAAGCCTCACGGGCAATTAGTACAGGTTAGCTCAACGCCTCACAACGCTTACACACCCTGCCTATCAACGTTCTAGTCTCGAACAACCCTTTAGGACACTTAAAGTGCCAGGGAAGACTCATCTCAGGGCTCGCTTCCCGCTTAGATGCTTTCAGCGGTTATCGATTCCGAACTTAGCTACCGGGCAATGCGATTGGCATCACAACCCGAACACCAGAGGTTCGTCCACTCCGGTCCTCTCGTACTAGGAGCAGCCCCCTTCAATCTTCCAACGCCCACGGCAGATAGGGACCGAACTGTCTCACGACGTTCTAAACCCAGCTCGCGTACCACTTTAAATGGCGAACAGCCATACCCTTGGGACCGACTTCAGCCCCAGGATGTGATGAGCCGACATCGAGGTGCCAAACACCGCCGTCGATATGAACTCTTGGGCGGTATCAGCCTGTTATCCCCGGAGTACCTTTTATCCGTTGAGCGATGGCCCTTCCATTCAGAACCACCGGATCACTATGACCTGCTTTCGCACCTGCTCGAATTGTCATTCTCGCAGTCAAGCGGGCTTATGCCATTGCACTAACCTCACGATGTCCAACCGTGATTAGCCCACCTTCGTGCTCCTCCGTTACTCTTTGGGAGGAGACCGCCCCAGTCAAACTACCCACCAGGCACTGTCCGCAACCCCGATAAGGGGTCGACGTTAGAACATCAACACTACAAGGGTGGTATTTCAAGGACGGCTCCACTAATACTGGCGTACTAGTTTCAAAGCCTCCCACCTATCCTACACATGTAGGGTCAATGTTCAGTGCCAAGCTGTAGTAAAGGTTCACGGGGTCTTTCCGTCTAGCCGCGGGTACACTGCATCTTCACAGCGATTTCAATTTCACTGAGTCTCGGGTGGAGACAGCGTGGCCATCATTACGCCATTCGTGCAGGTCGGAACTTACCCGACAAGGAATTTCGCTACCTTAGGACCGTTATAGTTACGGCCGCCGTTTACCGGGGCTTCGATCAAGAGCTTCGACCGAAGTCTAACCCCATCAATTAACCTTCCGGCACCGGGCAGGCGTCACACCGTATACGTCATCTTACGATTTTGCACAGTGCTGTGTTTTTAATAAACAGTTGCAGCCACCTGGTATCTGCGACTCCCCATAGCTCCATCCGCAAGGGACTTCACCGCGAGGAGCGTACCTTCTCCCGAAGTTACGGTACCATTTTGCCTAGTTCCTTCACCCGAGTTCTCTCAAGCGCCTTGGTATTCTCTACCCGACCACCTGTGTCGGTTTGGGGTACGATTCCTTACAATCTGAAGCTTAGAGGCTTTTCCTGGAAGCATGGCATCAATGACTTCACTACCGTAGTAGCTCGACGTCGTGTCTCAGCCTTAAAGAGAGCCGGATTTACCTAACTCTCAAGCCTACGCACTTGAACCTGGACAACCGTCGCCAGGCCCACCTAGCCTTCTCCGTCCCCCCATCGCAATTGTAAGAAGTACGGGAATATTAACCCGTTTCCCATCGACTACGCCTTTCGGCCTCGCCTTAGGGGTCGACTCACCCTGCCCCGATTAACGTTGGACAGGAACCCTTGGTCTTCCGGCGAGGAGGTTTTTCACCCCCTTTATCGTTACTCATGTCAGCATTCGCACTTCTGATACCTCCAGCAAACCTTACAGTTCACCTTCAACGGCTTACAGAACGCTCCCCTACCCAATACATAAATGCATTGCCGCAGCTTCGGTTTATAGCTTAGCCCCGTTACATCTTCCGCGCAGGCCGACTCGACTAGTGAGCTATTACGCTTTCTTTAAATGATGGCTGCTTCTAAGCCAACATCCTAGCTGTCTAAGCCTTCCCACATCGTTTCCCACTTAGCTATAATTTGGGACCTTAGCTGGCGGTCTGGGTTGTTTCCCTCTCCACGACGGACGTTAGCACCCGCCGTGTGTCTCCCGGATAGTACTTACTGGTATTCGGAGTTTGCAAAGGGTTGGTAAGTCGGGATGACCCCCTAGCCTTAACAGTGCTCTACCCCCAGTAGTATTCGTCCGAGGCTCTACCTAAATAGATTTCGGGGAGAACCAGCTATCTCCAGGTTTGATTGGCCTTTCACCCCTAGCCACAAGTCATCCGCTAATTTTTCAACATTAGTCGGTTCGGTCCTCCAGTTGATGTTACTCAACCTTCAACCTGCCCATGGCTAGATCACCTGGTTTCGGGTCTATATCCAGAGACTGAACGCCCAGTTAAGACTCGGTTTCCCTACGGCTCCCCTAAACGGTTAACCTTGCCACTGAATATAAGTCGCTGACCCATTATACAAAAGGTACGCAGTCACACCACGAAGGTGCTCCTACTGCTTGTACGTACACGGTTTCAGGTTCTATTTCACTCCCCTCACAGGGGTTCTTTTCGCCTTTCCCTCACGGTACTGGTTCACTATCGGTCAGTCAGTAGTATTTAGCCTTGGAGGATGGTCCCCCCATATTCAGACAGGATATCACGTGTCCCGCCCTACTCGATTTCACTGATGATGAGATGTCGGTTACGGGGCTATCACCCTGTATCGCGGCACTTTCCAGAGCCTTCACCTGTCTCATTAAAAGCTTAAGGGCTAATCCAATTTCGCTCGCCGCTACTTTCGGAATCTCGGTTGATTTCTCTTCCTCGGGGTACTTAGATGTTTCAGTTCCCCCGGTTCGCCTCGCTGAGCTATGTATTCACTCAGCGATACCTACTTATGTAGGTGGGTTTCCCCATTCAGGAATCCCAGACTCACAGGTTATTACTACCTAATCTGGGCTTATCGCAAGTTATTACGCCTTTCATCGCCTCTGACTGCCAAGGCATCCACCGTGTACGCTTAGTCACTTAACCATACAACCCCAAAGGGTCTTTCTATTTGTCTTCACTTTTGAAAAGTGAAAGCAAACGGTCAAACAACCAAAGTTGTCTGCATTTTTATACATGTGCAGACTCGATTTTGCCGGACTCAAATATGAATAGCTTTCGCTATTCCCAAGAACACTTGAATGTGTGTTGGTACCTAATTCTCTTATGTTTCAAAGAAAGTTAGGATTTGAGAACTTTTAATTGAATAACATTAATCAAATGTTATTCGTCAGCTTTCCAAATTGTTAAAGAGCTTAAAGCAAAAAGCTTTAATCAATGACTAAACATTAATTAAAGCTCTTTCGTCTTTATTAATAAAAACCAATCAATCTGTGTGAACACTCATCGCAATAATCTTTCGTATAAGGAGGTGATCCAGCCCCAGGTTCCCCTAGGGCTACCTTGTTACGACTTCACCCCAGTCATGAACCACAAAGTGGTGAGCGTCCTCCCGAAGGTTAAACTACCCACTTCTTTTGCAGCCCACTCCCATGGTGTGACGGGCGGTGTGTACAAGGCCCGGGAACGTATTCACCGTGGCATTCTGATCCACGATTACTAGCGATTCCGACTTCATGGAGTCGAGTTGCAGACTCCAATCCGGACTACGACGCACTTTTTGGGATTCGCTCACTTTCGCAAGTTGGCTGCCCTCTGTATGCGCCATTGTAGCACGTGTGTAGCCCTACTCGTAAGGGCCATGATGACTTGACGTCGTCCCCACCTTCCTCCGGTTTATCACCGGCAGTCTCCCTGGAGTTCCCACCCGAAGTGCTGGCAAACAAGGATAAGGGTTGCGCTCGTTGCGGGACTTAACCCAACATTTCACAACACGAGCTGACGACAGCCATGCAGCACCTGTCTCTCAGTTCCCGAAGGCACAAGACTGTCTCCAGTCTCTTCTGAGGATGTCAAGAGTAGGTAAGGTTCTTCGCGTTGCATCGAATTAAACCACATGCTCCACCGCTTGTGCGGGCCCCCGTCAATTCATTTGAGTTTTAATCTTGCGACCGTACTCCCCAGGCGGTCTACTTAACGCGTTAGCTCCGAAAGCCACGGCTCAAGGCCACAACCTCCAAGTAGACATCGTTTACGGCGTGGACTACCAGGGTATCTAATCCTGTTTGCTCCCCACGCTTTCGCATCTGAGTGTCAGTATCTGTCCAGGGGGCCGCCTTCGCCACCGGTATTCCTTCAGATCTCTACGCATTTCACCGCTACACCTGAAATTCTACCCCCCTCTACAGTACTCTAGTCAGCCAGTTTCAAATGCAGTTCCGAGGTTGAGCCCCGGGCTTTCACATCTGACTTAACTAACCACCTGCATGCGCTTTACGCCCAGTAATTCCGATTAACGCTCGCACCCTCCGTATTACCGCGGCTGCTGGCACGGAGTTAGCCGGTGCTTCTTCTGTCGCTAAC
Organism: Vibrio maritimus; assembly: GCF_021441885.1. Lineage (NCBI taxonomy): Bacteria > Pseudomonadati > Pseudomonadota > Gammaproteobacteria > Vibrionales > Vibrionaceae > Vibrio > Vibrio maritimus. The sequence continues at coordinate 3,173,222 of NZ_CP090438.1, forward strand.
GTCAAACGATGCCGCTATTAACGACACCGCCTTCCTCACGACTGAAAGTGCTTTACAACCCGAAGGCCTTCTTCACACACGCGGCATGGCTGCATCAGGCTTGCGCCCATTGTGCAATATTCCCCACTGCTGCCTCCCGTAGGAGTCTGGACCGTGTCTCAGTTCCAGTGTGGCTGATCATCCTCTCAGACCAGCTAGGGATCGTCGCCTTGGTGAGCCATTACCTCACCAACTAGCTAATCCCACCTGGGCATATCCTGACGCGAGAGGCCCGAAGGTCCCCCTCTTTGAGCCGAAGCTATTATGCGGTATTAGCCATCGTTTCCAATGGTTATCCCCCACATCAGGGCAATTTCCCAGGCATTACTCACCCGTCCGCCGCTCGACGCCGTTAACGTTCCCCGAAGGTTCAGTTAACTCGTTTCCGCTCGACTTGCATGTGTTAGGCCTGCCGCCAGCGTTCAATCTGAGCCATGATCAAACTCTTCAATTTAAGATTTTGTCGGCTCAATGAATACTGACTTTAAACTACCTTAGTAATCTAAAGCTATTATCGTTCCAACAGAACGATAATGAATTGACTGTGCCAAGTCTTTCGACTTGATTGGTCACTCAGTTCATTGAAAACCTAATTTGATACCGAGGTATCTAATTTGATTATCATCAACGAGTGCCCACACAGATTGATAGGTCTATATTTTTAAAGAACATCTCTTCAACTGCTCGCTGCTGCGTTTCGTCTCAAGAGGCGGCCATTCTAGCGAGATGATTCTCAGTGTCAAACACTTTTTTCTAATTATTTTTGATTTTTTCAAATCTAACTAGAAGACCATCTTGTAAGCTGAATGCCTTACTGACTATCGCCTCGAACCCTTGTGGGCTCTGCCGTGTCAGTGGAAGCGCATTATAGAGAGCCTCATCACATTAGCAAGCCTTTTTTTAGAAAAAACACAAAAACAACGCCTAACCGCGTCTTTTTCATTCAAAGCCTTATTTATTCAACTTTATCCTAGCAATGACTACAAGTTATCCACAGAGTTATTAAAAAAGGAGGGCTAAGCCCTCCTTTTAGTAATGATGCAAACGAGGCTAAATACCAGAACCGTCTGTCTCACCGTCGTCTTCGTGCAAACCACACTCACGTTTTAAACCATTAAAGCGCGTTTCCTCTTCTTTCATACCAGGTTCCCACTTCACTGTGGAGTGGGTATCACCTAAAGATAGGTAACCCGCTTCTTTAAGAGGGTGATAACTCAAGCCGTGCTCTTCTATATAGCTATCAACTTGTTCGTTACTCCAATCGATGATTGGCAAGAACTTAAAGCGGCCGTTTTGAATCGCCAGTACTGGCAAGTTAGCTCGACTCTCTGACTGCTCACGTCTTAGGCCAGAAAACCAAGTGTGAACATCCAACTCTTCGAGTGCCCTTTTCATTGGCTCTACTTTATTAAGCTGGTTGTATTGTTTAAGTCCATCAAGCCCTTTTTCCCATAGCTTACCGTAGCGAGCCTCTTGCCAAGCTGGCGAGATGTTCGCTTTATAGATGTGTAGGTTCAGATCTAACTGCTTCTGAAGCTTATCTATAAACTGATACGTTTCTGGAAATAGATACCCTGTATCGGTAAGCACTACCGGAACGTCCGCTTTTACACTTGTCACTAAGTGAAGCATAACCGCCGCCTGAACTCCGAAGCTTGAACTTAGGATATGCCCACCTGGCAAATTCTCTAACGCCCACTCAACTCTCTGCTTCGCAGTCAATAGCTCAAGCTGACCATTTAGCTCTGCTAGCTTTAAAATCTGCTCGGTTTTAGTCAGTGACAGCAGCTCTTGAAGCTCTAGCGCTTTTGACTGATCTTGCGCGATTTCGCTAACTGAGCCTTCTTTAGCTGCTTGTTTCTGGGAAATAACGTCTCTAGGCATAGAAGTCCCTTTTCGATACTTTGACCTCTTCTATAATCCCTGCGCGGATAACGAAGTCACCAAATGCTTCACCTTCATTACGCTGCTCCGCCCACTGACCTACTAAAGCATCAATCTCTTCTAGGATTTGCGCATCCGTAATGTTCTCTTTGTACATCTTAGGTACACGGGTACCTGCTTTGTTGCCGCCTAAGTGCAGGTTGTATCGGCCCGGCGCTTTACCAACCAAACCAATTTCAGCCAACATCGCTCGACCACAACCATTTGGACATCCGGTGATCCTCAAGATGATGCTCTCATCACTTGGGATCTGGTGTTTATCCAGAATGCTCTCTACATCAGTAACAAAGCTTGGTAGGAAGCGTTCCGCTTCTGCCATTGCAAGAGGACAAGTTGGGAAAGCCACACACGCCATCGAGTTTTTGCGCTGCTCAGATACCGCATCGTCCATCAGACCATGTTCACGAGCGATCTTCTCAATCTTTGCTTTGTTTGACTTAGATACCTTGGCGACAATCAGGTTTTGGTTTGCCGTCATCCTAAAGTCGCCTTTGTGGATCTTAGCGATCTCAGCAACACCGGTTTTAAGAGGCTTACCAGGGAAGTCGAGCAGTCGACCATTCTCAATGAATAGTGCTAAGTGGTATTTACCATCGATACCCTCAACCCAACCAATTCTGTCGCCACGCTCAGTAAACTCGTAAGGACGGCTTTGCTCGAAGCTAATGCCAGCGCGTTTTTCAACTTCTGCTTTAAATACATCAATGCCAACACGGTCAAGTGTGTACTTAGTCTTAGCATTCTTACGATTTGAACGGTTACCCCAGTCACGCTGAGTCGTCACAACCGCTGCTGCTACATCTAGCGTTTTCTCCAGAGGAACAAAACCAAAGTCATCGGCACGTCTCGGGTACGTCGACGTATCACCGTGAGTCATGGCAAGACCACCACCAACAAGGACGTTGAAGCCCACCAGCTTGCCGTTATCAGCAATCGCGACAAAGTTCAGGTCATTGGCGTGCACGTCCACATCATTTTGCGGTGGGATCACCACTGTCGTTTTGAACTTACGTGGTAAGTAGTTTTTACCCAGAATAGGTTCGTCTTCTTCTGTGCTTTCTACTTTCTCACCATCAAGCCAAATCTCTGCATACGCTTTGGTTTTCGGAAGCAAATGCTCACTGATCTTTTTCGCCCACTCGTAGGCTTCTTGATGTAGCTCTGATTCCACAGGGTTAGTCGTACATAACACGTTACGGTTCACGTCACCGGCTGTCGCAATAGAATCAATACCGATAGAGTTCAGCGTTTGGTGCATTAGTTTGATGTTTGGCTTCAGCACACCATGAAACTGGAACGTTTGACGCGTCGTTAAACGAATACTTCCATACAACGAATGATCAGTCGCAAACTTGTCGATAGCTAACCATTGCTTAGGCGTGATAATACCGCCCGGCATACGCGCGCGAAGCATCACGTTGTGTAGAGGTTCTAGTTTTTGCTTAGCTCGCTCGTTACGGATATCACGGTCATCTTGCTGATACATACCGTGGAAGCGAATGAGCTGGAAGTTGTCGGCGGTAAATCCACCTGTAATACGATCTTGAAGATCGTTCTCAATGGTTCCACGCAGTAGGTTACTCTGCCCTTTTAGACGCTCGTTATCAGACAACGGCCCCAACTCTTCACCCAACACTTCTTGAATAGTGGCTGATTGCTTGCTCATTAGTACACATCCTTCTGATAACGTTTTGCTTTTCTTAGTTCGTTGACAAATTCTTCTGCCTGGTCAGCTTCTTTTCCACCATGCACCTTAACGATCTCAATCAGGGCATTGTGAACATCTTTGGCCATATGGTTGGCATCGCCACATACATAAATGTGGGCACCTTCCTGTAACCATTGCCATACCTGCTCACCTTGTTCTAGCAATCGATGCTGAACATACACCTTCTCATGCTGGTCACGGCTAAAGGCCACATCCAATCGGTTTAGCACACCTGACTTCAGATACTTTTGCCATTCCACTTGATATAGGAAATCTTGAGTGAACGTGCGGTCGCCAAAGAACAACCAGTTTTTGCCGCTGTCGCCTTGGTTATCACGCTCTTGAATGAAGCTTCTGAATGGCGCAATACCCGTACCTGGGCCCACCATAATCACAGGCGTATCACCATTTTCTGGTAGCTTGAAGTTATTGTTGTGCTCAACGAATACTTTAACTTCACCACCTTCTTCTAATCCACGAGATAGGAAGTAAGATGCACCACCAAATCGGCTTTCTTCACCGGCTTGATACTCAACAAGTCCAACCGTTAGATGAACTTCTTCATCCACTTCTTCTTGGCTCGATGCGATAGAATAGAGACGTGGGGTTAAACGGCGTAGTAGACCCAGTAATTGCTCGGCCTCTAGTTTTGCTTTCTTCTCTTTAAAGACATCAATCACTTGAGTATTCGAAGCATACTCGCGTAGTTTGTCTTTATCCGCGGCTAGCTTCTCAAGCTTTTTACTGCCTGAAATTTCCGCGTATTGTACTACTTGCTGAGGATTTGCCGCGGTGATCTCATAGTGCTTAATCAGCGCAGAACGTAAAGATAGGCTCTCCCCATCCACATCTACACTTTCAATACCTGATAGACCGACTTGAGCAAGAAGTGCATCCACCAGCTCACTGCTGTTCTCGAACCACACACCTAACGCATCGCCAGGCTTGTAAGTGATGCCAGAGCCTTCAAGATCAATCTCAATATGGCGAACATCTTTGCCAGAATCACGACCCGTGATCTTTTGGCTAGTCAGTAGTGTTGCGGTATATGGATTTTTCTTAGTGTAGTTAACCGTGGCAGCAGCTGTAGCAACAGGCAATGTCACAACATCTGCTGGTTGAGAGGCAAGATCTTCTTTGATGACCTCTAGCGCTTTCACTCGCCACTCTCCCGCTGGCGCGTCGTAATCAACGTCACAGTCGATGCGATCAATAAATGAGGTAGCACCTAACTTACCTAGGTACTCATCAAAATCTTTACCGGTTTGACAGAAGAACTCATAGCTAGAATCGCCTAAACCAATAACACCATACTTGAGGTTCGGAAGTTTTGGCGCTTTCTTAGATTGAAGGAACTCATGTAGCTCGATCGCGTTATCAGGCGCTTCGCCCTCACCGTTTGTAGAGGCAACAACGATGACGTGTGTCTCTTTCGCTAGGTTTTTACCTTTGTAGTCACTTGCATCAAATAGCTCAACATCGATACCAAGCGCAGAAGCTTCTTCTTTTAGCTCCTCAGCAACCCCTTTGGCGTTACCTGTTTGAGAAGCAAAGATAATGGTCAGCTTGCCTGCTGGTACAACTGCCGCAGCTGTATTCACTGCGCTGGCAACTGGAGTAAGCGCTGATGGTGCACCCGCCTGACTCAATCCCCAAAAATACCCGCTTACCCATGCAAGCTGGTTTGAAGATAGGTTCGTTGATGCTTGTTGTAGTTGTGATAGCTGCTGATCGTTAAGTGGAGCAGCTAGGCTTGGTAACTCTTGAGAATTGTTATTACCGTTCGGCGACTGTTTTACGTTTGAAGACATTGTCACGACATCCCTAATCATTGCGTGACGATAGATTAACCAACCACCTTAATAACAAGAAAGAATAGATATGAATGTTTTATAACTTTTTGGAAGAAGAGGCTCGTTTGGTAGGGAGGCTATTTAGCCTCAATACGAACCTCAGTGAAGCCGACGGCTAGCGCGGATTTAGACGCTTTGTCGAGATCATTATACTGACACTCAGCGCCGTGAATATCCGTCAGCATAACGAAACCGCCTTGCTTGTGGCGAAACTCAACGATCCAACCGCCTTCGGATTCGGCGGGTTCAATGATCGCTTCTGCCAGTAAATCTTGATGGAATAAATACTTCAATTCCGTAATTGTCATGGCTCCCTCCAGAAATCCGATAATGACCGACGCCCTTGGTCATATAGATAACTATAGCAATTGTGCTTATCCCTGTAGGGTTATTTGTGATCAGTTTGTTAATTTGTGGGCGCCATTACCTTTTTATAGATCCAAATCGCTATAAGGAAGGCAATAATGTAAGGCAAGAGATTTAAAACAACCCCAACCATACCCAACAGAAACATCACCGCGAACGACACCACAATCGCCATTGTCACAGTGACAAACGTAACGCCTGTCATGACAAGAGTTGCAAGAAATACCAAAACGAAAATTAGTTCAAACATAACCTCTCCCATTTCGTTGCTAGTTTAAGTCTTTTGAATTACTCAAATAGATTGCAGGAAGTGTTCCAACTTTTTGATTCTTTAAAAATCATATAGATAGCTAGAAACAAAAACTCCGACTTGCTTTCGCACAGTCGGAGTTGGTATTTATCGCCAAATGATTGGTAAATTACACATCCAGTTCAGATGGGATTTTTGCTAGTGCTGTTTCAAGCACTTCAATGCCAGCACCTTTCTTATGTGCATTTTCACTGATGTAACGACGCCATTGCCTTGCGCCTGGCATTGCTTGGAACAAGCCAATCATATGACGAGAGATATGACCAAGGTACGAGCCGTTAGAAAGCTGACGCTCAATGTACGGGTACATCTCTTCCACGATTTGCTTGCGCTTTTTCACTGGCGTGTCTAAACCAAAGATAAGCTGATCAACCTGGGCGAGGATGTAAGGGTTCTGATACGCCTCACGACCGATCATCACGCCATCAAGGTGCTGCAAGTGCTCTAGAGATTCTTCTAGTGTTTTAACGCCGCCATTTACTGCCACATTCAGATGTGGGAAGTCTTTCTTAATTTGGTAAGCGCGAGGGTAATCCAACGGTGGTATCTCTCGGTTCTCTTTCGGGCTCAAGCCACTTAGCCAAGCTTTACGTGCGTGAATGGTAAACTGATCCACACCGCCCTTCTCAGAAACTGTAGACACGAACTTAGTCAAAAACTCATACGAGTCTTGATCGTCGATACCAATACGAGTTTTTACCGTCACTGGAATATCAGCTACTTCACGCATCGCTGCCACGCACTCAGCCACTAAATCTGGTTCAGCCATCAGGCATGCACCAAAACGACCATTCTGTACGCGATCTGATGGACAACCTACGTTTAGGTTTACTTCATCATAGCCACGCTCCGCTGCGAGCTTTGCACAGGTCGCCAAGTCAGCTGGGTTTGAACCACCTAGCTGAAGCGCCACTGGGTGCTCTTCTTCGTTATACGCGAGAAAGTCACCTTTACCGTGAATGATCGCACCTGTTGTTACCATCTCGGTGTACAACAAAGTTTGAGATGACAGGAGACGATGGAAGTAACGGCAATGTCTGTCTGTCCAATCGAGCATGGGCGCAACGGATAAGCGGTTCGCAGTGTATTTACTAGTTTCTTCAGGTTTCATAACGTGTTACTCGAAATCTTGATACTGTATATATATACAGGAACTTGCTAGAATTGCCCCCAAATGCCCCTATCAGTACGCATATAGTACGCATGGAAGGAGTAGGACAAATGGCATCATTCAGCATTAAAAAACGCACACTGAAAAGCGGAGAGAGCCGCTTTACTGTAGACGTCGTCGTCAAAAATAGGTCGGTGATTATACACAGAGAATCGAAAACATTCAGAAAAAAAGAACATGCCCGTACATACGGTACGAAACGGGTTAGAGAGTTAGAAGATCCGTACTCTGCAATGCAAAAATCCGTACCGCTATCCGTACTGCTAGATAAGTTTATGGAAGAACCTGATTTATGGGATAAAACAGGCAGAACCAAGCAGTACGTAATTCGAATGCTCAGAGACTGCGACATAGCCAAAGTGGAGAGCGACAAGCTCCGAACTAGCGATTTAATCGAGCACTGCAAAAACCGAAAAGCTGCTGGAGCTGGCGGTGCTACTATCTACCATGACATTGCTTACTTACGCTCTGTTATGAAGAAAGCCAATCCAGTATTCAATATCTCAGCTAACTTTAATGTATTTGAGGAAGCAGTGCCCGTTCTTGTAGATATGGGCTTGGTTTGTAAAAGCCAAAAAAGAACTCGCCGCCCCACTGGTGAAGAGCTTGAAGCACTAAAACAAGGGCTGATTGAACGCCAGAACGCCAGAGCCAATGGACAAGCTCGCATCCCGTTTGTTGATATTCTTGAGTTTAGTATTTTGACTTGCATGAGGATTGGTGAAGTTTGTTCTCTGCGCTGGGAGGATATAAACGAAGAACATAGAACAGTAGTTGTACGTGACCGTAAAGATCCTCGCAAGAAACAAGGCAACCATATGATGGTACCTTTATTGGGTGAGTCTTTTGATATAGCAATGACGCAACCTAAAAGAAGCGAACTTATTTTCCCATTTAACTCTCGAAGTGTTACTGCCGGATTCCAGAGAGTTAGGAACAAACTCGGCATAGAGAATTTACGTTACCACGACTTGCGACGCGAGGGGGCAAGTCGACTATTTGAGAAAGGGTATTCTATCGAAGAGGTCGCCCTAGTAACTGGGCATCGTAACTTAAACATACTTTGGCAAGTATACACGCAGTTATATCCGCACAAATTGCATGCTAAAACGTTTTAAGTATCGCCGCCAAAGACTGTGTTTAGACAACTTAGGTGACAGTGATTTTTGCTATCGCTTTTACTACACTCATTCTATAAAAATTACATCGTATTTTGATAATGACATATAAATCAAGTTGACCATAAAGGAGCTCAACGGTTAGCTTTCGCCCAAAAGGGTGAAAAATGTCTATTCTAAAATACGAAAATATACGAAATGGAATACGTATATCTACAGACAACGAACAAGCAAGCTTTGTCGATTTAGAGTTTCTCTCACAACCTATATCCTCCTCGAGAGAGTTGCACATCATAGGATACGAAGTCTTATCTTCTATAGAGAGTAGTTTCGGGGGGAACTATGAAGCTCAATCTTTCTTTGAGGATGTGAGTGATGAAACGATAAAGGCAGTGTTCATAGCGCAGTTAGAGGTCATTCAGCGTTTAAACAACTCTAGGCAGCACAAAAAGCCACTGTTTATGTCTTTAAACTTAACTTTATCTAGTTTGAACGATGATCTATTTGTCGAGAAAGTCGTAGCCATGTCCGAGACACCAATTGCAATCGAGGTAAACGAATACTCTTTGTCCTCTATGAATAGAGCTGTCTTACGAAACGTCAAAAAATTGCAGAGCAATGGACATGAAATTTGGTTAGATGACTACTCCCCTTCGAATGAAGATGCAAACAGGACTCTAGGGGCGATTAAATGGGATAGGATAAAAATCGACAAATCATTCCTTTACCGCTCTAGCAACGACTTTCAACCCTTCAAGTCATTAGTGAGCTTGCTAAAAAATTATTGCCGCAAGGGAATAATTGTTGAAGGAGTAGAGTCCAAACACCAACAGCAATGTGTAATGGGGGATTCTGTTTATATTCAGGGCTATGCCCTCGGTTACCCTTTACCATTGGTAAACGAAGAAACACTGTTAGAAAAAGGAATTGTTGATTAATGCTGCAGTTAACCGGCAAAGCTAACTACAACAGAGTTACTATCCTCAAAGAAAGTTTCACAGCAGGAACTCAGTCAACGAGCTACAAGTTGATCAGGATAAAGAATGCGGGAGGTTTTCTAGGGGGATTCGGTCGAGTAAAAGAGCTAGATGGAGATGCTGTCGCTTTCGTGAGTATTGGCATGCATTTTAATCTAGCCTTACATAGATCGTCGAAAGACAATATTATTGTAGACGTTATTGATATTACAAAAGAATACCTTCAATACACTTTATCGTGTATTCGCAAGCGTTCCTTGTCGAAGGCTACAGAAGACGTTGCTGCACACAATGATTCTAATAGTATTTATCAATCACCTTCGGAGTTAGTCGGACAATTGTTCGACAGCTTAGAGCGTTTAGCGGCGTCTGAGTGCGATCTAAAAGAAGCTATTTTTGACGCTGTCTTTTTTCGTATTATGGTTGAACTGTATCATGAGAGTCAGATTTTAGATGTAATCGAAGCTTCAGATTATAAAAACATTACTGACTGTATCTCCGAAACTATAAGCGAAGACCTGAGCAAAAAGTGGAAAGTAGAAGACATAGCTAATGCACTGAACATGTCTAAAGCGACGTTACAGCGAAAGCTAAAGGAGAGTGGGAGTGACTTCAGTCAAACAATTAATACTTGCCGCCTAGATCATGCAAGGAAATTACTAATGTACACAGATTTATCTGTCTCCCAAATCGCAGTAAAGTGCGGTTTTGATAGCCATGCTTATTTTAGCGCTCTGTTTAAAAAGAAGTATGGTATTGCCCCTCGGGAATTTAAGAGCTACGTCACAACGGGTCAAAGGACATGATGACTCGCTCGACATCAATTTGCTTTTTCGAGTTCCCGAACCCGCTCTTTTAACTCTGCGATCATCTGCTTTAACCACATAACATCTGTTTTAATTACTGCAACGATGGCTATCGCACTTCCAACTAGTGTGATAGCCAGTATTGCTATCGGTTCAAGCAAACTCATTTCCAACTCTTATACCCATCTCTTAGACACTCCCAAATACCAATCACGAACGGTGCAGCCACTCCAATCAAGCCCCCTACTTGCAAACCTTCAGGTGTCACGCTCGCCGTTAATAGTTCAGGGTGCCCCGTTGCCAGTGCCACACCTGCACCAATGAGCGCAAGCCCTTTCTTAGTCGATGTCTGTTTCAAATCTATTTTCATTGCTGTTACTCCTAGCCGTTGATGCGCTTCCAGATATAAGCGCTGATTAAAGCGGTCAAGATGCCAACCGCTAGACGTTGCATTACTTCTTTTTGGGTCATGCCAGTGCTACCCCTTGCGCTGCATCTTCTAATGAGTAGTAACGCCCGACTTCCATAATCGACATGGAATGCACTAGGCGAGTCCCCTACGACTCTCCATCAGTTTTCAAAGTCAAAATATTTACCATCATTCTCTCAAATACACAGAGTTTCCTAAAAAAGCGATGTTTGGTTAATGTATCGCCGACTTACTTTGTAGAGGCCGTATTATGTGTTCGAATACTCCCCAAAACCGTTACCCTGAGGCAGGTAGTGACGCAATCCGTCACATAATTGATAGACGCATAAAGACGAATAAAAACAGATTCATAAGAATTGATGAAGACAAGCATGTTGCTTTCGTAGTACCCCAAATTACCTGGTGCCCAATTAAACAAAATGGCTCTCTAAACAATGACCATTGGCACTACAACGTCGGTTTTGGATTCAGAGAAGCCCTCGACTTGCTCTACATCGAGAGAATCAGAAACAAACGTAAGGTTCGTCTATGGACCCAAGGCCCTAACATTGCATTCAAAGAAGGGGACTTCATTGAATCACGAGACAAAAATAAAGCGATTCAGGTTATCTATGCCGATGCGATGGGGTGGGATACAACTAAAAACAATATGTTCTATGGCAGCGTCACATACAAAGTCTACGAACGTTCAATTAATGGGTTAGCAGTGACTAAACAAAATACTGCGACCCAATTAGAGTTCCTTGAAATATTAATAGGCGGCTAACTCACCTTTTAGGGTAAAACTTACTATGACAATTTTTGAATTACTTGGCATTAAACCCGGCGAGGCTATTTCAGCTGATAACCCATGGTCTGATAGTGGCTACAGAGAAGTAATCCCTCTCGCTTTATCACGAAATGGTATTTCAATTCGAGCTATTGACTGCCGTTACGGTGATATTTGCTATGTTGGTGCGGACTGGGGGATCATCCTTGAAGATGGAAGTGAAATCAAACTCAGGGACTTCGCACTGATTAGCAAAAACCTCGAAGAATGGAATGAGCAGAAAGCCAAACGGGAATCAGCTAAACAGAGGCTCGTTAAAGAGCCGTCTATGATGGATATAGAACGCGAGCTGGCAACATTCGATGAAGTGCTTTCAACCATCGATATCCAAAACTTGAAAGTTGCAATCACAGGTACTCTGCCGCTGCCACGAGCGAAATTCAAAAAACTACTTGAAGCCAAGGGGGCTATCGTAAATGGGTCTGTAAGTAGTCACACTTCATTGTTGTTCATGGGTGACACCGGTAAATATGAAGTTACAAGCAAAATGAAAAAAGCGCATGCATTAGGAGTTAGAATCATAACTCTCTAACGTCGAATGGATGGCGCCGGAGCCGACTGTTTATCCTGCAGGTAAGTGTTATGCTCTACCTCTTGATGACCAAGGTAGAGCATTAGAAGTTAGAAGCGGTAATAGATACCAGCGTTGAAACCAGAGATCGTAGAGTTGAGGTCCACACCATCTTCTTCGAAATCAATATAAACACCGCGATAGCCGACAGTAAAAGCAAAGCCATTCTCTGCCTCGTAACCGAAATCTACGCCATATTGCCAACCAAGATCGGTCGAATCACTTGTCTCTCTATTCGCTGTAATTAGCTCCGTGGCTGTCGTTTTGTATTGTCCAATACCACCTACAAGACCAACATAGATTGGTAGATCTTTGATGTAGAACTTAGGCTTAAGATTCAAAGACACGCCTTGCCCTTCAAGCTTCAACACATTTTGGAAGTTAGCATCGCTTAAGTTTCTGTATTCCAGCTCAAAGCCAAGACCAACATTATCTGCCACCGCCATCTCATAACCAGCAAACAAAGCAAATGGCACTCCGTCTACATTTTCATTCAAGCTTATACCATTCATTTCAAGCTCTACTTTGTTGAATAGACCAACTTGCCCGCCGACATAAGGTGCATTTTGAGCGCCTGCGAAAGCTAAAGAAGGGGCTAATAGTGAGACTAATAAAAGTTTTTTCATTCTAATACCTATTTAATTATTATATGCAACCGAGGGCATTAAATAGAAATAACGAATACAAATCAACCACCTAGAATAAGAAACAGTCCTCATATCACATTCATTACACTGAAATTTGATTAAAAGATCATCTGGTGTCTCTTTGAACAATGAAACTAACGACCTATTGTGGGATTTAGTATAAAATGGGCGGAATTCGCTAAGATAGGTGGACATGTGGATCAGAAGCTAATCAAACAACTAGAAGATATTTGCTCGGCACGAGGAGTTCGTTTAACACCTCAGCGAAAGCGTGTGTATGAACTCATTTGTGAAAGTAACAAGGCGTCTAGTGCTTATGAATTACTTGACCTGTTAAAAGTGAGCGAACCACAAGCGAAACCGCCAACGGTCTATCGCGCTTTAGACTTCCTTTTAGAACAAGGATTTATCCACCGAGTTGAATCTACCAACAGTTTTGTCTCTTGCTGTTCATTTGGTGAGCATAAACACTATTCGCATCTGCTGATTTGTGACAAGTGCGGTAATGTCGTTGAACTACAAGATGGTATTCTGATAGCCTTGCTAAATAGCAACGTTGAAAAACATGGCTTCCAATTGTCAAACCACGTCATAGAAACTCACGGCACATGCCAGACGTGTTTATCATTGGAAGAGCAGAATAAATAGAAGAAGTTATGCGCGCTGAATTTGTAAATCCGTTTTTAGCCTCACTGATGAACGTGCTAAAAACGATGGCTTCAATGGAGATCAAGCCACTTAAGCCAAGAATTAAAAAAGACGAAATCGCTCGTGGCGACGTCTCTGGTCTAATTGGTATGGTAGGGAATCAAACCCGCGGCTCGATGTCGATTACCTTTGAAGAGGGATTAGCCCTCGAGATCATGCAAAACATGTTAGGGGAAAAACCCCACGGCTTAAATGAAGAAGTCACCGATATGGTGGGTGAAATTACTAACATGGTGACAGGCGGAGCGAAGCGTATCCTCGCGGAAAATGGCTTTGACTTTGATATGGCAACACCCGTGGTCGTTTCAGGCAAAGGGCATACCATTCGTCACAAATGCGATGGCGCTATTATCCTCATGCCATTTACCTCTGAATGGGGTAATGCCTTTATTGAGATCTGCTTTGAGTAGTCCTTAACATCTGAATGTTAAAAAGGGCGTCATTGCAAAATGACGCCCTTTTTCTATCTGGTTGTCGAGTAGTTATTCACCTGCGACTTTCATTGACTCGAGCAAGATAGAACCGGTTTGGATCTGTGAGCGAGTTTCGACATCATTGCCTACCGCTACGATCTGTTGGAACATCTGTGCAAGGTTTCCGGCTACGGTAATTTCAGAGACTGGGTACTGGATTTCACCATTTTCAACCCAGAAACCTGCTGCTCCGCGAGAGTAATCACCGGTGACAATGTTCACACCCTGCCCCATCACTTCCGTGACCAATAAACCGGTACCAAGCTGTTTGAGCATGGCATCAAAATCTTGCCCTGTCGATTTCACAAACCAGTTGTGAATGCCACCCGCGTGACCGGTTGGTGTCATCTTCATCTTACGCGCTGCATAGCTTGTTAGCAGGTAGGTCGCTAATTTGCCATCGGTAATGATATCCATGTCCTTAGTGGCAACGCCTTCGTTATCAAACGGGCTTGAAGCCAAACCGCGCAGTAGGTGCGGTTTTTCTTGCACTGAGAACCAATCTGGCAGAATCTGTTCGCCCAGTTTATCTAGCAAGAAGGATGACTTACGGTAAAGGTTACCGCCACTGATACCCATCACTAGGTGACCAATCAAACCAGTTGCCACATCGTTGGCAAACAGCACTGGGTATTGACCCGTTTTGACCTTTCTTGGGTCTAGACGCTCAACGGTTTTCTTGGCTGCCTTCTCACCAACAGATTCTGGAGTCCAAAGATCATCACGGTGGCGCGCTAACGTGTAGCTGTAATCACGCTCCATATCACCGTTTTCGCCCTGACCGATCACGCTACAGCTGATGCTGTGACGGCTGGAGGCGTAACCCGCTAGCAAGCCGTGCGAGTTACCGTAAACTTTTACACCGTAGTGGCTGTCATAGCTGGCACCATCGCTTTGTTTGATCTTATCGCTATATGCCAACGCAGCTTTCTCAGCGGCAATGGCTTTTTGTGCCGCGGTATCCGGGTTAGGCTCATCAGGATGGAACAAATCGAGATCTGGTATATCCGTTACCATCAGTTCTTTTGGCGCAGGACCAGCGAAAGGGTCTTCTGAGGTGTACTGGGCGATATCCAATGCCGCTGCAACGGTCTGCGCTATCGCTTTCTCACTCAAATCGGAAGTAGAGGCGCTGCCTTTTTTCTGTCCGCGATATACGGTAATGCCAAGTGCACCGTCACTGTTGAATTCTACATTTTCAACCTCGCACATGCGAGTGGATACGCTAAGACCTGTGCTCTTGGTGATCGCAACCTCTGCAGCATCTGCACTTACTGAAGCCATATCTAACGCTTTCGCAACTGCTGCTTCTAGCTCAGCTTTTTGCTGGGCGACTTGCTCTCTTACGTCCATATTTATCTAATTCTTTGCCAATAACTTTGTCTAGAATAACAAGGTTTTCGCATTCTCCCCAGATTTCTTGCTAAAATAGCGGATATTCGTAATGAGATAGTGATATAGGCAGACATCATGGCCCGCAAAAATCAGAAAGCGCCTTGGGAAGAGGAAGAAGAGATCATTTGGGTAAGTAGAACCGAAATGAAAAACGACATGGAAGAGTTACAAAAACTCGGCGAAGAGTTGGTTGATCTAAAACCTGCTGTGTTGGATAAATTCCCACTAAGCGAAGATCTGAGAGAAGCGATCGCAGATGCGCAGCGCTTTAAGAACGAAGCTAAGCGTCGTCAGTTGCAATACATTGGTAAGCTAATGCGCACGGAAGATCCTGAGCCAATTCAAGCCGCTCTTGATCGTGTACGTAACAAGCACTCTCAATCTACTGCAGCTTTGCACAAGCTTGAGCAATTGCGCGACCGCATCATTGCAGAGGGTGATGAGGCAATTGCAGCAGCAATGGAGCTTTACCCTGAGCTTGACCGTCAGCGCTTGCGTCAACTTGCTCGTCAAGCAAACAAAGAGAACAAAGCCGGGAAGCCAGCAAAAGCATTCCGTGAAATCTTCCAGATGCTGAAGCATGAAGAAGAGCAAGAGTTCTAAACGTTAGGCTCATCGTGATATCAAATAGGCAACGGCGTGATTCGTTGCCTTTTTGTTTGCCTAATGCGCAGCTTGTACAAATGCCGCTAATGCTTGGTTAGGGTGCGTTGAGGTTAATTCTTCTATCTCCCCGATTACCTCGATTTTGCCATTGGCAAGATAGGTAAAACGATTGGCAATAGCACGCGCGTCACTAAGATGATGCGTCACCATAATCACCGTTGCCTGTTTTTCTGTTGCCAAGTCTTGCACCACCGTCAGCATCTCTTTGCGCAGGATGGGGTCAAGAGCGGAAAAAGGCTCATCCAAAAGCCAAATAGGATGCGGCTGCACAAAACAACGCGCCAGGGCAACTCGCTGTTTTTGACCACCTGAGAGCTCTGAGGGTAAGCGAGTTAACATCTCTCCTAACCCTACCTTTTCTGCTGCACTGACCACCGTTGCCTTGTCCGAACTGGTCAGTTTGAGCGCGGGGTTCAACCCCAACCCAATATTGTCGAACACCGTCAAATGGTCGAAAAGGTTGTGCTCTTGAAATAACATAGAGAGGGGTCTTTCATGAGGCTGCAAAGACGCAATACCCCGCCCTTCGACCTCAATATCGCCAGATTCTGGCTGACAAAAGCCAGAGACCAAAGCCAATAGTGTTGACTTGCCAGCCCCGCTTGGACCAATAAGGGAAACAATATCGCCGCGTTTTACCTCGAGCGAGAAATGAAACCAATCACTGTGGTAACGATAGGCGACGTTATTTAGATTCAGCATGACGAGAGCTTTCCTGACGTTTGGTTTGAGACGTGACGGTATGTGAGTACGAGGCTCGATTCAATGAATCGGTGAGTGAAAAAATACCAATGCTGAAAGCAAATAGCACCAGTGACACCACCGCTGCGGCCTCAAGCTGGTAGCTCCCCATCAGCTGATAAAGGTAAAGCGGTAAGGTGTTAAAATCTTGGCTGCCAAACAGTGCAATAACGGTCAGGTCACCCATAGACAAAATGAAACTGATGGCAAAAGCATGCAGTATCGGAGCACGAATGGCACGCCATTCCATCAACCAGAACCGACGTAATCCTTGCATGCCTAAGCTCTGCCACAATGGATAGTACTGTGTCGCAATACGCTGCATCGGTTGATTTAGGGTTTTGATGACATAAGGTAGTGCCATCAAGGCATTGACCAACACCACGATGCCAAACGCCAAGCTAAATACGTTCGTCATGCCTCGCAGCAACAAGAAGGTTGCTGTACTGAGCACCAAGGCGGGCGTAACTAAGATGATGGTACCAATGAGCTCAATGCTATCGGCGCGACGTGGCTGAGATTTGAGCCTAAGCACACGGGTGGTTGAGAGTAAAATAACACCCACCAGCAGCGAGATACATGCCGCAAGTATGGCCACTTGGATAGACGTGCTGACAGCACTCCAAAAGCGCAGGTCGCTAAGCACGCCCGTCAACTTTGAGTTCAATCCACTGAGCACAATAGCGAGTATCGGAGGGATAACGAGCATTAGGGTTGCTATGATCCAAATACTATCCCAGCTCTTTTTCAACACCGTGTCTTTGGGCTGTAGGCTTGGTTTCGTGCGAAAATTACTCTTACCCGATACCTGTTTGCTAAAGCGTCCCACCAACATCACTAAAGAGGCGCAGATGCCCATCTGCCACAGCGCTAGCACAGCGCCAGTCTGTAAATCAAAATCAAACTTTATCGCTTGATAGATGGCAAGCTCGATGGTGGTCGCCTGTGGACCTCCCCCCAACGCCATTACCGTGGCAAAGCTGGTAAAGCACAGCATGAAGACCAACCCAATAACATGGGGAAGATGCGATTTGAGCCTTGGCCACTCCACCAAACGAAAACATTGCCAACTGTTCATACCAAGATGAAGCGCCAGTTTACGCTGCTCTTCCGGCACGCCTTCGATGGTCACTAACAACAGACGTGTAGCAAAGGGAAGATTAAAGAAAACGTGCGCTAGGAGAATTCCGTTTAGCCCATAGATGGAAAAAAGCGCCGAGCCATCATTCAACCACCTTGAAATGATGCCTTGATTACCATAGATGGCAACAATACCAAACACACCGACCAGAACCGGCATCACCAAAGTGGTAGCAAACAACTTGAGCAGCCACTCTCGTCCCCAAAAATGACGACGGGAGAAAGCGTGAGCGACAGGCACGGCTAGCCCTACGCTCAATAGCGTAGATAGGCTTGCTTGCCAAAAACTAAACTTGGCAACGTGCTGATAATACGGGTCAGTAAAGAGAAGACCGATATCGCTGATCGAAGAGTATGACAGCAGTGTCCACAGGGACGCTGACACATACACTGCGATAAACAAGGCGACCACTAAGCCAGCTTTAGGGGTTTGAATCACAGTTACCTCAATGGAAAGTGGATGCCTGAAGAAAGTCACTCTAGGGATGGGAAAGTGACATCATCGGTTAGCGAAAACCGCTCGCCCCCTATCTATATAAACGAAGGGCGAACGTATTTCTGGGCGTTACTTGATCAGCGCAGCTTGCCACTCACGAATCCAAGCTTTGCGATTGCTTGCGACTTCATCTGGTGAGAACGACAGAGCTTTCGCTGGAACAGTTAGGTTTTCAAACCCTTCTGGCAGCTTACTATCTACAACAGGGTACATCCAGTTTCCGGTTGGGATGTTGGATTGGAAGCCGTCCGATACAATGAACTGCATAAACTCGTCGGCGAGTTTCTGATTTTTACTGCCCGCTACTTTCGCTGCAACTTCAACCTGAGTGTAGTGACCCTCAGCAAAGTCAGCCGCGACAAAGCGATTATCTTGCTCAGCAATAATGTGATAAGCCGGCGATGTGGTGTACGACAATACAAGATCCGATTCACCCTCTAGGAACATCGAATAAGCTTCTGACCACCCCTTAGTCACGGTCACGGTTTTCTTCGCTAGCTGCTGCCATGCCGCACTAGAATCGTCACCGTAGACCGACTTCATCCAAAGCAATAAACCTTGTCCTGGTGTGGAGGTGCGAGGGTCTTGGAAGATAACCTTTAGGTCATCACGCTGCTCGACCAGCTCCTTAAGGCTCTTAGGTGGGTTAGTCACTTTCTCTTTGTTGTACACAAACGCGAAATAACCGTAGTCAAATGGGACAAAAATATCATTGCTCCAACCGTTTGGTAGCGACACGGAAGACAAGTCTGCGTTGTGCTTGCCGAGCAGGCCTGATTTCTTCGCTTCACTCATCAAGTTGTTGTCCAAACCCAGCACCACATCGGCTTGTGTGCTGCTGCCTTCTAGGCGCAGTCGATTAAGGATCGAGACACCATCGTCAAGAGCAACAAAGTTTAGATCACAGCCACATTGTGCTTCGAATGCTTTCTCAATCGCAGGACCAGGTCCCCAGTCAGAAGCAAACGAATCATAGGTGTAGACCGTCAGCGTATCGGCTGCGGCAAGATGAGAGGTCGCAAGAAGTGCGGTCGCTAGAGCGACTTTGGTGATTGAGTGGTTTTTCACTGGTTCTGTCCTTAGTTATTGTTGTCAGATCCAGAAAAAATGTCGTAACGTTCTATAGCAGCAAAGAGCTATTGAACGCGATGCGATGGACAGAAATAACAGTCACCAGACATCATGATTCAAACCAAGTGAACATGCTCAGTGAGTATTGCAGCCTCATCCCTACGCCAGCATTATCTGGATCAGGGCTGTTCTCGAAAGTACGCGGGTATCAGGCTTCGCCTTCTCTCAGCACCACTGCTAGTGCACCCCGTGAGTTACAACCTTTTGCAGGCGAATTGTAACCTTTTCGTCACAGATTCGCCAAATCTATCCTTAATTTCAGTTAACCCACGCTCAATTATCGTTGGTCATATCCCCAGCGAGGCACAAGGTTTTGCTCAAGCCCCATATGGTCCAACACGCGAGCAACAATAAAGTCCACCAAGTCATCAATAGACTGAGGCTGATGATAAAAGCCAGGTGCCGCTGGCATAATTGTCACGCCCATCTGTGACAGCTTGTGCATGTTCTCCAGATGAATGGTCGAAAATGGCGTTTCACGCACCACCAAAAGAAGCTGACCTTTCTCTTTGATCACCACATCCGCAGCGCGCTCGATCAGATTATCCGACATACCATGCGCAATTGCCGCCACACTGCCCGCAGAGCAAGGACAAACGATCATTTGTTTAGGCGCCGCTGAACCTGATGCAACAGGAGAGAACCAATCCTCTTTACCACAAACAACCAGCTTCTCTGGATCGCACTTAAGGCGCTCGACTAGGGCTTTGTGTGCCGCATCTGGACCACTTGGCAGCTTGATATCGTGCTCGGTCGCCAACACCACGCGAGCTGCGGAAGAAATAAGAAGATAGACGGTGTAATCTTGAGCAAGCAAGCATTCAAGCAAGCGCATGCCGTAAGGCGCGCCTGACGCGCCAGTGAATGCTAGAGTAATGGCTTTGTCTGCCGGTTTCATTAGGCAAGTGCCTCCAGTAATTTCTGATGAATGCCACCAAAACCGCCGTTACTCATGACAAGGATTTGATCACCCGCTTGAGCCTGATCCGCGATCATTGCGACCAGTGAATCGATATCATCACTGACGCGCGCTGGTTGGATACAAGCATCAGCAATGTCTTGCACGGACCACTCAATGCTATCTGGCTGGAACAAGAAGACTTGGTCGGCTTTGGTTAAAGATTGCGCCAGCGTCTCTTTGTGTACACCACGCTTCATCGTTGCGCTGCGCGGCTCTAATACCGCAAAGATTCGCTTATCGCCGACCTTGTTACGAAGCCCATCCAATGTGAGTTCAATGGCTGTTGGATGATGGGCAAAGTCATCATAGACCGTCACTTGATTGACTTCGCCTTTTAGCTCTAAACGTCGCTTGGTATTGATGAACTTACCCAGCGCTTCGCAAGCGAGATCCGGTGTTACCCCCACATGTCTCGCACCTGCGATGGCCATCAGCGCATTATCCACATTGTGATCGCCAACCAAATCCCAGTTGACCTCCCCCACTTTTTCGCCGTGCAAGTAGACCTCAAAGTGTGAGCCGTCGATATTTAGCTTATTCGCATGCCAGTCAGCGTCAGGACCAGTGTGCTCGACCTCACTCCAGCAGCCACGCCCCAATACATCCACCAAGGCTTTATCGGCTTTCGGCGCCATAATGCGACCGTTACCTGGCACGGTTCTCACTAAGTGGTGGAACTGGCGCTTGATCGCCTCAAGATCATCGAAGATGTCCGCATGATCAAACTCTAGATTATTCATGATCAAGGTGCGTGGATGGTAGTGTACAAACTTAGAACGTTTGTCGAAAAAAGCACTGTCGTACTCATCCGCTTCGACGACAAAGAACATTGATTCACCTAGCCTTGCCGACTGACCAAAGTTCCCTAACACCCCGCCAACTAAGAAACCTGGTTGATAACCGCAGTCTTCTAATATCCAGCTCAGCATACTGGACGTCGTGGTTTTGCCATGAGTCCCTGATACCGCCAACACCCAGCGGTCATGCAGTAAGAATTCTTGTAGCCACTGAGGGCCTGAGGTGTATCGAAGATTGTGATTAAGTACATACTCGACACAAGGATTACCGCGACTCATTGCATTGCCGATAACAACAAGGTCTGGTGCCGGGTTAAGCTGCGATGGGTCGAAGCCCTCGATGATCTCGATACCCTCAGATTCCAATAACGTGCTCATTGGGGGGTAAACGTTGGCATCACTGCCCGTCACTCGATGTCCTAACTGCTGCGCCAAAACGGCAGCGCCACCCATAAAGGTGCCGCAGATACCAAGGATATGAATATGCATAACTTGCTCTCTTAATCTTTGTTGCGTGTTAGTTTACGCCATTGTCGCTATATATACCCAAAGCGCGTGTTAAAAGCGAGAAAGTTAGTGGTTAGACAAATAAATGTGACATTCATCATACAAATTAACACTCTGTAGTCTTACTTCATTACCATTAAAAAGTTCTGCCCCCTACAATAACCATGTGTGTAGATGAATACCCCCAAACTCGCGCAATCGTTTGACTGCGCGTCACTCCACGCACATACCCCCAAGAAAATAAGCAAAAAAGTTAAGGATATAACATGTCTGATATGCGCACCCTTGGCGAATTCATTGTTGAGAAGCAACATGATTTCCCCCACGCTAGCGGTGATCTCTCCTCTCTTTTGTCTTCTATTAGACTTGCTGCAAAAATTGTTAACCGCGAAATCAACAAGGCTGGTCTTGTTGATATCACTGGTGCTGTTGGCACAGACAATGTTCAAGGCGAAGCTCAGCAAAAACTTGATGTCTATGCGAACGATAAGTTCAAAGCAGCGCTAGAAGCGCGTGACCAAGTTTGTGGTGTCGCGAGTGAAGAAGAAGATGAGGCAGTCGCGTTCAATAAAGAACTCAACAAGAACGCTAAGTATGTTGTGTTGATGGATCCTCTAGACGGTTCGTCAAACATCGATGTTAACGTATCGGTTGGTACTATCTTCTCTATTTACCGTCGAATCTCTCCGGTAGGCACTCCACCTACTCAAGAAGACTTCCTGCAGCCTGGTAACAAACAAGTTGCCGCAGGTTACGTCGTCTACGGTTCATCAACCATGTTGGTATATACAACCGGTAAAGGCGTTAACGGCTTCACCTATGACCCGTCGATCGGCAGCTTCTGTCTGTCTCATGAGAATATGATGATCCCTGAAGATGGCACTATCTACTCGATCAACGAAGGGAACTACATCCGTTTCCCTATGGGTGTGAAGAAGTACATCAAGTACTGTCAGGAGAATGTGCCAGAAGATAAGCGTCCGTATACGTCACGCTACATCGGTTCATTGGTGTCAGATTTCCACCGCAACCTGCTAAAAGGCGGCATCTACCTGTACCCAAGTACACAGAGTCATCCAAGCGGTAAACTGCGTCTACTTTACGAGTGCAACCCTATGGCATTCATTATGGAGCAAGCTGGCGGTATCGCTTCAGATGGTGAACAGCGCATCATGGATATCAAGCCTACTGAGCTCCACCAGCGCGTGCCATTCTTTGTCGGCTCTAAGCGAATGGTCGAAAAAGTCGAATCATTCCTCGAAGAGTATAAAGACCAATAACTTCGAAGTGCCTCTCATTAGAGGCACTTTTTGTTTTAAAAGTAAGCAAGTATACTGACCTGTAAACGATTCGTATTTCAGCCCCACATTCCTTACGTCAGAGGGAATGATGTATAAAGAAAAAGGAAAGTCAAAATGAGCTTAAACAATGTACCAGCGGGTAAGTCGCTGCCTGATGATATCTATGTAGTAATCGAAATTCCTGCCAACGCAGATCCTATCAAGTACGAGGTAGATAAAGATTCTGGCGCAGTATTTGTTGATCGTTTCATGTCTGCCCCTATGTTCTACCCATGCAACTATGGTTACGTTAACCATACGCTCTCTTTGGATGGAGATCCGGTAGACGTATTGGTTCCAACACCTTATCCACTGATGCCAGGCTCAGTTATTCGATGCCGCCCTGTTGGCGTCTTGAAGATGACTGATGAGTCAGGTGAAGACGCAAAAGTGTTTGCAGTGCCGCACAGCAAGCTTTCAAAAGAGTATGACCATATTCAAGACGTCGGTGATATCCCAGAGTTACTAAAAGCTCAAATCACGCAGTTCTTTGAGCGCTACAAAGAGCTCGAAGCAGGTAAGTGGGTGAAAGTGGACGGTTGGGCTGACGTGCAAGCCGCTCGTGATGAGATTCAATCTTCATACGACCGCGCGCAAGGTAAGTAATCGAAGCGGTAATTAATCGAAGTAAATAGCATTTAAAAAGCTCTCGGCTTAACGTTCGAGAGCTTTTTTTGTGGATGACGCTTTACTACTCAATAAAGGCTTCGGCCCCGCGAGGCTTTGCCGTTGTTGTACCAGGTACGAAACGTCGGCCTCAACTCATCACAAATGCCGCGATAGAGCTCGCCTTTCTTACCCAGAATCTTGGGGTCTTGCATACAGTACTCTGCTCTTCCTTGCTCGTACCCATCAGAATACGCACTGTAGATCTCATTCGTTACTGAAACCGTTGCAGCCGCTGCTAGCTCTTGCGTGGTTTGTTTGACATAACCAACCAGCGCTTCCTCTTTGCCATATTGACGCCAATCGCTCGGCTTATTGCTTGCCGGCCCTGAAGACTGCGCACAAGCGACCAACAGCAACAGGGTTAGGGATGTTATTAACACTCTCATATCTCCCCCTTATCAACGTCGAGCGCGGGCGTTCTTGCCACGCCAGTATTCTTCGGCATAACGTCTATCTAAATCATTACAAATGCCGTAGTAGATATTTCCTTGGTGCCCAAGAATGAACGGGTCTTGCTTACAATATTCACTCTTTCCAGATTGATAGCCCGATTGATAGCTTTTGAAATTATCATCGCTAATATCCGGCACTTTTTTGGCAAGTTCATTCTGGCTTTCAATGATGTAGCCTTTCATCGCCCATTGGTAACCAAAATCTTGCCAGCGTTGTTGGTCACCTTGTGTCGGCGGCTTGAGCTGCACGCAAGCGGATATCAGCACCAATGTACTCAGTAGTAATAAGTGTCTCTGCATTTTCTTTGGCATAGAACCTCCTATTTACATAGCTAGTACGAAACAGTCTTGTCTTTGCATCAACTCACCGCTCTTCATTCGAGCTCTGTTAGTCGACCTCAAACTGATACAAGAAGGTCACTGAACTGTACAAGCCTGATACTGCTTCTACGTAAAAATCTTCGATGATTCGATAGCGCACCGTAAACTCACCGAGTGAGTTGAAGATACCTACACCATATTTAACCTGAAGCCCAGGCAATACATAACCACTCACTGTTACCTGTGAGTCATCACCTGTGCCTGCGGTGTCTAGTTGTAGGTCTTGTACACCGAATGCCTGACCAATATCACCCACAACCTTACCGCTACGAGCTAGACTCAAGCCAATCAAGGTCGTCGTGAGCGCGTTACCCCCCGTCTCACCATCAATATCCTGCCCCCTAAGTAGATAGGACAGCGCATTTGCCTGTGGCATTGTTGGGTCAGAGAAGATCTCGATCGTTGGCTCCGTCGCCAATCCAGAGACCTTTACCCCAGCTTTAACATCATCAGCCGTTGTATCTGGATTTCGAATCGCCGTAATGTTGACGTATGGCTGATCCACAGGTCCCGTCATCAGGATCTTACCCTCTTCGATAAGAAGGTCTTGACCAAATGAGCTATAAGAACCGTCAACAATGTTCACTTCACCTTGGACAAACGGACCTTGGTCTTTTTGTGATACATGCAGTTTGCCTCGCAAGCCACCTTTAAGACCGAACGCGGTAATGGTGAAGTCATTGCCAATAGTGATCGAAACGTCGGTTTCAATATTAAATGGCACTGCCGTCTCTTCGTCGACAGGCGTCATATCAGGGTTTAGTAGAACCTGATCGCTTGAAACCGCGACCGCACTCTGTGGCAGTTCCTCAACTAAAATTCGTCCCCATGGCAAACCGATAGAACCCGTGACCTTAGCTAGATTAGGGTTGGCCTCTATGGTCATATCAGGCACAACTTTAACTCTCACCATAGGTGGCACATCAACATTGAGCTCGTCTGCAAACACTCTAAGTTTAGTGCGCCATGCCTTAAGGTCTTGCCAATTACCATCACCCGCCAGTTTTAACTCGCCGTCAGAGGTTTGAATCTTGGCATCAAGCAATGCATCGTAACCACTAAAATCTATGTCTACCTGGCCCGAGTCGACTTGAATTGGCGAGATATCACCTTGAAGAGAGAGATCGGAAACTGAGAACTGACCAAATAATTGCGGGTGCAGTGCGTCACCTTTGATCTTAATATCGGCAGCAAGGTTCGCTTTCAGCTTGTTGAACTCACCAACGATAGGCTGAAGAAAATCTAGATTGAACGTCGATAGATTTAGCTCACCATCGATGGTCTTATTTTCTGCCAAAACGTTCGGCAAGGTTACGTTGCCCGACAAGTCACCATTATCTGTAACATCAATTAGCCAACTGGCATCAAGCTTGTCTTCGGCAAGATTTGCTTTCACGCTCACTTGCTCCCAGCCCAAAACCAATGGCGTTTCTAAGCTCTGTGTGACAGTGCCTTTTGGCAACGCGACGTCCAGTTTCACTTCTGGTGATGCATCCGGAGCCCACTTTGCCCACGCGGTAATATTGGCACTGCCATCAATGACCGTATTTTCCGGAATGTAAGCTTTGATCTGATCAAAGTTAAAATTCTTGATCGTAACAAGCGCCTCACCCGACTGTCCCGCCTCAATATCTTTCTCTAGACAAAGTCTAGAGTCAGCTTGTGCCCAGCAGTGCGCAGCAACATTGGCAACCTGTTTATCAATATCAACCTTGATGGCGACGGGCTCTGTTAGGTCTAGAGGCCCTTGTTCGGTTTCAATATGAACGTCAGCCAGCTCTCCTGCCCATGTAAGACTGGGCTTTTCTGTCAATGCACCACTGACAGCAAGTTTAATCGAAGCAAGCTTAGAGACCACATCGAGCGTCAATGTATGCGCTGCCTGCGTCCCAGAAAGCGTTACGTTTGCAGAGTCGACCGTCTGATCCTGATACTTGAGCCCACTCGCATTCAAACGAATATCGGCTTGTGCTTGCTCAATCGGCAGAGGTTTAGCGGTACCTACTAAAGAAAGCTGCTCAAGGCTAGCCTCTTGTTTCCACTGAACCTTTTCGATTCGAAGATCAGTAGCAATATCGGGCTCTTGCATCGCGCCTTTGAGCTCAACATTTCCCCTTAAGATGCCGGATAAATCGGGGACGGATTTCGCCAGATCAGAAAAGTCGATATCGACCTTCATATCCCAAGTTTTGTCCAGCTTACCCTGAGCATTGAGCTTGTTCGGTCCGTGAGCGATGGATAGCCCCTGAGTATCGACCTTAAACTCACCTGAGCTATTCTCATCTGAGGCCTCAACTTGCCCCTTGATATCGATAGGGTAGTCACGCAGAATGCCAACCACATCGAGTATTGGTACCGCTACTTGCCATCCTCCTGCATCGGTTAGAGAGCCCGAAGTCACGATGTGGCCACTGATATTACCCTCAGCATCTGGCCACTGTAGTCCTGGCTGAATATTGGTGAGGTTAATATCCCCCTGCCAATTTACAGGCGCAGCCCAGTTAGCCATCACTTGACCAGACACATTACCACCCAGGCTATCAATCGACAGTTTGCTCAAATCTATTTGCTCGAGGTCGCCTTTACCAACAAGATCAACAGCAACATCCGGAATCTCCTTACCGGACGCCGAAGCCTTTAAGCTCACATCATAGCCATCGAGTGACCCTTTGGCCGCCAATGATTCAACGGCAACTTGATAGTCTGATTCGCCCGTGAGAGGCCAAGTCGCCTTGGCGCTGGTAATGGTGGCATCAAACGGTAAAGTCGGCTCTAAGGGCTTCAATTGCCCTTTGAGAAGCCCCTCGATAACACCCGTAAACTCACTGTCTAAAGTGAGCTCTTCGACACTGCCATTTGCTTTAAGTGACAGTTTTTGACCTGCTAAATCGGTTTGTTTTAGGTGAGCATTGAGCAGCAAATCGAGAGGATACCCTTGATTAAGCGTAATATCACCGTTAAGTGAGGCATCGACCATCGGCATCTCAAGCTCAAGATTCGTCACGCGGACATCGTGCTCACCGGCCCGACCTATGAGCTTCAAACGATCCACGATAACAGGCTCTTCCTGCTCCAACTTAAAATCGACAATCTCGAGGCCCGCAATGTTAACAAACAGCGGGATCAGAACCTCGGGAAGCTCTATGGCTTGAGGGGTATCGTCTGTCTGTGGTGGTGTTGGTTCTGGCTCGCTTTCTGATTCTGGAAGCCTTACGATAGGTGTCAATAAACGAGTATCGCCCACCGTTAAGTTAGAGCCAGTCATGGCAAGTGAGGTGGTAAAACTATCCCAACTCACCTGCGTCCCAAGAATATCCAGCTTGATATCATCAAAACTGACCCGACCAATCGCAACAGGGATTGGCAGACTGATCTTGGTCAGAGGTTCACTTGGCTCTGGAGACGGCTCACTCGGAGCGACCTCTGGCATTTTGAAATCCAACCCCTGAATCGTAAGTTCGTTCACACACACTCGCGGGTCAGACAGGCAATTGAGATCCACGGCCAGAGTAAGTGAGTGAGCGTTTAAATCGATAAAAAGACTTTCATCGACAAACTTCACATCATTAAGAGTAAATCTAGGGAACAGTGCACCCTGCGTCTCACCAACCTCAAGTTGTGGCAGTGCCTTGTTAACACCCCACAACACGGTATTAAGACCGGCATTAGTAAACAGCGCAAAACCAATCGTTGCGATGATAAGCAAGATTAAAGTGACAAGACCGATAGAACACCATTTGGTGACACGCCAAACTTTCGACATCATAGTTCTGGCCCTAAGCTAAAGTGAATTCGCCATTCGGCTTGTGGTTTGTTATCGAGTCCGCGTGCATAGTCAAATTTGACGGGGCCAACTGGTGACACCCAACGCACGCCGAAGCCTGCGCCTCGTTTCCATTCTGGATCATCATCAAAGGCATCACCCACATCAAAGAAGGTTGCTCCCCACCAGTTACCCGTGATTCGATATTGATATTCGAGGGTACTGGTTGCGATGTATTGACCACCCGTTTTATTTCCTGCGTCATCCACTGGCGAGATACTTTCGTAGTCATAACCCCTAACACTGTTATCACCACCAGCGAAGAAGCGCAAAGAGGGTGACAGTTTAGACGGTTCCGCCGCTATGTTGGCACCCACATCGACCTTGAATAAGCCTCTATGGTTTTCACCGAGACTCGAAATCCAAGTCGAGGTACCTCGAAGCCTGAATACAGAGGTTTCCGACAGTGCTCGCTCATCCCCTACCTCAAACATGATGGTTTGCTTGTTACCGCTCATAATAAGCGGCCCACTACCACGAGTGACTACTCGTGAATAGGACAAGCCTGGCAGCACAAACTGACCTAGCTCACCCTGCGCGTTAAACTCATAGTTTTCAACAAGGTAACGAATATAGGCGGTACGATGCCAACCACTGTCTAGCACCCAGTGTCTCTCGAAGGCTAGGTTCGACTCCAAGGTTTTCTTATCACTACGGTTAACGTTTTTTAGACCGTATTGAATCACGTAGTAATCTTTGAGCACGTCGTCGAGAGGAATTTTATAACTTGCCGTTACTTGTTGCTCTGGAATCGACAAGTCCAAACTGGTATCAAAGCTATGCCCATGCTCATTGAGCCAAGGTTTCTTCCACTTGAATTTAAGCTTAGCGCCAACATCGGTTGAATAGCCCAAACCCGTTTCAAACTGATTTCGCACTTGCGGCGCCAGTGACACCTTCATCGGCAACTCGCGCCCTTTACCCACTTGAGAGAGATCAGGCTCAACAAATACTGATGAAAACCATTCCGTATTGGAAAGATTTTGGTTGTGCTGACCCACTTTGCTCACTTGATAATCGTCACCGATCTCATAAGGCTGCAGTGACTGAACCTTTTGAATATCAATTTGGCTGCCTGTAATGGTCGACTTACCAAACTGATAGCGAATGCCACTATCATAGTGAAGACGAATAATCGCTTCATTAAGCTTAGGAATAACCTCCAGACGACTGACAGAGTAGGCTCCGTCGAAATACCCTTTTTGTAGCGCTAAGTTGCGAATGCCAGACTTAAGGCTATCGTATTGGTTATGGTTAAGGGTCTGGCCCTCTTTTAACGGTGAGAGCCTGATAAGACGCATGAAATCTTCATCATCTTTCGCCTCTCCAGAGAGCTGTACATCGACAAGCTTGATCCTAGTTGGAGGTCCTGGGGTCACATTGACGGTAAGTTGATCCCCATTATCACTGACGACAAAATCGATCTCTGGGTTGTAATATCCTAAAGCATTGATGGCTTCTTCTATCTCTTTGGTCAATCGAGACTGAAATCTGAGTGATGTGGAGTATTCATTACTGGGGATCGCAGATACATACGCATCGACATTATCCTGAAGCGCTCCGCTAAGTCCTTTAATATCCAAAGAAACGCTCTCTTCGGCAAATACCAAAGTCGGCGATAGGATCAGCAATAGCGGTGGTAAAAGTCTCTTTATCATGCTTTATTGTGAGGCTGTGATGCGTTTGTTTTTGTTGTTACGTAGAATGATAACTCTGATCGATTTAGATGTCTTCAAGCAACAATCAAACAGATGCTATATCGGTGTTATATTTTAGTTTTCAGGCGCTTCGCACTTGAAATAATAGTCTAGAAAAGGAACTGACGATGGGTAAAAAAGAAATGATTTCCTCCGACCAAGCACTACCTGGCCGAGATGTGGCAATTGCCATCATGGAGCCTCATTTTGTTAATCAGTCAGACCTCAACGCTGAACTCAATCAAAATGAAGAAAGTATCGTTCTAGGCCTAGGTTGCTTTTGGGGGGCTGAGCGTTTGTTCTGGCAATTGCCTGGGGTGATATCAACCTCTGTAGGTTATTCAGGCGGCTTTACACCCAACCCTACATATGAAGAGGTATGCAGTGGTTTAACCGGCCACACAGAAGTCGTTCGAGTTGTGTTCGACACAACTAAGACTTCTTTACCGGAGATTTTACGCACCTTCTGGGAAAAGCACGACCCAACACAAGGGATGCGACAGGGCAACGATATTGGCACTCAGTATCGCTCTGCAATCTATACTGCAAACCTAGAACAAGACCAAGTCGCAAAACAGACCCAGCAACAATATCAGCAAGCATTAGGGTCGCAAGGAATCACTACAGAGATCTTACCGCTTGGCGAGTACTACTTTGCTGAAATCTACCACCAACAGTACCTGGCTAAAAATCCAAATGGTTACTGCGGAATCGGTGGCACCGGCGTGTGTTTTCCACCAGAGCTAAACCCGTAGACACGAAAAAGCCCTCGCAATGCGAGGGCTTGAAGAATTCTTTTGTCAGTTAGAGTGCTAGTGCAGCAATCTCGACATTAATCTCTTTGAAGGCGACAAGCTTTTGCCTGTCTGCCACTTCAGGTAACAACACCTTGCCGTTGTCGAATCGGAACAAACCAATACCAGCAATGAAGAACTGCCCCTTAAATAACGTCTTTACAAACTTCGCGATCTGACGCGGACGATAAACCGTAAACTTACGCAACATAACCTAACCTCAATATCCGTTTGAGTACATCCTAGTGTTACTCGCATCTTGCGAGTGAACTCGCAATATATTTTGCGATCGATTGAAATTATACGCTAAATTTCTTGAGACACAAACAAAAGTTAACAACTTTGCAACAAACTATAAATTGCTGTTATGCTTGAAATGATTTTATCAAGTGAGGGACATTTCTTGGTCAAATCAACACAATTAAAGTTGTGGCATATCATAAGTTCACCTAAGGTATGCCGCCCAATATTAAAGTAACGGAAACTATTACAATGAAACTAAAGCCTCTCCTCACCCTAGCCGTGCTGTTTATGCCTGCACTTGCTATGGCAACTAACCTCCAAGTAGGCAGTAATGCTCGCTCCGTATCGGTAAAAGATCACGGTGAGCTAATTCTCAACAACGATGCCATCAGCTATCAAGCATGGAGCAGTGGCGATATGCTTGGCAAAGTGCGCGTCATCCAAGCTATCGCGGGCCGCAGTAGCTCTAAAGAAATGAACGCGCCACTCATGGCGGCAATCACCGCTGCTGACTTTCCAAAAGAAAGCTACCAAACCACTACCGTCATTAACCAAGATGATGCTATGTGGGGTACAAGCTCATTTGTTAAATCATCAGCTGAAGACAGCAAGAAAGAGTTCCCATGGTCCTCGATGGTACTCGACAAGCACGGTCTCGTTGCAAACGCTTGGCAGCTAGCTGAAGAAAGCTCAGCAATCATCGTTCAAGACAAGCAAGGCAAGATTCTGTATGTCAAAGAGGGTGCACTAAGCGAAGCGGATATCCAGCAAGTGCTTAGCCTGGTCACAGACAACATCTAACCAGCGATAAAAAATTCTAAAAGGGAGCCTAAATGGCTCCTTTTTTTGTTGTTCTGAAAGAGAAACCACGAACCCGATGTTGTTTCTTCTGGAAAATATCTTCGTTTGTTATAACATAACAAACCACAGTTAAACGAGAACAAGTCGCATCGTTCTCGAGGGAGACCTCTGCACCCGGCGATTTATGCGCATCTTTACCGGCATTGGTATCCAGTACTTTTACATCGTTATTAAGGATTAATCATGAAACTAAAGATGACACTCTTAGCTGGTCTCGTTGTATCGCAATTCGCGGTTGCCGATGATCACTTCCGTCAACACGACGCCCATGTGCACGGCCACGTAGAATTTAATATTGCTCAAGATGGTCAAGATCTTTTAGTGGAAATTACTGCACCGGGTGCTGATGTTGTAGGTTTTGAGCATGCTCCTAAAACGGATGCCGAGAAAGCGGCAATGGCTGATGCAAAAGCAAAACTGAACGATGTTGATAGCATCCTTACCATTCCAGCAACAGCAAGCTGTAAGCTAGTAGAAGCGCATGTCGAAAATACGCTAGAGAAAGGCGAGCACCACGACGAGCACGATCACCATGATGATCATAAAGGTCACGAGCATCATGACGACCATAAAGGACATGATGACCACGATCACCATGACGAACACAAAGGTCACGACCACGACCACGACCACGACCACGACCACGACCACGACCACGACCATCATGATGGCCATGGTGAGTTCTCAGTTCAATACCAATTCTCTTGTGAAGATGTAGCTAAAGTGACTCAAATTGATACACAATGGTTTACACACTTCCCTTCAACTGAGAAAGTATCAGTGAACCTGCTAACGGATAGCGCACAATCGGCAACGGAACTGACTTCGGGTAATACGACAATTAAATTCTAATTCGTCCACCCTTCAGGTCTCACCCCGAGACCTGAAGGTGATTTCCAGAGGACACTATGGCTAGCGTAATCGAACTCAAAGACGTCACCTTCAAGTGGCAACCAGATCAACCCCCAACTCTCGACATTCCATCGCTCACCATAGAACAAGGTGAACATCTATTTTTAAAAGGCCCTAGTGGCTGCGGTAAGTCCACATTGCTCGGCTTACTAACGGGTATTAATACCCCGACGACTGGCGATGTTATCTCACTCAATCAATCACTCAAGACACTGTCTGCCAGCGCGCGCGACAAGTTTCGCGCTGACCATATTGGTTATATTTTTCAGCAATTTAACTTACTCCCCTACCTCTCTGTCATCGATAATGTCACGCTGCCTTGTGAGTTTTCTAGCGTGCGAAAGGATAAGGTGAGCGGCTCTTTACACCAGGAAGCCAAACGCATTCTCGACCATCTACGATTGCCTGAAAAACTCCTCAGCAAACCCGTGATTGAATTAAGTATTGGTCAGCAGCAACGTGTCGCCGCCGCGCGGGCCTTAATCGGTCAGCCAGAGTTTCTGATTGCCGACGAACCGACATCCGCACTCGACCATGACAACCGAGAAGCCTTCATTGAGCTACTGATGGAACAGGCTAACGCCGCGCATTCCACCTTGATTTTTGTTAGCCATGATCCAACGCTTGAGTCCTTATTTAAAAGAACCGAGAACCTTCAAGATATTAATCAAGTGAGGCCACTATGAGCATCACTCTAAAGCTGGCTTGGAAAAGCCTACTCAACCGCAAAACAACCGCCCTACTGACCATACTTACGGTAGCGATCTCTGTGATCCTCTTGATGGGCGTAGAGCGAATTCGTACTCAGGCAAAAAGCAGCTTTGCCAATACTATCTCTGGGACCGATTTGATTGTCGGTGGACGCTCGGGTCAAGTGAACCTTCTTCTCTATTCTGTATTTCGTATTGGCAATGCGACCAATAACATCGACTGGAAGAGCTTTGAAGAGTTTAGTAATCACCGCTCTGTGGATTGGGCTATTCCTATTTCACTCGGAGACTCACATAGAGGCTTTCGAGTAATGGGGACCAACCATAGTTACTTCGAGCACTACCAATACGGTCAAAAACAGCATCTGTCTCTTGCCAAAGGCGAAGAATTTGATGGGCTATTCGAGACCGTCATTGGCTCCGATGTTGCAAAATCTTTGGGTTATGAGATTGGTACTGAAATCATAATTGCTCACGGGATCAGCGATGTCGGCTTTAGCCGCCATGAGAATACGCCTTTTAAAGTGGTCGGTATTCTCGCGCCAACGGGCACGCCTGTGGACAAAACGGTGCACGTTTCTCTAGAGGCAATAGAAGCGATACACGTCGGGTGGGAGTCGGGGGCTAACCTTGGTAATGAGCCGAGTAAAGAGCAGCTACTAAAGATGGATTTCCAACCTAAGCAGATCACCGCCATGTTGATTGGCTTAAAAAGCAAGATCCAAACCTTCGCACTTCAGAGGCAGATTAATACCTACAAACAGGAGCCACTCAGTGCTATCTTACCAGGCGTTGCGCTTCACGAGTTGTGGGGCATGATGAGTGTGGCAGAGACCGCTCTGCTTATTGTCTCGGTCTTTGTAGTCGTTGCCGGACTCATGGGAATGCTCTCTAGCCTGTTGACTAGCTTGCAAGAGCGTCGCCGTGAGATGGCTATTTTACGTGCAATGGGCGCAAGACCGCGACATGTCTTTACCCTACTAGTCAGCGAAGCCACCGTGCTCACCAGTATCGGCATCGTTTGCGGAATTGGTGGCATGTATGCGATGCTTGCGATTGCCGCGCCCATCATCACGGCAAATTATGGCATCAACATAGCGTTATCTGGCATTACGTCGCATGAATGGATGTTGCTTGGATTTGTGCAGCTCGCTGGGGTTATTATAGGTTTCTTCCCAGCGCTACGAGCCTACCGACAGTCGTTGAGCGATGGGATGACAATCCGAATTTAGTGAGATTTGAATGAAAACAGTTAAAAACCTGTTCTGTGGTCTAGTGCTTTCGCTGATGGTGTTGGTGCCTCAGCTAGCAATGGCCCAAGAAGAGTCTGATGTATTGACACTCGACTGGATAGATTTGATTCCAGAAAGTGAGCGAAACCAGTTTGATGCTATGGGCATGCCGGCGATCGATCACTCGGGCGGCGTCATGGAGCAATCTAAAGTTGGTACGGTCCGCCAAGAGCTTAACGGTAGTCAGGTGAAAATACCTGGGTTTGTCATTCCGCTAGAAGGTGATGAAGACTCAGTCACCGAATTTCTATTGGTGCCTTACTTTGGTGCTTGTATTCACGTGCCGCCTCCACCACCTAACCAGATCATCTACGTGAAGTTTAAAGAGGGTGCGCCTGTACACCGTCTATGGGATGTTATCTACGTTGTCGGAACATTGAAGACCGAAACTATCGATTCTGAGCTCGCGCAAACGGGCTACCTAATCGAAGGGGTTGATATTGAAGATTACGATGATGGGTATTATGACGGAGACGAGTAACGGATACTCGTCTCCACAAATCCTGTTAGGTAATGATTTACGAAAGGTTGCTAGGCTGTGTTAGCCGATAAGCGTCGAGAGATAGCCTAGCACCCCGATATAAACACACAGCAATAACGCGATTGAGACGTGTTTTTTCGCTCTATTTTCTCCAGAGTGCCTCATAACGTCCTCCTTCATTCTCAACCTAGAATTTAACAAAGTTTTATCATTTATCCCAGACTTTTTTACAACACGCTTTGAGTCACACCAAAAGCGGACATCAGCTCACACAAATTACTCTGGTTTTTGCAGAAGATTCCCGCTAAATTGAAACTCTATTGCACAATAATCCTTCGTTTTCGCTTTGTACTGAGTGCCGGTAATGAGTCATCACCCTGTTGAGAGCAAGCTAGCTAGCCAAGAACCCAATTCATCCAATGAACAGGGACAAAAAAAAGCCCACCATATGAAAGACAGCGCCAGTCGCCTCAGAGCCATCGCTGAATCTCATTATTTAGATGCGCTCATACGAGAAGAAACCCCAAGCCAATCCTTGTTTGAAAGAGCAATGCTGCGCGAGAAGCAAGGTAAAGAACAGCGCCAAAAAAACCTAGAGCAGATCATCAAAGCCGCGATGGCGGCGTGCAAGAATGAAGTCGCTGGCGAGCCTGATTTTGACTGGCTGGTGCGGTATTTTGATATGGCGAAAGAGATCCATAACTCATCGATGCAAAAGCTTTGGGCGCAGGTACTTAAGCGAGAGATCACCAATCCTGGCGCCACCTCGATGAAGGCACTGAAAACACTCAGAGATATGACGCCCAAAGAGGCGCAAACGCTACAGCGCGCCGCTTCCCTAGCGTGCAGTTTTGGCACCGATACGAGTCGTAAGCTGCTACTTGGTATCAAGCATCAAACGGGCTTGTTCAGCTTTTCTCGCTGCGAGAGCGTTGATGAGTTAAGCCTTGGGGAATATCAGCTCCCCTACTCTAGCATCTTGCTGTTGGTGGAGCTTGGCGTGTTATTGGCGACAGAATTGGAATCGGGAGAAATAGCCAGAGAAGCCCCTTTAAAGCTCGGCTATCAGGGTCATGACATGATGCTTACAGCGAAAGGGAAAGGCATTACACTAACCTACTACCGCTTCACGCCAACAGGCAACGAGCTGTGCCAATTGCTCGGTCATCGCTCTAACGCCCAATATCAAGAGCAGCTCATAGAGCTGCTCAATCGAAAGTTTGTGGTTAAAGGAGACGTGCCAACCTCATTCCATCACAAGGTCTAGCCACGATAAGGGTTTAACGAATCACCTGATTAGCCGCTAATATCGATAGACATTGTTCCACCAGCTCAGCGACAGCGTGATCGCCGGCTTTAAGATGGATCTCAGCCTTAAGCGGCGCTTCGTATTCGGAGTCAATACCCGTGAAGTTAGGGATTTCACCGGCACGTGCTTTTTTGTATAGACCCTTTGGATCTCGAGACTCACACACCTCAAGGCTGGCATCCACAAACACTTCCATAAACTCGCCCTCAGGCAGCAGCTCACGCACCAACGCACGTTCGGCGCGATGTGGTGAGATGAAAGCAGATAGAACAATAAGACCCGCGTCAGCCATCAGCTTAGCTAACTCGCCTACTCGGCGAATATTCTCTCGGCGATCTTGCTCAGAGAAGCCTAAATCACGACACAGACCGTGTCGCACGTTGTCACCATCTAACAAGTAGGTGTGATAGCCACGGCTGGCCAGTTCAGTTTCTAACGCGCCCGCTACCGTCGATTTACCCGCCCCAGATAAACCAGTAAACCAAAGTACCACAGGCTTTTGTTTTTTAAGATCGGCGCGCTCTGATTTGGTGACCACATGTTGGTGCCAAATGACATTCTCATCTTTTTCGATAGTCTCAGAGGCTTGTACAGTATTCGACATAACTCGTCCTTAGGTAACGCCGTTAAAAGGGAAAAAAGTATGGGATCAAGGTCAACACCAGTACCGAGTAAACGATAGAGATGGGAATGCCAATCCGCATGTAATCTTTAAGTTGATAGTTTCCAACGCTATACACCAATAGGTTGGTTTGATACCCATAAGGGGAAACAAAGCTCGCGCTCGCGCCAAACAACACCGCCATGATAAAAGGCATAGGATCGACGCCATAGGCGACAGACATACTGTATCCAATCGGAAAAGCGAGTGCGGCAGCCGCATTATTAGTCACCAGCTCAGTCAGTAAAAGCGTCACTAAGTAAGTAGCCACTAACGCTCCAAATACTCCCCAACCGTTGAACATCTCGATGAACATATCCCCCATACGCTCTGAGAGACCGGTCGAAATCATCAGCTGCGCAATAGAAAGTGCAGAGCCAACAATCACCACGATATCCGTAGGAAAACGGCGGCGAAGCTCGCCAAGATTCACAATACCAAACGCCAAAACGGCAATGAGGTACAGGGCCAAACCTTTGATGATGGGTAACACGTTAGTAAGTGCTAACGCAATCACAGCGACAAACCCAAGTAAAACATAGCTGGATTTGGCGAGGTCGAGTTTAGCGCTCGAATCTAGGTCATTGACCAAGACAAATTCTTTGCGATGTTGGCGGCGAAGCGATTCAAAACGCTTACCCGGTGCCAACACAAGCGTATCGCCCGCTTGCAAAATGATATTGCCTAATCCGCCTTCAAGACGTTCATGTCCACGGCGAACCGCAACGACGACCGCGTCAAAACGATCACGAAATTGACTCGACTTTAGCGTGGTATTACAAAACGTCGCAGATGAGCTAACGACGACTTCCAGTAAGTTTTGACCATTTAGGTGATGCTGGCCAAAGAAGGTTAAACCGGTGATTTCTTGCAGAGTCGCAACGCTTTCTACATCACCACAAAACAGCAGTCGGTCTTTCGCCTCAAGGACAAAATCAGGTCCGACTGACGCCAGCGTCTCGCCGCCTCGTACCACTTCTGCTAAGAACAGCTTACGCAGCGCTCTTAGGTTATTTTCAGCGATACTGCGCCCAACTAGCGGCGAACCAGGTTCAACTCTCGCTTCCAAGAAGTAGGGTAAATCATCTTGGTTAGTATCATCATAATTTGGCAATAGGTAGCTCAGTGGAATAAGCACCAAAACGCCACCGACAAGCACACTCAAACCAATCCAAGTAGGTTCGAAGAATCCAAGGCTTGGCAACCCCACGTCTTCAACAAAGCTGTTGATAATCAGATTGGTCGAGGTACCAATTAAGGTTAGAGTGCCGCCTAAAATTGCTGCATAAGAGAGTGGAATCAGCAGCTTCGAAGGTGCGTGACGTTGATTACGTTTTATCGCACCAATAAGTGAGACCACAACAGCCGTATTATTGGTGAACGAAGAAAGTAGTGCGGTTGATATGCCGAGTTTCGCGACCACCGCCCCCAAACGCCCCGTGGCAATCGAGCGGCTAACCCAACTAATAAGGCGCGTTTTCTCCAAGGCTGCCGACGACAGGATCAGTAGCACCAAGGTCAATAGCGATGAATTAGTAAAGTTACTGGCAACTGCATTGATGTCTATCATCCCAGCAATAAACGCCAAAAACGCAGCACCCGCAAAAATAAGGCTCGGTTTAATCTGGGTTGCTATCAGGCACGTGATGATAGACATCAGCAAAGCTAGCACCACTCCTTGTTCCCACATGACCTCGTTCCTTATTCACTGCGTCGCTGCGTTGTATAGTAGGGCTCAGTTGAACACTCGAGCCCTTTCTTTGTTGCGGTTATATTTTTGCGTCCCACTCTGGGAAGTGCTTCATGATGAGCGCTTTCAGTTCTTTCTCGAATGCTCCCATGCGCTCTTGTGGTGAACGCTGCTCTTCAGCCAGAGCTTCACGAACCAAACCTGCACCGACCGTCACATTGGTCAAACGGTCAATCACGATAAAGCCGCCCGTATCTTGAACCGAGTCATAGCTATCCACCGCTACTGCTTCAGTAAGTGACCACTCACATAAACCAATACCGTTCAGTGGCAATGACTCTGACTCAAAGGACTTGAGCGAGTTGATATCGTACTGATGACGAATCGCGTCTAGTTGTCCTTGGGTTTTCTTACCAGCAATCTTGATGTCATAACTGCGACCAGCAGCTAGCGGTTCATCTGTCATCCAAACCACATCGGCAAGCAAGCGATTCGATGATGCGACTCGCGACTCTTGCTTAACAATGAGATCGCCACGGCTGATATCAATCTCATCCGTCAGCGTTAGTGTCACAGCTTGACCGGCGAATGCACGAGGCAAGTCACCATCGAACGTCACAATGCGTTCTACCTTGGAGGTTTTGCCTGAAGGTAGCGCCTTGATTTCATCACCAACACGGATCTCACCAGAGCCAATCGTGCCGGCAAAACCACGGAAATCCAGATTTGGACGGTTGACGTACTGCACAGGGAAACGGAATTCGCCTTGCTGTTTGCCTTGGTCGATATCGACTTTCTCAAGCAAGTCGAGCAAAGGTTCACCTTGGTACCAGCTCATCTTGTCACTCAGATCCACCACATTGTCGCCCTCAAGCGCAGAGATCGGGATCATTTGAATGTCGATGTCTTTACCTAGGTTTTCTGAGAATGTTAGGTATTCATCTCGAATTTCTTCATAGCGCTGCTGTGAATAATCAACCAAGTCCATTTTGTTTACGGCCACGATAAAGTGTTTAAGACCAAGCAGGCTGGAAATAAACGAGTGACGACGAGTTTGGTCGAGTACACCTTTACGTGCATCAATCAAGATCACCGCGAGATCACAGGTCGATGCACCTGTAGCCATGTTACGCGTGTACTGCTCGTGCCCTGGTGTATCGGCAATGATGAACTTACGTTTCTGGGTCGAGAAGTAACGGTATGCTACGTCAATCGTGATTCCTTGTTCACGCTCTGCCTGCAAGCCATCTACCAGCAATGCCAAGTCTGGCTTTTCACCTGTGGTACCCACACGTTGGCTGTCAGAGTGTACGGCCGCTAGCTGATCTTCATAAATTTGCTTTGAGTCGTGGAGCAAGCGTCCAATTAAGGTACTTTTGCCATCATCCACTGAGCCACACGTTAGGAATCGGAGTAACGATTTGTACTGGTGCTGACTCAGGTAACCTTCAATACCGAGTTCGGCAAGTTGTGCTTCTACTGCGCTGTTCATAATCTGTTCCTTCGATCCTTAAAAGTATCCTTGACGTTTCTTAAGCTCCATCGATCCTGACTGATCGTGGTCGATCGCTCGTCCTTGTCGCTCACTAGACGTTGCAACGAGCATTTCTTCGATAATTCCCGTGAGCGTGGTGGCTTCCGATTCGATAGCACCGGTTAATGGATAACAGCCGAGTGTTCTAAAGCGCACGCTCTTATGTTCAACCGTTTCATCCGGGCCAATCTCCATGCGATCGTCATCCACCATGATCAACATGCCATCGCGCTCTACTACAGGGCGAGGCGCCGCAAGGTATAGTGGAACGATTTCAATGCCTTCTAGCAGGATGTATTGCCAGATATCGAGCTCAGTCCAGTTAGAAAGAGGGAAGACACGAATGCTCTCACCCTTGTTAATTTGACCGTTATAGGTTTTCCAAAGCTCTGGACGCTGGTTCTTTGGATCCCATGTATGGTTTTTGTCGCGGAATGAGTAAACACGCTCTTTGGCACGAGATTTCTCTTCATCACGACGTGCACCACCAAATGCAGCATCAAAACCATATTTGTTGAGCGCCTGCTTGAGACCTTGGGTCTTCATAATGTCAGTGTGTTTCGATGAACCGTGCACAAATGGGCTACATCCCATAGCTAAACCTTCTGGGTTCTTGTGCACCAAAAGCTCGAATCCGTAGTTCTTTGCTGTACGGTCGCGAAATTCAATCATCTCTTTGAACTTCCAGTCTGTATCGACGTGCAGCAGTGGGAACGGGATTTTGCCTGGATAAAACGCCTTACGCGCTAGGTGCAGCATCACCGAAGAGTCTTTACCGATGGAGTACATCATGACGGGATTATCAAATTCCGCCGCGACCTCGCGGATAATGTGGATGCTTTCCGCTTCCAGCTGTTTAAGGTGTGTGAGTCTTTCTTGGTCCATGAGTTGTGCTTCCTTTGTTCATGTTGACGTGACTTGGCCAACACACGACTGATTTAGAATGAAAACAGGCTTTACGCTTTGGTTTAAGCCCTAATACTTTGTAATGCTTCAACTTGGCTTGGTGTTGCACTTCCTTTACCAAACCAAGAGAGTTCATCGGCCAAAGACACCACCTCACCAACCACAATGAGCGATGGTGATTGAGCCTCTTTTGCCATGTCAGGTAATGTTGCAAGTGTGCCGCGAAGCACCTTTTGGGTTGCTTGTGTCCCACGCTCGATAATCGCGACAGGCACATTTTGACTGCGACCATGCTTAATTAGCTGAGATTGAATGTATTCTGATTTCATCAACCCCATATAGATAACTAAGGTCTGGTTGCCACGAGCCAGCGTTGACCAATCCATATCGTCGCTATCAGGCTTAAGGTGACCGGTGACAAACAGCGCCGACTGCGCGTAATCACGGTGAGTTAGAGGTATGCCTGCGTATGCTGTTGCACCCGCTGCCGCGGTAATACCAGGGACGACTTGGAACCGGATACCAGCTTCAGCTAATACCTGCAGTTCTTCGCCACCACGACCAAACACAAATGGATCGCCGCCTTTGATGCGCACGACCTTGTGACCGCTCTCGGCAAACTCCACAAGAAGCTGATTGGTTTTTTCTTGAGGCACGCTGTGGTGACCTGCTCGCTTGCCAACACAGACCAAAATGGTGCTGTCCGGAACGAGAGCCATGATTTCTTCAGACACAAGGTAGTCGTAAAGTACAACATCGGCTTGCTGTAGTAGGTTTAAGGCTTTAAGAGTGAGAAGTTCAGGATCACCGGGCCCTGCACCAATAAGGGCTACCTCACCTTTGCTGAGCTGAGACTTAGGGAGCTTCGGCTTATCTTGGCTGCTAACCAGCGTTGGAGTGGCTACCTTGCCCGGCTGGTTAGTTGTAGTTGGGTTCATAATGACAATCCTTCGCTTATCGAATGATGGCATTATGACCACTCGCCTATATTACTTGAAATTCTAAAATTTCATTTTTTATTCCAAAAGTCACTAAAGGAATCATTTTCTTAGCGATTGAGTTCAAAATTTGAACGCATTTGATATCTAAAACCTGAATCGATTCTAGTCTTAAAGATAAAGCTGGGATACGCCTATCAGAACCTCAACAGGCATTAATCACAGATCACATTTTTACGTTGCTAGAAACATTTCTTACATAACAAATTGATACACTTGGCAAGTTTTTGAATCACCCTCTAATGTGAAGGATATGAAGATGAAAGTGGCAGTCAAACCTATTTCTATCGCTGTTCTAGGCGGCATGCTTGCGATGGCAGGCCCAGCGATGGCAGACGAGATCAAACTTCGAATTATCGAAACAACCGATATTCATACTAACGTCATGGACTATGACTACTACAAAGATAAACCGTCTCAAAAAATCGGTCTGACTCGTGCTGCTACTTTGGTTAAAGAAGCTCGTGGCGAAGTCATCAACAGTGTTTTAGTCGATAACGGTGACCTCATTCAGGGTAGCCCTATGGGCGACTATATGGCATCGAAAGGCATCAAGCCTGGCGAGATCCATCCAGTTTATAAGGCAATGAACCAACTGGATTATGATGTTGGTAATATTGGTAACCACGAGTTCAACTATGGACTCGAGTTCCTCAACACCACAATTGAGGGAGCAAACTTTCCGTACATTAGCGCTAACGTTTTTGACAAAAAAACGGGAGAGCACTATTTCAAGCCTTACCTAATCAAGACTCACACATTTAAAGATACCGACGGAAACATGCACGACGTTAAAGTCGGTTACATTGGCTTTGTACCACCTCAAATCATGGTCTGGGATAAAAAGAACCTAGAGGGTAAAGTGTTTGCAGAAGACATCAAAGAAACGGCTGAGAAGCTCGTTCCTCAGATGAAAAAAGAAGGTGCGGATATTATCGTCGCGATCCCACACTCTGGTGTCTCTAGCGATCCATACA
The DNA here is from genome assembly GCF_021441885.1 of Vibrio maritimus. Taxonomy (NCBI): domain Bacteria; kingdom Pseudomonadati; phylum Pseudomonadota; class Gammaproteobacteria; order Vibrionales; family Vibrionaceae; genus Vibrio; species Vibrio maritimus. The sequence goes on from NZ_CP090438.1 coordinate 3,216,736, forward strand.
AAGCAGGTGCTGAAAACTCAACATATTACTTGTCTGAAGTTGAGGGGATCGACGCAATCGCATTTGGTCACTCTCACGCCGTCTTCCCGGGTAAAGGATTTGATAACATCCAAGGCGTCGATAACGAAAAAGGCACCATCAATGGCGTAGCCGCTGTGATGCCAGGCCGCTGGGGCAGCCACGTCGGTGTCATGGATCTGGTACTAGAACAAGATGGCGACAGCTGGAAAGTCGCTAATGCGCAAACAGAGGCTCGCCCTATTTTCGATGCTGTTAACAAGAAATCTCTCGCGGAAGCAGACAAAGGCATCGTAGATGCAGTGAAGGGCGATCACAGTGCGACGCGTGACTTCGTGAACCAACCTATCGGCAAAGCTAACGACGTCATGTACAGCTTCTTGGCACTTGTTCAGGACGACCCTACCGTTCAAATCGTAAACCTTGCACAGAAAGACTACGTTGAAACTATGATTCAAGGCGATCCAGATCTTGATGGTCTACCTGTTCTTTCTGCTGCCGCACCTTTTAAAGCGGGCGGTCGTAAAAACGACCCTGCAAACTTTACCGAGGTTGAATCAGGTCAGCTAACATTCCGTAACGCGGCGGACTTGTATCTGTACCCGAACACGCTTGTAGCACTGAAAGTCACGGGTAAAGAAGTAAAAGAGTGGCTAGAGTGCTCGGCAGGACAGTTTAAACAAGTCGATGCGAACTCAGATAAGCCTCAGGCACTGATCGACTGGGATGGTTTCCGTACCTATAACTTCGACGTCATGGATGGTGTTGAATACCAAATCGATGTCACACAACCAGCACGCTATGACGGCGACTGTAAACTACTAAACGAGAACAGCGAGCGTATCGTCGGCCTGACCTATCAAGGTAAGCCTATTGATATGAAGCAAACCTTTATTATTGCGACAAACAACTACCGTGCTTACAGCAACAAGTTCCCTGGTACAGGTAGCGACTTTATCGCTTTTGACTCTCCAGATGAAAACCGTTCTATCGTAGCGAACTACATCTCCAAAGTGAGCAAAGAGAAAGGTGAAGTAACGCCAAGTGCAGACAACAACTGGTCGTTTGCACCAATTACGACAGACGTCGCGCTAGATGTTCGATTTGAAACCTCACCATCAGACAAAGCGGCACAATTCATCAACGACAAGGGTCAATACCCAATGAAGAAGGTCGCGACCGATGACGTGGGCTTTGCGGTATACCAAATCGACTTGAAGAAGTAACCGAAATCTAAGAGAAACTAGCCACGCTGTATGCGTGGCTTTTTTATTGGACTCGGTTTAGTCTACAGCTATAAATAAATGTTCGCTTTAGACCGTTAAAAAGAGAAATGAATCATGACAATCTGGAAGACTAAAACTTTCTCTGAGCTCACTACCATAGAACTGTATGAGTTGCTCAAACTGCGTGTCGACGTATTTGTGGTTGAGCAAACCTGTCCTTATCCAGAGCTGGATAACAAAGACCAAATAGAAGGTGTACATCACTTACTGGGTTATGAAGACAATGAACTGATAGCTTGTGCCCGCTTGCTACCCAAAGGAACGACTTACGACCAAGTCAGCATAGGGCGCGTAGCAACCAAACAGACCCATCGAGGTGGCGGATTAGGGCATGACTTACTGGTTGAAGCGAAACGCGAGTGTGAACGCCTGTGGCCGAATGAGAGCATCCAGATTGGCGCACAGTCACACCTGCAGGACTACTATTCCAAACATGGCTTCAGTGTCTGCTCAGAAGAGTATCTAGAAGATGACATCCCTCATATAGATATGAGGTTATTGAAATAATAAAGGGGCGAATTCGCCCCTTTTGCATCCATTCTATTTACTGCGGCCAAAGCCTCCATCAGAGAGGCGGAAAAACATGATCGACTGATCGCCCCGCTCTATCTGCAAAATATCTAGGCTTCCCTCTTGGTTGAACTTAAAGCGTATCAACTGACCTTGCTTAATCCGGCTGAGTGGTTTGTCACTGCCTTCTATGCGGGCAAGGGCGTTTAAATCCGCCATAGGTAGCTGATTAGTTCGAAAGACGCGTGCTAGCGTATCACCCTTTTTAACGGTGTACTCTCTCCAATCCGTCTCCACTAACTCTTCGACGTTGGCTTGGGAAGGTTGTTCACTTAGCGAGGCGGTATTGACGCTCACTGCGACACGCTGATTTGCTGGCGTTATCTGAGGTGTGTCTGCTTTTTGACTCGGCAGAAACAAAAGCACGATGACAATTGGGACGAGGACGCTCAAAATCCTTCGGTGCAGGCGCGGTAATTGAGTCCAAAGTCCTTTTGCCTTATCTCGAATTTCGGACAGTCGAGAGGTATCAATCTTCTTAAGGCGAGAGAAGTCGAGCGCTTGCCACTTATCTTTCAGCACTTGAACGTGGTCAACTTTTTGCTTTTTACGGTGACGACGATTCATTCCCATTTGTCTCCTACTACACAACCGTCTCAGTTTAAGAAAACCTGCGTTCAGAGTATAGAAAAATCGCAGGTGTCCTATTTTATAACCGCCTAATGTCACAAGTTTAACAACGAATGCGAATTAATTGGTAAAAGTTAGTTAGAGCGTTTCGGTTTGTAGCCAGAACTGGTATTCTTTCGTCTTCATTCGAATAGCAAGAGAGACCGTCATGTCTGACGTGAAATTAGAAACTGTAGAACAGAAAGCAAGCTATGGTATTGGTCTGCAAATGGGCCAACAGCTTGCAGGTAGCGGCCTTGAAGGTCTGAACGTAGACGCAATCGCTAAAGGCATTGCAACTGCACTTACTGGTGACATGCCAGAAATCGAAATCGACGAAATCAACAACGCACTGCAAGAGCTACACACTCGCGCAGAAGCAGTTCGTCAAGAAGCAGCAAAAGCAGCAGCTGCTGACGGTGAAGCGTTCCTAAAAGACAACGCACTTCGCCCAGAAGTAACGGTTCTTGAGTCTGGTCTTCAATACGAAGTCATCACTGAAGGTACTGGCGAAATCCCATCTGCAGACAAAACTGTACGTGTTCACTACCACGGTGAACTAACAGACGGTACTGTATTCGACAGCTCTGTATCTCGCGGTCAACCAGCTGAGTTCCCTGTAACTGGCGTGATTAAAGGTTGGGTTGAAGCACTTCAACTAATGCCTGTAGGTTCTAAGTGGAAACTATACATCCCTCAAGACCTAGCATACGGTGAGCGTGGCGCAGGCGCAGCGATTCCTCCGTTTGCAGCACTAGTATTCGAAGTTGAGCTACTAGACATCATCGCTTAATCTCAGCTCTGATACGCTATTTTTAAAAGCAGTGACTCGTCACTGCTTTTTTATTGTCTAATCTTAACGGGTAGACAATAAAATGGACGGTATCATGAGAACATTTCTAGCCCTTTCTACGGCACTATTAATTTCAGTTCCTACCCACGCTGCACTTAACCTCTCTGGTGTATCCGCAGACGACGCAAACAGCTTACTCTCTAGTGCAAACTCTATGATGGAAGCGAAAGACTCACCAGTCGTTAATGACCTGGTAAACGACCTATCTATCTCGCCGGAACAAGCGACAACAGGTGTTGGTGCACTGCTATCACTTGCGCAAAGCTCATTAGGTTCTGAGCAGCAGAGTGAACTCGGCTCACTTATTCCTGGCATGGATTCGCTGACGAGTAGCGGTCTATTATCTTCAATACAGGATATGGACAGTGTTAAGAGCGCATTCTCATCAGTGGGTCTCGATCCTTCAATGATTTCAGAGTTCGCGCCAATTGTGTTGGATTATCTTGGGTCGCAGGGGGCGAGCTCTGGCCTGATGGATTCTCTGACTTCCTTGTGGCAGTAAAAGGAATCACAGCCGTCATCGAAGATTAAGAACACGAATTTCAGATAGCAAAAAGCCGAGCATAAATGCTCGGCTTTTTTAGTTCTACGAACTTTACTGATTACTCAGCAGCAGCTTCTTCAGATGCTTCTGGGCGATCAACTAGCTCAATGTAAGCCATTGGAGCTTTATCGCCAGCACGGAAGCCAGCTTTTAGGATACGAGTGTAACCGCCCTGACGAGCAGCAAAACGTGGACCTAGTTCGTTGAATAGTTTCGCAACTACTTCGTTATCACGAGTACGTGCAAATGCTAGACGACGGTTAGCAACACTGTCAGTCTTAGCTAGTGTAATCAAAGGCTCAACTACGCGACGTAGCTCTTTTGCTTTAGGCAATGTAGTCTTGATTACTTCATGACGTACAAGAGAGCTAGCCATATTGCTGAACATCGCTTTGCGATGGCTGCTGTTGCGGTTGAGTTGACGACCACTCTTACGATGGCGCATGACCTAATCCTTCTAACTAGTATCGATTAATCTTCAGCGATAGACGCTGGTGGCCAGTTTTCTAGGCGCATGCCCAGAGACAGACCACGTGATGCAAGTACGTCTTTAATCTCAGTAAGAGATTTTTTACCAAGGTTTGGCGTTTTAAGTAGCTCAACCTCAGTACGCTGTACAAGATCACCGATGTAGTGAATCGCTTCTGCTTTTAGACAGTTAGCAGAGCGAACTGTTAGTTCAAGATCGTCTACAGGACGCAGTAGAATAGGATCGAACTCCGGCTTCTCTTCCTTCTCCTCAGGAACACGTACATCACGAAGATCTACGAACGCATCCAATTGCTCAGCTAGAATAGTAGCTGCGCGACGGATAGCTTCCTCAGGTTCTAGAGTACCGTTCGTTTCCATATCGATAACGAGCTTGTCTAGGTCAGTACGTTGCTCAACACGTGCCGCTTCTACAGCGTAGGCAATTTTGTCTACTGGGCTGTAAGTTGCGTCAACTAGCAAACGACCGATTGGACGCTCATCTTCTTCAGTATGGATACGAGCTGAAGCTGGAACGTAACCACGACCACGTTCAACTTTGATTCGCATAGAAATCTCAGCGTTGTCATCCGTTAGGTGACAAATAACGTGTTCTGGGTTAGCGATCTCTACATCACCATCATGGGTGATGTCACCTGCAACAACAGGGCCTGAGCCTGATTTGTTTAGTGTAATAAACACTTCATCTTTGCCTTCAGCAACGCGAACAGCTAGACCTTTCAGGTTAAGAAGAATCTCAAGGATATCTTCTTGTACACCTTCTTTAGTGCTGTACTCGTGCAGAACGCCTTCGATTTCAACTTCAGTCACTGCACAACCTGGCATTGACGAAAGCAAAATACGGCGAAGCGCATTACCTAGAGTGTGACCAAAGCCACGCTCTAATGGCTCAAGAGTTACTTTTGCGTGTGTCGTGCTAACTTGTTCGATGTCAACAAGACGTGGCTTAAGAAATTCTGTTACAGAACCCTGCATTGTGTCCTCTCTTTAGTTTAAACCTTACTTAGAGTAAAGCTCGACGATCAAGTGTTCGTTAATGTCAGCAGATAGATCTGAACGCTCAGGCATACGCTTGAATGTACCTTCCATCTTGCCAGCATCTACTTCAATCCAAGTTGGTTTTTCACGTTGTTCAGCAACTTCTAGAGCTGCTTTAATACGAGCTTGCTGTTTAGCCTTCTCGCGGATAGAAACAACGTCGTTAGCCGCAACTTTGAATGAAGGAACGTTTACAACTTTACCGTTAACTAGGATAGCTTTGTGGCTAACTAGCTGACGTGCTTCTGCGCGAGTAGCGCCAAAGCCCATGCGGTAAACTACGTTATCTAGACGACCTTCAAGAAGCTGAAGTAGGTTTTCACCAGTGTTGCCTTTAAGGCGAGCTGCTTCTTTGTAGTAGTTACGGAATTGTTTTTCTAGAACGCCGTAGATACGACGAACTTTTTGCTTCTCACGAAGCTGAACGCCATACTCAGATAGACGACCGCGACGAGCGCCGTGTACACCTGGTGCGTTATCGATTTTACACTTGGTATCGATCGCGCGTACGCCTGACTTAAGGAATAAGTCTGTACCTTCGCGACGGCTAAGCTTCAGCTTAGGACCCAAATATCTTGCCATGATTCTTCTCCAATTATCCTAGAAACGTTATACGCGACGTTTCTTAGGTGGACGACAACCGTTATGAGGGATTGGTGTCGCGTCAACGATGTTCGTGATGCGGAAACCAGCAGCGTTCAGTGCACGAACAGTAGATTCGCGACCTGGACCTGGACCCTTAACCATAACTTCCAAGTTCTTTAGACCGTATTCTTTAGCCATTTCAGCACAACGCTCAGCAGCAACCTGTGCAGCGAACGGAGTAGACTTACGAGAACCGCGGAAACCTGAACCACCTGCAGTAGCCCATGCTAGAGCGTTACCTTGACGGTCAGTAATAGTTACGATTGTGTTATTGAAAGAAGCATGGATGTGCGCAACGCCATCTGCAACTTGCTTGCGAACGCGCTTACGCGCGCGAGTTGGTTGTTTAGCCATTGTACTCTACCTTCCCGATTATTTCTTGATCGGCTTACGCGGACCCTTACGGGTGCGAGCGTTGGTTTTAGTACGCTGTCCACGTAGTGGTAGACTGCGACGATGACGAAGACCACGGTAACAGCCAAGGTCCATAAGACGCTTGATGTTCATTGATACTTCACGACGTAGATCACCTTCTACAGTGTACTTAGCTACACCATCACGCAGTTGATCGATCTGCTCTTCAGTTAGTTCACTGATCTTAACATCTTCAGCAATACCCACTTCAGCTAGGATAGCTTGAGAGCGAGTTTTACCAATGCCGTAGATCGCAGTTAGTGCGATTACAGCGTGTTTTTGATCAGGAATGTTAATGCCTGCTATACGGGCCATTATTCACTCCTAGTGTTTCTTAAAAAGAATAGCCGCAGCAAAGCCCGTTATGGATACGCTGCGGAGTGCTACTTCTTTTGCACGCAAAAGGTAGGCCGAGGAATATACTCGACCATACCTTATATTTCAAGTAAAAATTTCTGCTTAATTAGCCTTGGCGCTGCTTGTGCTTTGGCTCACTGCTACAGATAACACGCACAACACCGTTGCGCTTGATAACTTTACAGTTACGGCAGATTTTTTTAACGGAAGCACGAACTTTCATTGCTAAACTCCGTAGATGAAATCTGAGACTACCGCCGAATTAACGGCCGTAACCTTTCAGATTTGCTTTCTTCAACACAGAATCATACTGTTGTGACATCAGATGAGTCTGTACCTGTGCCATAAAGTCCATAATTACTACCACTACGATAAGTAGTGAAGTACCGCCGAAGTAGAAACGTACGTTCCACGCGACCATCATGAACTCGGGAATCAGACAGATAAAGGTAATATATAGAGCACCCGCTAGGGTTAGTCTAGTCATTACTTTATCGATGTATTTCGCTGTCTGCTCACCTGGGCGGATGCCGGGTACGAATGCACCTGACTTCTTCAAGTTATCTGCTGTTTCACGCGGATTGAAAACAAGAGCCGTGTAGAAGAAACAGAAGAAAATAATCGCTGCTGCATAAAGCATTACATACAACGGTTGACCTGGGCTAAGAGCCAATGACACGTCAGTTAACCAACCGAACGCGCTGCTCTCACCATTCTGACCAAACCACTGAGCCAGTGTTCCTGGGAACAGGATAATGCTTGAAGCAAAGATTGCTGGAATAACACCTGCCATGTTGATTTTCAACGGTAGGTGTGTGCTTTGTGCTGCGAAAACCTTACGGCCTTGTTGGCGCTTAGCGTAGTTAACGACGATACGACGTTGACCACGTTCCATAAACACCACAAAGTAAATCACAGCGAAAGCAAGTACAGCAATCAACAACAGAAGAAGTACGTGCAGTTCACCTTGACGCGCTTGCTCGATTGTTTGACCGATTGCCGAAGGCAATCCAGCAACAATACCTGCAAAAATTAGAATGGAAATACCATTACCAATTCCACGCTCTGTAATTTGTTCACCTAACCACATTAGGAACATGGTACCAGTTACTAAACTTACGGTTGCAATTAGCGTAAACATGGTTTGGTCGATAACGACCAGATTATTGACCATATTTGGAAGGCCAGTTGCGATACCTATTGCCTGGAATGTTGCAAGTACAAGCGTACCATAACGCGTATATTGGCTAATCTTACGACGCCCTGCCTCACCCTCTTTCTTGAGTTCGGCTAACGCTGGATGAACTACCGTTAGCAACTGGACAACAATCGACGCCGAAATATACGGCATGATGCCCAGTGCTAAAATAGATGCACGCTCTAATGCACCACCGGAGAACATGTTAAACATTTCTACGATGGTACCTTTTTGCTGTTCGAACAAATCGGCAAGTACAGCTGCGTCAATACCAGGGATCGGCACAAAAGAGCCGGCGCGGAACACTAAAAGTGCGCCTATCACGAATAAAAGTCTAGACTTAAGTTCGTTTAAGCCATTCTTTGCACTACTAAAATCTTGTCCTGGTTTCTTAGCCATCTGTACCTCATCCCTCGAGATTATTCCTCGATTTTACCGCCTGCAGCTTCGATTGCAGCTTTAGCGCCTTTAGTCACGCGTAGACCTTTAACAGTCACAGCTTTGTTGATTTCACCTGAAAGAACAACTTTAACAAATTCGATGTTCTTAGTGATAACGTTAGCTGCTTTAAGGCTGTTTAGGTCAACAACGTCACCAGTTACTTTCGCTAGCTCAGCTAGACGAACTTCAGCAGACACTAGGCTCTTACGAGAAGTGAAACCGAACTTAGGTAGACGCTGTTTCAAAGGCATTTGACCGCCTTCAAAACCTGGACGAACACTGCCGCCAGAACGTGATTTTTGACCTTTGTGACCACGGCCACCAGTTTTACCTAGGCCAGAACCGATACCACGACCTACGCGCTTCTTAGAAGGCTTAGAACCCGCAGCCGGTGATAGAGTATTCAAACGCATTCTGATTACTCCTCAACTTTAACCATGTAGTAAACCTTGTTGATCATACCGCGAACGCACGGAGTATCTTCAAGTTCTACTGTGTGGTTGATTTTACGAAGGCCAAGACCTTTAAGACACGCTTTGTGCTTAGGTAGGCGACCAATTGAGCTCTTAGTTTGAGTTACTTTGATAGTTGCCATGGTGTTCTTACTCCGAAATAGATTCAACAGTTAGACCACGTTTAGCAGCAACCATTTCTGGTGACTTCATGCTACCTAGAGCGTCGATCGTTGCACGAACGATGTTGATAGGGTTCGTAGAACCGTATGCTTTAGATAGTACGTTGTGTACACCTGCAACTTCTAGTACTGCACGCATCGCACCACCTGCGATAACACCCGTACCTTCTGCTGCTGGCTGCATGTAAACTTTAGAGCCAGAGTGGCGACCTTTCACCGGGTGGTGAAGAGTGCCTTCGTTAAGCGCGATCGTAGTCATGTTACGACGTGCTTTTTCCATTGCTTTTTGAATCGCAGCAGGTACTTCACGAGCTTTGCCGTAACCGAAACCTACACGACCGTTACCGTCACCAACTACTGTTAGTGCAGTGAAGCTCATGATTCGACCACCTTTAACCGTCTTAGAAACACGGTTAACGGCGATTAGCTTTTCTTGCAAATCACTAGCTTGTTGTTGTTCTTTAGCCATCTTCCAACCCTACCTTAGAATTTCAGACCAGCTTCGCGAGCAGATTCTGCTAGCGCCGCTACTCGACCGTGGTATTGGAAACCAGAACGATCGAATGCAACAGCAGATACGCCTTTCTCAAGCGCGCGCTCAGCAATAGCTTTACCTACTGCTTTAGCTGCATCGATGTTACCAGTACTCTTAACTTCTTCACGAATTGCTTTTTCTACCGTAGAAGCGGCTGCGATTACTTCAGAGCCGTTCGCTGCGATTACTTGAGCGTAAACGTGACGAGGAGTACGGTGTACTACTAGGCGAGTTGCACCCAGTTCTGCAATCTTACGACGTGCACGTGTAGCACGACGGATGCGAGATGCTTTCTTATCCATAGTGTTACCTTACTTCTTCTTAGCTTCTTTAGTACGCACATTTTCATCTGCGTAACGAACACCTTTACCTTTGTAAGGCTCAGGCTCACGGTAAGAACGAATGTCAGCTGCAACTTGACCAACTAGTTGCTTATCACAACCAGTAATGATGATCTCAGTTTGGCTTGGACATTCAGCTTTAATACCCGCTGGCAGCTCGTGCTCAACTGGGTGAGAGAAGCCTAGTGTTAGACCTACAGCGTTGCCTTTGATAGCAGCACGGTAACCAACACCTTTAAGAGTTAGCTTCTTAGTAAAGCCTTCAGTAACACCAACAACCATGTTGTTAACTAGTGCACGTGCAGTACCTGCCTGTGCCCATGCGTTAGCAACACCGTCGCGAGGACCGAAAGTAAGGTTGTTCTCTTCTTGCGCAATAACTACAGCGTTGTTTAGAACGCGAGTTAGTTCGCCTTTAGCGCCTTTAACAGTCACTTCTTGACCGTTAAGTTTCACCTCTACGCCAGCTGGAATAGCGACAGGTGCCTTAGCAACACGAGACATAATCTACTCCTATTAAGCTACGTAACAGATGATTTCACCGCCAAGACCTGCTTTACGAGCAGCGCGGTCTGACATCAGACCCTTGGAAGTAGAAACAACAGCAATACCCAAACCGCCCATCACAGTTGGTAGCGAGTCTTTGTTTTTGTAGACACGCAGACCAGGACGTGAAACACGTTTGATTTGCTCAATTACAGGTTTCGCTTGGAAGTACTTAAGAGTAACTTCTAGCTCTGGTTTTGCTTCGCCTTCAACAGCGAAGTCAACGATGTAACCTTCAGCTTTCAGTAGTGCAGCAATTGCAACTTTAAGCTTTGAAGAAGGCATTTTAACAGCAACTTTGTTTGCTGCTTGACCGTTACGAATGCGGGTCAGCATATCCGAAATCGGATCTTGCATGCTCATACGATTTACTCCAAATGATTAAGTGGCAATTACCAGCTAGCCTTACGAAGTCCAGGAATCTCGCCTTTCATGCAAGCTTCACGAACTTTGATACGGCTTAGACCGAACTTACGTAGGTAACCGTGTGGACGACCAGTTTGGTTACAACGGTTGCGCTGACGTGATGCACTTGAATCACGTGGAAGAGATTGCAGCTTAAGAACTGCATTCCAACGATCTTCTTCAGATGCGTTTACATCGCTGATGATAGCTTTTAGAGCTGAGCGCTTTTCAGCAAACTTAGCTACTAGCTTCGCGCGTTTTGCTTCGCGCGCTTTCATTGATTGTTTAGCCATAACAGTAACCCTTCACCTTACTTACGGAATGGGAAGTTAAAGGCAGCCAGCAGAGCTCGGCCTTCCTCATCGTTTGCAGCAGACGTCGTAATAGTGATGTCTAGGCCACGAACACGGTCTACTTTATCGTAGTCGATTTCCGGGAAGATGATTTGCTCGCGAACGCCCATGCTGTAGTTACCGCGTCCGTCAAAAGACTTAGCGCTAACGCCACGGAAGTCACGTACACGTGGAAGTGCGATAGAGATTAAACGCTCTAAAAATTCCCACATACGTTCGCCACGCAAGGTTACTTTACAACCAATTGGGTAGCCTTCACGAATTTTGAAACCTGCAACAGATTTACGCGCTTTAGTGATAAGAGGCTTTTGACCAGAGATCGTTGCCATATCAGCTGCTGCGTTTTCTAGCAGTTTCTTATCGTTGATTGCTTCACCAACGCCCATGTTTAGGGTGATTTTCTCAATCCTAGGGACTTGCATGACGCTTGAGTAGTTGAATTGTTTGGTCAATTCAGCAACTACAGACGACTTGTAGTAATCATGCAGTTTCGCCATAGTAGAACTCCAAATTACTTTCTATTAGTTAGAAACAGTTTCGCCGTTAGACTTGAAGAAACGAACTTTCTTGCCATCTTCGATACGGAAACCGATGCGGTCAGCTTTACCAGTAGCCGCGTTAAAGATTGCAACGTTAGAAGCGTCAATTGCTGCTTCTTGCTCAACGATGCCACCTTGTTGACCTAGAGCCGGTTGTGGCTTTTGGTGCTTCTTAACAAGGTTGATACCTTCAACGATAACTTTACCAGTTGCTAGAACCTTAGTTACTTTACCTTTCTTGCCTTTATCTTTACCAGCAAGAACGATTACTTCGTCATTACGACGGATTTTAGCTGCCATTTTATAGCTCCTTACAGTACTTCAGGTGCTAGTGAAACAATTTTCATGAATTTCGCGTTACGAAGTTCACGAGTCACTGGACCAAAGATACGTGTGCCGACTGGTTGCTCAGTAGTGTCGTTCAACAATACACAAGCATTACGGTCGAAGCGAATGACAGAACCGTCTGGACGACGTACGCCTTTACGGGTGCGAACTACTACCGCCTTCAGAACATCACCTTTTTTAACTTTACCGCGAGGAATTGCTTCTTTCACAGTAACTTTGATGATGTCGCCGATGTGTGCGTAACGACGGTGTGAGCCACCCAGAACCTTAATACACATTACCTTGCGCGCGCCAGAGTTATCTGCTGCGTCAAGTGTACTTTGCATTTGGATCATTGTTAGTGCTCCGCTAAATATTAAAAACTAGACCCTCTCGGGTCGGGCTGCCTCTTTAAAGGGACGCGAATTGTACCACCCTTTTTTGTGATTGGGTAGACAAAAAATAAGCGGCCCCAAAAATAATTTGGAGCCGCTTGATTTCGCTGTAGAAAAACGATTAAATTTTCGCTTTTTCTACGATGCTTACCAAAGTCCAAGACTTAGTCTTAGACAGTGGACGGCACTCACGAACTTCAACAGTGTCGCCAATGCCACACTCGTTGTTTTCGTCATGTGCGTGTAGTTTAGTCGTACGCTTTACGAATTTACCGTAAATTGGGTGTTTAACCATGCGTTCGATTGCAACAACAATAGACTTGTCGCCTTTGTTGCTAATTACACGACCTAGTTGAGTACGGATTTGTTCGCTCATTATGCGCCTGCCTTCTCAGTCAAAACAGTTTTCACACGTGCGATATCACGGCGTACAGCTTTTAGAGTATGAGTTTGCTGAAGCTGACCAGTAGCAGCTTGCATGCGCAAGTTGAACTGTTCACGTAGCAAATTCAAAAGCTCAGCGTTAAGCTCTTCAACGTTTTTTTCGCGTAGATCTTGTGCTTTCATCACATCACCTGCTTAGTTACAAATGTAGTTTTGAACGGCAGTTTGCGAGCCGCTAGGCGGAACGCTTCACGTGCCAACTCTTCAGGTACACCGTCCATTTCGTACATAACCTTACCAGGTTGGATTTGGGCTACCCAGTACTCAACGTTACCTTTACCCTTACCTTGACGAACTTCTAGTGGTTTTTCTGTGATAGGCTTGTCTGGGAATACACGAATCCAGATTTTACCTTGACGCTTAACGTGACGCGTCATTGCACGACGAGCCGCTTCGATCTGACGAGCAGTAAGACGACCACGACCAACAGCCTTAAGACCGAATGTGCCGAAGCTTACGTCTGTACCTTTAGCTAGACCACGGTTGCGACCAGTCTGAACCTTACGGAACTTAGTACGTTTAGGTTGTAGCATCTGTCGACTCCTTACTTACGGCCTTTGCGCTGCTTCTTAGGCTTATCGCCTTTTGGCTCTACAGCGTTAGCTGCTGGCATACCGCCTAGAATCTCACCTTTGAAGATCCAAACTTTAATGCCGATCACACCGTATTGAGTGTGAGCCGAAGAAGTTGCGTAATCAATGTCAGCACGTAGAGTGTGTAGAGGCACACGGCCTTCACGGTACCACTCAGAACGTGCGATTTCAGCGCCGCCTAGACGACCACTTACTTCCACTTTGATACCTTTAGCGCCAAGACGCATAGCATTTTGTACCGCACGCTTCATAGCACGACGGAACATAACGCGACGCTCAAGTTGAGACGCGATGCTATCAGCCACAAGTTGGCCGTCTAGCTCAGGCTTACGTACTTCAGCGATGTTAATTTGCGCTGGTACACCTGCGATTTTAGCTACAGCTGCGCGTAGCTTCTCAACGTCTTCACCTTTCTTACCGATAACAACGCCAGGACGAGCAGTGTGAATAGTCACACGGATGCTCTTAGCTGGACGCTCGATAACGATACGTGAAAGAGACGCTTTTGCTAGTTCCTTAGTAAGGAACTGACGTACCTTGAAGTCGCCGTCTAGGTTGTCAGCGAAATCTTTGGTGTTAGCAAACCATGTAGCATTCCAAGGCTTAACGATGCCAAGACGAATACCATTAGGATGTACTTTCTGACCCATTGCTTATCTCCTAGTCTTAAGCGTCTGCAACAACAACAGTGATGTGGCAAGAACGCTTCAAGATACGGTCGGCACGGCCTTTAGCACGAGGCATAATACGCTTCATGATAGGGCCTTCATCTACGAAGATTTTTGCGACTGAAAGATCGTCGATATCTGCACCTTCGTTGTGTTCCGCATTCGCGATTGCTGATTCAAGAACTTTCTTAACTAGTTCAGCAGCTTTTTTGTTGCTGAAAGTTAGTAGTTCAAGAGCTTGATCCACGCTTTTACCGCGGATTTGGTCTGCAACTAAGCGAGCTTTCTGTGGAGAAATACGAGCAAAGTTATGTTTAGCGATAGCTTCCATCATCTACTCCTTATTTCTTCTTAGCTTTCTTATCCGCAGCGTGGCCGCGGTAAGTGCGAGTTGGTGCAAATTCACCCAGTTTGTGACCGATCATTTCTTCGGTAACGAAAACTGGTACGTGCTGACGACCATTATGGACAGCGATGGTCAAACCAATCATTGATGGGATGATCATTGAACGACGGGACCAAGTCTTAACAGGCTTTTTGTCTCCGCTTTCCACCGCTTTCTCTACCTTCTTCAGCAAGTGTAGGTCAATAAAAGGACCTTTCTTGAGAGAACGTGGCATGGCGATTCCTCTTTATAGATTACTTGTTACGACGACGTACGATGTACTTGTCAGTGCGCTTGTTCTTACGAGTCTTAAAGCCTTTAGTTGGCTGACCCCAAGGAGATACTGGGTGACGGCCACCAGAAGTACGACCTTCACCACCACCGTGTGGGTGGTCTACTGGGTTCATTACCACACCGCGAACGGTTGGACGAACACCGCGCCAGCGGCTAGCACCAGCTTTACCTAGTTCACGTAGCATGTGCTCAGCATTACCAACTTCACCGATAGTTGCACGGCCTTCTGATAGTACTTTGCGCATTTCGCCAGAACGTAGGCGTAGAGTTACATATGCACCATCGCGAGCGATTATTTGTGCGTATGCACCTGCAGAACGAGCAATTTGTGCACCTTTACCAGGCTTAAGTTCAACACAGTGTACTGTAGAACCTACTGGGATGTTGCGCATTGGCAGAGTGTTACCTGCTTTGATAGGCGCATCAACACCAGATTGGATTTGGTCACCCGCTTGGATGCCTTTTGGTGCAATGATGTAGCGACGCTCACCGTCTGCGTACAGAACTAGAGCGATGTTTGCGCTACGGTTTGGATCGTATTCTAGGCGCTCAACTTTCGCTGGGATGCCATCTTTAGTACGTTTGAAGTCAACCAAACGGTAATGATGCTTGTGACCACCACCGATGTGACGTACTGTGATACGACCGTTGTTGTTACGACCACCGTTCTTAGAGTTTTTCTCTAGAAGTGGAGCGTAAGGCTTACCTTTGTGAAGGTCAGCATTAACAACTTTAACTACGTGACGACGACCAGGGGAAGTCGGCTTACATTTAACAATAGCCATTGTTTAACTCTCCTGTTATTCCGCACCGCCAACGAAGTCAAGATCTTGACCTTCCGCCAGAGTCACATACGCCTTCTTAACGTCGCTGCGGCGACCTTGACGTAGACCTTGACGTTTAGTCTTACCCTTAAGAACAAGAGTATTTACAGACTTAACTTCAACTTCAAATAGCTTTTCTACAGCTGCTTTGATCTCTTTCTTAGTTGCATCTTTAGCTACTTTGAAAACGATAGTGTTCGCTTTCTCAGCTGCCATAGTTGCTTTTTCAGAGATGTGCGGAGCACGTAGAACTTTTAGGATACGCTCTTCAGTGATCATGCTAGCATCTCCTCAACTTGTTTAACTGCAGCAGCAGTAATAACAACTTTGTCGAACGCGATTAGAGAAACTGGGTCGATACCAGCTACGTCACGTGCGTCAACTTTGTATAGGTTACGAGCAGCTAGGAATAGATTCTCATCTACTTCGCTAGTCACGATTAGCGCATCTGTTAGCTCAAGCTCTTTAAGCTTAGCTACAAGCTCTTTAGTTTTTGGAGCTTCTACAGAGAAGTTATCAACAACGATTAGACGCTCTTGACGAACTAGCTCAGAAAGAATGCTCTTCATAGCACCGCGGTACATTTTCTTGTTAACTTTTTGGCTGTGATCTTGTGGTTTCGCAGCAAAAGTAACACCACCTGTACGCCAGATTGGGCTACGAATTGTACCAGCACGTGCACGGCCAGTACCTTTTTGACGCCATGGCTTAGCGCCACCGCCAGATACTTCAGAACGAGTCTTTTGAGCGCGAGTACCTTGACGAGCACCTGCTGCATACGCAACAACTACTTGGTGTACTAGAGCTTCGTTGAAGTCACGTCCGAAAGTAGTCTCGGAAACAGTTAGTGCATCAGCACCTTTAACCATCAATTCCATTACTTACTCCTAGACGTTAAGCTTTAATAGCTGGTTTAACGATCACGTTGCCGCCTGTTGAGCCTGGTACTGCACCTTTGATAAGAAGCAGATTGCGCTCAGCGTCAACACGTACGATCTCTAGGTTTTGAGTCGTTACACGCTCAGCACCCATGTGACCTGCCATTTTTTTGCCTTTAAATACGCGACCTGGAGTTTGGCACTGACCAATTGAACCCGGAGCACGGTGAGACAAAGAGTTACCGTGAGTAGCATCTTGAGTAGAGAAGTTCCAACGCTTAACAGCGCCTTGGAAACCTTTACCTTTAGAAGTACCAGTAACGTCTACTTTTTTAACGTCGTTGAATAGTTCTACGTTTAGCTCAGCGCCAACTTCAAACTCTTCGCCGTTTTCCAAACGGAATTCCCAAAGACCGCGACCTGCTTCAACACCTGCTTTCGCAAAGTGGCCAGCTTCTGGCTTAGAAACACGGCTAGCTTTCTTAGCACCTGCAGTTACCTGGATTGCTGCATAACCGTCTGCTTCAAGTGTACGTACTTGAGTTACACGGTTCGCTTCAACCTCAACAACTGTTACAGGGATAGAAACGCCTTCTTCGGTAAAAATGCGGGTCATACCCACTTTACGTCCGACTAGACCAATCATTCTTCTAATCTCCCTTAACCTAGGCTGATTTGAACATCAACGCCAGCAGCAAGATCAAGACGCATTAGAGCGTCAACAGTTTTGTCTGTTGGCTCAACGATGTCGATCAAACGCTTGTGAGTACGGATTTCGTACTGGTCACGTGCATCTTTGTTGACGTGTGGAGAGATAAGAACAGTGAAACGCTCTTTACGAGTAGGTAGTGGAATTGGACCACGAACCTGTGCGCCGGTACGCTTAGCTGTTTCAACGATTTCCGCAGTTGACTGGTCGATTAGTTTATAATCGAAAGCCTTTAGGCGGATACGAATACGTTGGTTCTGCATGAGACAGAGCTCCAATAATTAAAAATTACACAAACAATATCGCCACTCATACTCGCGAAGGCGAGAGAATGCCGATTGATTTATGTGAAACCGTAGCACTCTAATTGAGCGCATTGTCAGCTAATTTTCGATTCACTCACTGCGAGGCAGAGAGTCAATTGTATTAACTGCGAACATAAGCTGAGTCTACGTTACTAAGCACCTTGCCGAGGCAATTTGCTTACTCCTCTTTGCTCATTGGTTCACAACTGAACTAAGTCAGTGGGCGGTATTATACAGATCACAAAACGGGATGCAATAGGTGGGGGAAAATTAAACGAATTTTGTTTTAGGGCCTAGTGGCTTGATACTAGGCCCTAGATTTTAGTGTCCTACTCTTCATCGACAAACTGAGCTTGTAGGTAGTTTTCGATCCCTACTTTCTCGATGAGTCCAAGTTGAGTTTCGAGCCAATCAACGTGTTCCTCTTCATCATTTAAGATGTCCTGGAATAAGTCGCGAGACACAAAGTCTCGTGTATCTTCGGCGTAGGCAATGGCATCCTTTAAGTCAGGGATTGCGATCATTTCCAGTTTTAAATCACATTCGAGCATCTCTTTGGTGTCTTCACCAATCATCAGTTTCCCGAGATCTTGGAGATTAGGAAGCCCTTCGAGAAACAAGATACGCTCTATGAGATGGTCAGCATGTTTCATCTCATCGATAGATTCGTGATATTCCTTATCTGCTAGGTGCTTTAAGCCCCAGTCTTTGTACATTCTTGCGTGTAGGAAGTATTGATTGATAGCAACGAGCTCGTTGCCGAGAATTTTATTGAGATGTTGAATGATGATTGGATCGCCTTTCATGACAAAGCCCTCCTCTTTGGCTCACTATTAACTGTAGAACCAATTGGGGAGGTGTCAAAGCAACCTGGCGAAGGTTTTGGGTTAGCTTACTTTTGCAAGCTGCAACGCCTGTGTTTCACTTAGGATTTCTTTTGCTTGTTTAACGCATTTACCACATTGAGAGCCAAGAGATGTGCACCTTCTGATAGTACGCATATCACTGATGCCCTCTTCAATAGCGAGCTTACGCAATTTTTTATCAGAGACGCCGTGGCATAAACAAACAAACATAAAACAATCCTTCACAATTCACGGAGTAGAATATAAACGAGAATTGTTAGCATTACCAGTGCTATTTTTACCTAAATTTACTTAGTTTGGCTAAGTCTATGAACAGGCTTTAGATTTATTTTCAGATAAAAAAAGAGGAGCCTAAGCTCCTCTTTTCGCGTTTATTGCGATTATCAACTAAATATTAGTCGAAGATCTTAGCAACAACACCAGCACCTACTGTACGGCCACCTTCACGGATAGCGAAACGTAGGCCTTCATCCATTGCGATTGGAGCGATTAGCTCAACTTTCATTTGGATGTTGTCGCCAGGCATTACCATTTCTACGCCGTCTGGTAGAGAGATATCACCAGTTACGTCAGTTGTACGGAAGTAGAACTGTGGACGGTAGCCTTTGAAGAACGGAGTATGACGGCCGCCTTCGTCTTTAGAAAGTACGTATACTTCAGACTCGAACTTAGTGTGTGGGTTGATTGAGCCAGGAGCTGCAAGAACTTGACCACGTTCAACTTCGTCACGCTTAGTACCACGTAGAAGTGCACCAACGTTCTCACCAGCGCGACCTTCGTCAAGAAGCTTACGGAACATCTCAACACCAGTACAAGTAGTAGTTGTAGTCTCTTTGATACCTACGATTTCTACTTCGTCACCTACGCGTAGGATACCACGCTCGATACGACCAGTTACAACAGTACCACGACCTTGGATCGAGAATACGTCTTCGATTGGTAGTAGGAATGGTTGGTCTACTGCACGCTCTGGCTCTGGGATGTAAGAGTCTAGTGCTTCAGCAAGCTCAACGATTTTGTCTTCCCACTGCTTCTCGCCGTTTAGAGCGCCTAGTGCAGAACCTTGGATAACTGGTAGGTCATCACCTGGGAATTCGTACTCAGATAGAAGTTCACGAACTTCCATTTCTACTAGCTCTAGAAGCTCTTCATCGTCAACCATGTCACATTTGTTCATGAATACGATGATGTATGGGATACCAACCTGACGGCCTAGTAGGATGTGCTCACGAGTCTGAGGCATTGGGCCGTCAGTTGCAGCAACAACTAGGATACCACCGTCCATCTGTGCAGCACCAGTGATCATGTTCTTAACATAATCCGCGTGTCCTGGACAGTCTACGTGTGCGTAGTGACGAGTTGGAGTGTCGTACTCAACGTGAGAAGTTGCGATTGTGATACCGCGCTCACGCTCTTCTGGAGCGTTATCGATAGATGCGAAGTCTTTCGCTTCACCGCCGTACACTTTAGCTAGAGTAGTACAGATTGCAGCAGTTAGAGTTGTTTTACCGTGGTCAACGTGGCCGATAGTACCAACGTTAACGTGCGGTTTAGTACGTTCAAATTTTTCTTTAGACACGATCGTGTTCCTTCCTAGTTATGATTCGCCCCGAGAACGAATTTTGTCGGGGCGCGCCAGAATTTGCTATTTTATGCGTCAATTTTACTCAACGCAACAGATTCATTACTAAACAATAGCTGATTAGCTGCGCTGTGCAATAATCGCATCAGCCACATTCTTCGGAGTCTCAGCGTATTCGCTAAATTCCATCGAATATGACGCACGACCCTGGGTCGCACTACGCAAGTCAGTTGCGTAACCAAACATCTCAGAGAGCGGTACTTGCGCACGGATGATCTTAAGGCCAGCGTGGCCGTCATCCATACCTTCGATCATGCCGCGGCGACGGTTAAGGTCACCAACAACATCACCCATCCAATCTTCTGGAGTCGTTACTTCAACCTTCATCATTGGCTCAAGCAGAACAGGTTGTGCTTCAAGCGCACCTTTTCTGAAGGCCATCGAGCCGGCGATCTTAAACGCCATCTCGCTAGAGTCGACATCATGGTAAGAGCCATCGTACAGTGTTGCTTTGACATCCAGTACAGGATAGCCAGCAAGAACACCGTTGTTCATCTGCTCTTCGATACCTTTCGATACCGAGCTGATGTATTCCTTAGGAACCACACCACCCACGATCTCGTCAACGAACACAAACCCTTCACCCGCTTCAGATGGCTCAAGCTTAAGCCATACGTGACCATATTGACCACGACCACCTGATTGGCGAACAAATTTGCCTTCAACTTCTGTGCTGCCGCGAATCGTTTCGCGGTACGCAACTTGAGGTTTACCCACGTTGCAATCAACACTGAATTCACGCTTCATACGGTCAACGATGATGTCTAGGTGAAGCTCACCCATACCTGAAATTAGCGTTTGGCCAGTTTCATCATCGGTTTCCACACGGAACGACGGGTCTTCTGCGGCTAGTTTACCTAGCGCAATACCCATTTTCTCTTGGTCAGCTTGAGAGCGAGGCTCTACCGCGATCTGAATAACTGGCTCAGGGAATTCCATGCGCTCAAGAATCACTTTGTGGTTCTGGTCACACAGGGTATCACCTGTCGTTACGTCTTTCAGACCAATCGCTGCTGCAATGTCACCCGCACGAACTTCTTTTACTTCTTCGCGCTTGTTCGAGTGCATCTGAACGATACGGCCAAAGCGTTCACGCTTTTGCTTCACTGAGTTATAAACGGCATCACCCGAGTTTACGACACCTGAGTAAACGCGCATAAACGCAAGGGTGCCTACAAACGGGTCAGTTGCAATCTTAAATGCAAGTGCAGCGAATGGTTCGTTGTCGTCAGCATGACGCTCTACTTCGTTCTCATCATCGTCGATACCTTTGATCGCAGGTACGTCTACTGGAGAAGGAAGGTATTCGATAACCGCGTCTAGTACCGCTTGCACACCTTTGTTCTTAAATGCACTACCACATGTTGCGAGTACAATTTCGTTATTTAGTGTACGAGTACGCAGACCCGCCTTGATTTCAGCTTCCGTTAGTTCGCCTTCTTCAAGGTACTTATCCATCAACTCTTCGCTTGCTTCTGCAGCGGCTTCAACCATGTTGTTGCGCCACTCTTCAGCTTCATCTTGCAGTTCTGCTGGAATCTCTTCGTAAGTGAAGGTCATGCCTTGATCGGCATCGTTCCAGTTGATTGCTTTCATCTTGATAAGGTCGATGACACCTTTGAACTCATCTTCTGCACCAATATTTAATTGGATTGGAACTGGGTTCGCACCAAGACGATTTTTAATTTGGTCCACAACGCGTAGGAAGTCTGCGCCTGCACGGTCCATCTTGTTCACAAATACCATACGTGGAACGTGATATTTATCAGCTTGACGCCATACAGTTTCAGACTGAGGTTCAACACCTGATGAGCCACAGAATACAACCACTGCACCATCAAGCACACGCAAAGAACGCTCTACTTCGATAGTAAAGTCAACGTGTCCAGGGGTATCAATGATGTTTACGCGATGATCTTGGAATTGTGCTTCCATACCACGCCAGAAGGTAGTAGTCGCAGCAGATGTGATAGTGATACCACGCTCTTGCTCCTGCTCCATCCAGTCCATGGTTGCAGCACCATCGTGAACTTCGCCGATTTTGTGAGAAAGGCCAGTGTAGAACAGAATACGCTCACTTGTGGTTGTTTTACCTGCATCTACGTGAGCAACGATACCGATATTACGATAGCGCTCAATAGGAGTTTTACGAGCCACGATTGTATCCTCTTACTAAGGTTAACCTTAGAGTATAGAAAAGTGCTGCGAGAGAACCTCGCAGCACTGAAAAGGTATTACCAGCGGTAATGAGCAAACGCTTTGTTAGCGTCAGCCATGCGGTGAACGTCTTCACGTTTCTTAACCGCAGTACCTTTGTTCTCAGACGCGTCTAGCATTTCAGCAGCTAGGCGTTGAGCCATAGATTTTTCACCACGCTTACGCGCAGCTTCAACCAACCAACGCATAGCAAGTGCGTTACGGCGAACCGGACGAACTTCTACTGGTACTTGGTAAGTTGAACCACCTACACGGCGAGATTTAACCTCTACCGCTGGGCGAACATTTTCAAGAGCTTCTTCAAATACAGCTAAGTGGTCTTTGCCAGACTTCTCAGCCATAGTTTCTAGTGCACCGTAAACGATTTTTTCAGCAGTTGATTTCTTACCGTCAACCATTACGATGTTTACAAATTTTGCCAGCAGCTCAGATTTGAACTTTGGATCTGGAAGGATCTTACGCTGACCAATTACGCGACGACGTGGCATGGATATTCTCCGTTGTCTTCTTCAGGTTATCCAAAACTTTTCAGTTTCTTCAAAAATTAAAAATAATTTAGTGTTTGGCCTTACTTAACGGAATCCATTAAGACTTAGGACGCTTCACACCGTACTTAGAACGACCTTGTTTACGGTCATTTACGCCAGCACAGTCAAGTGCGCCGCGAACAGTGTGGTAACGTACACCCGGAAGGTCTTTAACACGACCACCACGGATTAGAACAACTGAGTGCTCTTGAAGGTTGTGACCTTCACCGCCGATGTACGAAGTTACTTCGAAGCCGTTCGTTAGACGAACACGACATACTTTACGAAGTGCTGAGTTAGGTTTTTTAGGTGTAGTAGTGTAAACACGAGTACATACACCACGTTTTTGTGGGCACGCTTCTAGTGCAGGCACGTTGCTTTTAACAACTTGCTTTGCACGAGGCTTACGTACCAACTGGTTAATAGTTGCCATTAACTAGCTCCTGATTTACTTGAAAGTAAGCTTTGTGAAAAATCTTGCCCCAATCACCAATGGCAATTAGGGACGCAAAATTCTATGCAGCAGTGAGAGGTGTGTCAAGAAATATACAGATCTTTTTTGGAATATGCGTATCTTAGTATCGATGACTAAGACATAAGAAAGAAGGTTAATCCCAAGTTGTGCTGGCAACGTGACGTTCAGTTAGCTCTACAAAGCCTTTAAAATCGGTCACTTGCAACGCTTGTCCATTATCCTTGGCCAAGCCACGCGCATCCATATCTTGTTCTAGAAAGTAGCACTGCCACTCTTGCGTCGTATCAACACTAACTACTAAGTAGCACGCACTCTCAACAAAAAGGACATCATCCCCTTTTTGCAGGTACGCCTTAGCCTGTTGATAGCCTACTTCGCTTTTAATAATGTGCAGCATGGTAATCCTAGAAGGTTAATACTTTATGACATTGATTGAGTTCATCAGCAATCGCGGACGCTGAGACAACTTGAGCAGAGATAAGCAACTCTTCTTCTGTTAAGCGATAACGCTCTAGGCTTTGCTCACAGACAAACACTTGCTCAATGTCGTAAAGATCCATCAGTTTGAATGCGCTGATATAGTCTCTAGATAGGATAGACTGAGTTTCCTGCCCTTTACGGAGCTGATTCACGCCATTTCCGACAAAGAACACTTTGATGTCTTCAGTAAATGCAGACGTCGCGAGCAGCGCATCCAAGCCTTCTCTACCCGCAGCACTCGCATGCGGTAGTGAGCTAAATACAAAAGCTAATGTTGTCAAAACTGCACCACCCTATCTTGAGTCAGCATCGCACTGGCAAGACTGCCCAGCCCGGCTTGCTCGAAGCCGCTGGCTAAGTTGTCGGCATCACGTTGATGCTGCGACGCCTCATCGCTCCCTAACACGCCACGACGCAATGAAGCCGCAACGCAGGTTTCTAGGCGAACACCATGCTCTGTCGCGAGCGCTTGCCAGGCTGAGACCAAATCGAACTCATCATTGGCAGGTACCGTTAAGCGAGAAGCATTGTGAACGCCGTCTTGATAAAAGAAGACACTGACAAGCTTATGCCCTTTGGCGATCAGCGCGTTGGCAAATTGATAGGCGTTACGCGCTGACTGGCTTCCGTACACGGAGCCATTTACCACTAGACTGTAGGTCAAGGCAGACAATTACTCGTCCTCGGTCTTACGCTGACGAATATACAGGTAAACGGTGTGTTTCGAGATATTCAATCTATCGGCAACGCGGTTAATGGCATCTTTGATATCGAAGATCCCCTTGTCATAGAGCTCCATAACAATCTGACGATTCTTAGTGTTGTTAGACACTGACTTGTCGGCATTGATATCTTCAATCGTACGCTCTACCGTTTGATCAACAAGCTCTTCTACATCACTCGCGAAGTTAACCGATGAGGCCGCATCTTTGGCATCTTGTGTCGGCATAAAGGATTGAAGAATCTGTGAGAACGGCGCATCTAGGTTGACGTTGATACACAGCAGACCAATCACTCGGTTATCACCGTTGCGGATAGCAATAGTAATCGACTTCATCAATACGCCACCTTTGGCGCGAGTGAAGTAAGAGCGAGAGAAGTTGCGCTCAGAGCCTTCAATATCTTTCAGCATTTTAAGCGCTAAGTCGGTGATGGGTGACCCCACCTGACGCCCCGTGTTCTCGCCGTTAGCGATCTTTACTGCTGACGTGTTCAACGACTCAAGTGAGTGCAAAACGATTTCACAGAATGGTCCGATCAAGCTCGCAAGCCCATCTACCACCGCTTCATAGGATTGTAAGATGATTTTGTCGTGCTCGCTAAATGGTGCCACGTCAACCGACTCCATCTCGAGCAATTCATCTGGGTTAGAAATTTCAGTCACTGTAGTTGGACCCTAACGATACTTAAAAAAATTACCGTAAGTTTATCAGAAAATTTGAGAGCTACCTCTATGTATGTATCCAACAAGTGATTTAGGGCAAAAAAAGTGCTGTTTTTTCTTACACCTGAAATAAACCGCAATAAAAAAGGCTCACCGTAGTGAGCCTTTTGTCATGCAATATCAAGCATTATTGCGTTGCTTGAGCGTCATCGCCTTCAATTTTCAGTAGTTCAACTTCAAATACTAGCGTTGAGTTAGCAGGGATAGTCGGAGTATCTTGCTCACCGTATGCTAGCTCTGGCGGGATAACAAACTTGTACTTAGAACCCACAGTCATCAGCTGAACGCCTTCTGTCCAACCTGGGATAACGCGGTTAAGTGGGAACGTTGCTGGCTCACCACGATCGTAAGAGCTATCGAACTGAGTGCCGTCGATAAGCGTGCCTTTGTAATGAACCTGAACGGTATCAGTCTCTTTAGGCTTGTCACCAGTACCTTCTGTTTCTACTTGGTAAAGTAAACCAGATTCCGTCGCTGTTACGCCTTCTTGTTTCGCAAACTCAGTGCGGAAATCATCACCCGCCTTCATTGCAGCTGCTGCTTTCTCTTCAGCTTGCTTTTGCATCGTTTCCGCAACGCGCTTGTCTAGACCTTCTAGCGCCGCGCGGATCTCGTCTTCACTTAGCTCAGCATTACCAGCAAACGCCTGCTCAATACCTTTAAGTACCAGCTCTTTCTTAAGCTCAATACCAAACTCTGCTGGTTTCTCGATGCTTGTGCTTAGGTAGTTAGCAAAAGACACACCGATTGCGTAAGCCGCTTTGTCATCTTCTGTTTTAAAGTGAACCGCTTTACCTGTTTCAGCTTGTACTTGCTCTTGCGCTGCTGGCTCAACTTTTGGTTCTTCTTCTTTTTGACAACCGACTGCCAACATAACTGTCGCAGCAAGTAGCGACACTTTAAATAGTGATTTCATTTATTTCTCCAATGATGGACATTCTTGTAGACTTAATACCTAGCCATGCTTTAAGAATAACGTTCAGCAAGCATGCATAACTAACTAAATCTAGTAACTATTTCCTAGTAGCTCAAACTATAAATATACTAGCTTAAACTCAATACTCAACGTGGAATAACAGTAATGATGCGAATAATATCTCATTCTGTGCTGTGGTTAATTGTCATCAGCCTGTTAAATGGTTGCCTATTCTCCACAGACTCAGAAAAACGTTGGGACCTAGCGCTTGAAGGCTCAACCGCAATGGCACTGAGCCGAGACGCGAGATTCGCACTCCTCTATTCCAAACAGCAACACCTACAGCTTTGGGATCTCGAACAAAATAAGATCCTAGCTCGCTTGGGTATTCAAGACCCTGACGAAAACATTATTTCCCTTATTCGCTTTAGCGACAATGGACGCTTTGCCGTTACTGCCACTCAAACCAATTTCGCTATTTGGGACCTAGCTTGGTCTCAATCAACGGGGCTTTGGTCGATCTCAGATGGATTAATTCAAGACATCGCACTCGGTAATTCTGGTGACGAAGTCCTCGTTGGTCTGAGTAATGGTAAAGCAATATTTATCGATTTAGTCACTGGAAGGCGGCTAGAGTTCCTTGCTCACGTAGAAAAAGTTAATTCCGTGTCGCTATCGCCTAACGGTAAATACGCACTATCTGGAGGCAATGACCATAACGCCTATTTCTGGAGTACAGAATCTGGTCAGATATTACACCGTTTTGAACATCAGCAACGTGTTGGAACGGTCGAACTACAGAGAGATGGGTTATTTGCGCTTACGTCTGATACAGGTAATGACGCGATTATTTGGGATTTAACATCGGGTAAGCAGATTAGTCAGCTCAGTACCTGGACCCGACAATTGATCTTTTCCTCGGCCCGCTTTTCTGATGATGGTAAGCGACTAGTCACCGGCTCTCCCTCTTCACGTCTCATGGTCTGGGATAGTGAAACGGGAAAACGACTTGAGGGGTTCGAAGTGGAATTGCTAAAAGATGTTCGTCCGCCACGAGGAGTAGTGTATGATGCCGCCTTTGAGAGCAACCAGCGCGTGCTTTCTGCCTCGTCAGCTGGTGTCATCCAAGCTTGGAAAATTAGTGAGTAACCTTATGAGCAATAAAGAGATTCAAGCTCTCGAAGAGAGAATCAATGATATGGAGTGCAAAATGGCATTCCAAGAGCAGACCATCGAAGAACTCAATGATGCGTTGACTCAGCAACAGTTGCTGATCAGTAAAATGCAAGACCAGATGAAATATGTGGTTGGCAAAGTGAAAAACATGGATACCTCAAACTTGGCAGATCCATCAGAAGAGACACCACCGCCGCACTATTAAGTCACTGTGTCATCAAATAGAAAAAACAAAGCCCCAGTTTCTTACTGGGGCTTTGTCGTTCTAGCATACTGATTACAGAGCGCGTTGGCGAACCGCTTCAAAAAGACAAATACCTGATGCTACCGAGACGTTTAAGCTCGATACCGCACCAGCCATTGGGATCTTGATAAGGTCATCACAGGTTTCACGAGTCAGGCGGCGCATACCATCACCCTCTGCGCCCATGACAACCGCTAGAGAGCCAGACAGCTTCGCTTGATAAATATCGTGCGTCGCTTCACCTGCCGTTCCAACAATCCAGATGCCTTTTTCTTGTAGCGCACGCATTGTACGTGCCAAGTTGGTTACTCGGATAAGAGGAACAGTCTCAGCAGCGCCACACGCGACCTTGCTAACCGTCGCCGTCATCGGAGCAGAACGGTCCTTCGGTACAATCACCGCCGCTACACCTGCCGCATCCGCGTTGCGTAGACATGCGCCAAGGTTATGCGGGTCGGTGACACCATCTAAAATAAGCAGTAACGGCTGTTCATGCTGCGCTAATACATCATCGAGATCGTTTTCATTGAGCTGCTTAGCCGGTTTTACCTTGGCAATGATGCCTTGGTGATTCGCACCGCTGGCTTTGTCATCCAGTGTTTTGCGGTTCATTTGCTGAATCGACACACCAATTTGGTTGAGTTCGTTCAACAGCGGCATCAAGCGATCGTCTTGACGCCCTTTTAGTACATAGGCTTCCACAAAGCGTACTGGGTCTTTTTCAAGTACCGCTTTAATCGCATGGATGCCGTAAATAAATTCATTACTCATGGAATAATCCTGAATTCGTTATTTCTTCGCTTTACCGCGAGCCTTATTTTGGCGCGCCTTATTCTTGCGTGATTTGGTGGCTTTGGACTTCTTACGCTTATGAGGAAGTACATCCTCTTCTTGTCCATCTGGGCGTTTGGTGGCTTCGACCATCGGCTTCGCTGCTTTAGGGCTGCGCTTGCCTCTTACCTCAGCGACACGCTGTTTCGCTTTGGCTTTTTTCTTTTCAGCTTCAGCCATGCGTTTTTTAGCCGTCTTTCCTTTGCCACGTAGCTTACGACTTGTTTCGACTAATTCAAAGTCTATTTGCTTATCATCGAGGTTAACCGACAGCACTTTCACTTTAACGGCATCGCCCAAACGGTAAATCGCACCGAAGCTTTCACCGATAAGTCTTTGACCAATAGGGTCAAATTGATAGTAGTCGTTCGCCAGTGACGAAATATGCACTAGGCCATCGATGTGCAGCTCTGTTAAGCGCACGAAGAAGCCAAAACCAGTCACGTTGGCAATCACGCCATCAAGGACTTCACCTACGTGGTCTTGCATGTACTCACACTTGAGCCAATCGGCCACATCACGGGTTGCGTCATCGGCGCGACGCTCGGTCATAGAACACTGCTCACCGTAGTAATCCATATCGTCAAACGAATAGTGGTAACCACCGGTTGGCGTCCAGCGGTCGGTATTGCGGCCTTCTTGTTTGGCAATGAGATACTTGATTGCTCGGTGCAGCAGCAAATCTGGGTAACGACGAATTGGCGACGTAAAGTGCGCATAGCGTTTTAGCGCCAAACCAAAGTGTCCGGCGTTATCCGCATTGTAAACTGCCTGCTTCATAGAACGCAGCAGCATAGTTTGAATCAGCTCTTTATCTTGGCGCTCACCAATCTTTTTAATCAGCTCAGCATAGTCGGTCGGTGATGGCTCAAGACCGCCAGATAGATCAAGACCTAATTCGCCAAGGAAATCCCTAAAACCTTGCAGTCTCTCTTCACCCGGAGTTTCGTGCACTCGGTATAGAGCCGGCTCTTTGGCTTTTTCTACCAAAGAAGCAGAAGCGATATTCGCCAGAATCATACACTCTTCAATGATCTTGTGTGCGTCATTGCGAACCACAGGTTCGATGCGGTCGATCTTACGCTCGGCATTGAAAATGAACTTAGTTTCAACCGTTTCAAACTCAATCGCTCCACGATTATCACGGGCACCCTTGAGCACTTTATACATGTTGTGCAGCTCATGAAGGTGAGGAACCACAGCGCTGTAGCGCTCACGAAGCTCTTCGTTACCCTCGAGAATGTCGCTCACCTTGTTGTAAGTCAGACGCGCATGGGAGTTCATCACCGCTTCATAGTGTTTGTAGCCTGAAAGCTTGCCGGTCTCAGAAATGGTCATTTCACACACCATACACAAGCGATCCACTTGTGGGTTGAGTGAACAAAGGCCATTAGAGAGCACCTCTGGAAGCATAGGCACGACCTGAGACGGGAAGTAAACCGAGTTACCGCGCACGATCGCTTCTTTGTCGAGTGGGGTATCTGGGCGAACGTAGTAGCTGACATCCGCAATGGCGACCCATAAACGCCAACCACCGCTTTTCTTACGCTCACAGTAAACCGCATCGTCGAAGTCTCGGGCGTCTTCACCATCGATTGTGACTAGAGGCAGTTCTCGAAGATCGACACGCCCTTCCTTGGCTTCTTCTGGGACAAACTCACCAAATTGCTTGACCTGCTTGTCGACTTCTTCAGGCCATTCATGAGGAATTTGATGTGTGCGGATCGCAATCTGCGTCTCCATACCTGGTGCCATGTTCTCACCGAGTACTTCCACCACTTGTCCCATCATGCCACGCGAGCGACTGCCGCGGTCAGTTACTTCAACCACCACCACATTACCCATACGAGCACCACCACGATGCTCATTAGGGATCAAGATGTCTTGGCTGATGCGAGAATCATCCGCAACCACGTAGGCATAGCCGTATTCCATAAAGAAACGACCGACAACTTGGGTTTTTCGCTCTTCTAAAACGCGAACCAAACGGCCTTCTTTTCGGCCACGCTTGTCGGTACCCGATGGTTGAACCAATACGAAATCACCGTGTAGCAGGGTACGCATTTGATGATGTGGTAGCAGCACATCATTATCTTTATTCATGCTCCCTTCAGGTCGAACCCAGCCATGACCATCTTTATGGCCGATGACATAGCCTTTGATCATTTCTAGCTTGTCAGGGAGTGCATAACACTGACGTCGAGTAAACACCAACTGCCCATCGCGCTCCATTGCGCGCAAGCGACGGCGCAATCCTTCATACTGCTCTTCACCAGATAGACCCAATGCTTCGAACAGATCGTTTCTGTTCATGGGTACGTTAACACTTTCTAGGAAATCAGAGATGAACTCTCGGCTTGGGATGGGATTTTCGTAGTTCTCAGACTCTCTTGCTGCAAAAGGGTCGTCTACTTTTATATCGCTAGGCTTGTTCGACATAGTCTGACCTATATTTTAGGAGGGATAGGTCGATTATAACTGACGCAGCAGATAAGCTACAGAATTGCTTTACCTTTCTGCATCAGATTTAGAAGATTTAACGGCTACCAGAAGGTCGAACGACGCTTTGCTCGTGCAATGATGTTTTCCGGCATGCGCTGCTCAAGACCGCGCCTTAGCATAGAGATACGTTTGTGCTTACGACCGTCCGGTGTGACCGAGTTATAAAGCCAACGGTAAGCATCTTCATAATCCAGCGGGCTGCCGTAATCTCGCAGTAGCAGTTCAGCAAGTTGAATCCTCGCATCAATGTTGCCCATCGACGCTGCCTCACGGAAATACGGGATAGCTCGCTCTTTGTCTTGCTGAACAAAAGTGCCTTTTGAGTAGTAGCGACCAAGTTGTTCAAGGGCAACAGGCAAACCTTGATGAGCGGCGTTCTCCATATAATAAAGCCCAAGCTCAACATCTTGAGGAACACAAACGCCCCATGCCAGCATGTCCCCATAAAGAAACTCATAAGATGGCAGACTGATACGTGTGGCACGAGCCATGATGTCTTCGACAAGCTGACAATTATCTTCTTTCACGCGGGCTAGGTGTCGGTTCTCTTCAATCAAACCGATCAGCTCATCCTCGGAGTAAATCGGAATAGGCGCACCCACTTCTTTACTGTGCGCTGCTTTTACAGGGCCGAGTAGCGCCATGCAAACAAGTGCTGCCAGTTTGTGTCGCTTAATCACTAATCCTGCTCCTCATGCTTAGAAACTGCCTTCCACCAATAACTTGTCATTGGTCTCATTTTTATCGGCAGTCATCCGCCACGCTTTAGAAAAAACGGCAATATTTTGCCACTTTTCTTTCATCGAGTCGAAGCAACGTCAAATACTTGGCACAAGATCACACTAAGCAACTGAATAAACGTAAAAACAGCAGATACAAAAAAGCCAGCGACATGTCGCTGGCTCTCAATACTTACAAGGCTAAATTAAGACTCAAATGGGTGAATCTTGATGATAGTCTCGTTACGGTCAGGACCAGTAGAGATGATGTCTACAGGTACACCGGTTAGGTCTTCGATACGCTTGATGTAATCTAGAGCGGCTTGAGGTAGCTGCTCGATAGAAGTTGCACCAAATGTCGTTTCAGACCAGCCTGGCATTGTTTCGTAGATAGGCGTTGCTTGCTCGAATGACTCAGCAGCCATTGGAGAAACTTCTAGGATAGAGCCATCTTTCATCTTGTAACCAGTACAGATTTTTAGCTCTTCTAGGCCATCTAGTACGTCTAGTTTAGTTAGACAGAAACCAGAGATAGAGTTAATTTGGATAGCACGGCGCATTGCCACGGCATCAAACCAACCAGTACGACGTAGACGACCTGTTGTAGCGCCGAACTCGTGACCAACTGTACCTAGGTGCTTACCGATTGGATCTTGCTTGTCTACACCGTCGTATAGCTCAGTTGGGAATGGACCCGAACCTACACGAGTACAGTAAGCTTTAGTGATACCAAGGATGTAACCGATGTGACGAGGACCGAAACCAGAACCTGCCGCAACACCACCTGCTGTCGTGTTAGAAGAAGTTACGTACGGGTAAGTACCGTGGTCGATATCTAGAAGCGTACCTTGAGCACCTTCGAACATAATCTTATCGCCACGCTTACGCGCCGCGTCAAGTTCGTCAGTTACGTCGATAACCATAGAAGTGAGTAGGTCAGCGTAACCCATGCACTGCTCTAGTACGTCTTCGTAGCTTACTGTTTCAGCTTTGTAGAAGTGCTCTAGTTGGAAGTTGTGGAACTCCATCACTTCTTTTAGCTTCTCAGCGAAGACTTCTTTGTCAAACAGGTCGCCAACACGTAGACCGCGACGAGCAACTTTGTCTTCGTACGCAGGACCGATACCACGACCTGTTGTACCAATCGCTTTTTTACCACGAGCGATTTCACGCGCTTGGTCGATAGCGATGTGGTAAGGAAGAATTAGAGGACAAGCTTCAGAAACGAAAAGACGCTCACGAACTGGAATGCCGCGCTCTTCAAGAGGCTTCATTTCTTTAATTAATGCTTCAGGAGATAGAACAACACCGTTACCGATAATGCACTTGATGTTATCGCGAAGAATACCTGATGGAATCAAATGAAGAACGGTTTTTTCACCGTCAATGACTAGAGTGTGACCTGCATTGTGACCGCCTTGGTAGCGAACCACGTATTTTGCATCTTCAGTTAAAAGGTCTACGATTTTACCTTTACCTTCGTCACCCCATTGGGTGCCCAGAACGACTACGTTATTTCCCATCTTTCCAATCTGATTGCTAGTTAAAAAAGGATTCTAGCACCGAAATCACAATTATGCAGTCATTTTTTAAGCATAAAAATGTCACAAAGGGGTAAGTCCCTGATGCTGACTAATAAAAAGTCAAATATTGCGGCTAATTTAACAACATAAACGTGATCACTGCCCCTGCGACAACAAGGCAGCCACCGACTCTACGAATCTGCTCGTCGGGCTGCTGAGCAAGCTGCAACACCATATTACGCCATCCCTTTGGGGCCAATAACGGTCCCAGTCCCTCAACAATCAAAACCAGACCGAGTGCCACCCACAATGATTGAGACATATTTTTTCTCCAAAAAGATAGGGCTCCCTAAGGAGCCCTATTGTACAGTTTGTTAAACTCTTATTTCGCCGCTGGTGCGCCGTTCATGTCATTCATGTAACGGAAGAACTCGCTCTTAGGATCCAGAACGAGGATATCGCTCTTGTCCGCAAAAGAGGTCTTGTACGCAGATAGCGAGCGTAAGAAGCTAAAGAACTCAGGATCTTTGCTGTAAGCATTTGAGTAGATAGCCGCAGCTTCTGCATCCGCGCCACCTCGTGTTACACGAGCTGTTCTGTCTGCTTCCGCTAGTAGTGTCGCCACTTCTAGTTCCGCTTGTGCACGAATAACCTCAGCCTTCTCACGACCTTGAGAACGGTGCTTACGAGCAACCGATTCACGCTCTGCACGCATACGGCGGTAGATCGATTCACTGATTTCGTCAGGTAGGTTGATTTTCTTGATACGGAAATCCACCACTCGAACCCCTAAGTCGGTCATTGCGCTGTCACGTGTATCTCTCAATACGTTGCTCATAACCTTGTCGCGCTCACCATCAATTTCTAGTGCTTGGCGTGCCGCTTCTGTTGTGACTTCTTCACTGTCCGCACTGTCTGGAAGTACATCGGTGTTACGAGGTCCAGAAACGATTTGCTTGATTTCACGCGAACCGATTTCAGAACGAAGTACGTCCGTCACCTTACGCTCTAGAAGCGCTTGTGCTGTTAGCGCGTCACCGCCACCTGTTGCTAGATAGTACTGACGGAAATCTTCAATCTTCCATTTAACATAGGTGTTAATGATTACGTCTTTTTTCTCAGATGTAACGAAGCGGTCACCGCGTCCATCCATTGTTTGAATACGCGCGTCTAGTGTTTTCACACGGTCAAACAGTGGCATTTTGAAATGCAGGCCCGGCTCGTAAATACGAGACACCTGGTTATCATCAGAAAGAACACGACCAAATCGAATTACGATGCCACGCTCACCCTCAGGGATCACAAACAAGGACATCAGCATCAATGCTAAGGCAACGACTAATACTGGTATCATCAATTTACGCATTATTAGTATCTCCCTTGACGAGTCGAGTTGTTACGAGACGTGTTGTCGTTTGACGAAGTGCTGCTAGACGAAGGATCTAGTTGAATCTCTTCATAAGCCGACGTTTCTTTTGGCTTACGAGATTTCGATGCACCTTCCTGACCTGCTAGCTTGTCAATTGGCAGATACAGCAAGTTGCCGCTAGATTCAGAGTCAATCAACACCTTAGACGTATTCGAATACACCTCTTCCATTGTGTCGAGGTATAGACGGTTACGCGTTACGTCTGGAGCGGTTTGGTATTCAGGTAGCAGTTTCTCGAACTGAGCCACTTGACCCAATGCTTCGTTAACAATTCGCTCAGAGTAACCTTGCGCTTCTTTCTTCAAACGCTCAGAACGACCTGTCGCTTTAGGAATGATTTCGTTTTTGTACGCTTCCGCTTCACGGATGAAACGCTCTTCATCCTCACGCGCTGCAATCGCGTCATCAAACGCATCTTTAACCTGCTCAGGCGGACGTGCCGACTGGAAGTTGACGTCTACAATAGACAGCCCCATGTCGTAGTTGTCGATGATTTCGTTCAATGTTTCTTGTGTGCTCTGACGGATTTGCTGACGACCACTGGTCAGAATACTATCCATTAGAGAGTCACCAATCACCGCACGAAGCGCAGAGTCAGTCGCCTGGCTCAAGCTATCGTCAGCGTTAGTAACCACAAACAGGTATTTATATGGATCAGAAACGCGGTACTGAACGTCCATTGAGACGGTTACTACGTTTTCATCCTTAGTCAGCATCGTTCCCGACGCTCTCAGAGAGCGAATCGCTTGAACGTTGACTGGTTCATATTCGTCGATAAAGCGAGGACGCCAGTTAAGACCAGGATCGACAATACGATCGAACTTACCTAGACGGAGCACGACGCCGCGCTCACCTTCGCTAATGGTGTAGAAGCCAGAAAAGAACCAAATGACAACCGCGATCAACGCAATCACGCCGAAGCCAATTGCACTACCACCGCCGCCAATTGATGGGCCACCGCCACCACGCTTGCCAAACTTACCACCGATTTTTTGACTCAGCTTGTTAAAGACTTCATCTAAATCAGGCGGTCCTTGATCACGACCACCGTTGTTACGGTCGCCTTGATTACGGTCTCCACGATTGTTGTTCCCCCAAGGGTCCTTATCGCGGCCGTTGTTTCCATTATTATTACCAGGCTCATTCCACGCCATTAGGAAGCTCCATCATTTAGTATGACGTTATACTGTAGCAGTCCTTTAAGTAACTATAAAGTCACCTAAAACTGCCCCTTCTCTTTTTTCAAGTCTAGACCAATCTACTTGTTGCATCCGAATATCAATCAACAAGTTACCTTCTGAATCATACTCTTCTCGTTGAATACAATTCATCTGGAAAAATGTACTACGAAAACGCCCCTGAAATTGCGGCGGAATTCTCAGTTGATACTGAACCATTTGGCTTGCTAAACGCTCTGTGAGCGCTTCAAACAACAGTTCGATGCCTTGCCCTTCCATGGCAGAGACCCAAACGGTTCTCGGAATACCTTCGTCGTCACGTTCTATACGTGGACGCTGGCCATCTAGATTATCTATCTTGTTCATTACTACTAGTGTTGGTACCTCATCGGCATCAATTTCTTCTAGCACGTCATGAACAGCTTGAATATTCTCACGAAAACGCTCATCACTGGCATCGACAACATGTAACAAAATGTCAGCTTCCTGCGTTTCTTGCAGTGTTGCCTTAAATGCCGCGACCAAATCATGCGGAAGATGGCGAATAAATCCTACCGTGTCCGCTAAAATTGCCGAACCAACGTCCGCCAATTCTATTTTTCTCAATGTGGGGTCTAGAGTTGCGAATAATTGGTCAGCTGCATACACCCCAGCTTCAGTAATGCGGTTAAACAAGGTTGACTTGCCCGCATTGGTATAACCCACGAGGGAAATAGTGGGAATTTCGGCTCTATTTCGGGCTCGTCTGCCTTGTTCACGCTGTTTGGCAACTTTCTCTAAGCGACGCAAGATCGCTTTGATGCGGTCACGCAGCAATCGGCGGTCAGTTTCAAGCTGAGTTTCACCGGGACCACGTAGACCGATACCACCTTTCTGCCTCTCAAGGTGCGTCCAACCACGGATCAATCTTGTTGAGATATGACGTAGCTGTGCTAGCTCAACCTGCAACTTACCCTCATGGGTACGTGCGCGCTGGGCAAAAATGTCGAGGATCAGACCAGTACGGTCCAACACTCGACATTTACACAGACTTTCTAGGTTACGCTCTTGGGCAGGAGAAAGGGCATGATTGAAGATCACGATATCAGCACCAGTCAATTGAACCGTTTGTGCAATTTCCTGAGCTTTACCTTCCCCAACATAGTATTTGGGGTGAGGGGATTGTCTGCTACCCGTTACGGTCTGTAACGCGTTAACACCTGCAGAAGAGACCAGCATTTCAAATTCGCTAAGATCTTCCCACTCACCTTCTTGCGTGAAGTTGATATGAACAAGTACAGCCTGTTCACCCGATTCGTAACGGTCAAACAAGCGACCAACTCCTATTTAAGTATCTGTTTTTATTTATCTGGGTATTAATCGTCAGATTTCTCTTGTTGACGGTCACCACCAGAACGCTCACCACTGTGATGGCTAACAGCACGTGCTGGTACTACCGTTGAAATCGCATGCTTGTAAACCATTTGGTTTACAGTATTTTTCAGAAGGATCACAAACTGATCAAACGATTCAATCTGGCCTTGAAGCTTGATGCCGTTTACAAGGTAGATCGAAACAGGAATACGCTCGCGACGTAGTGCATTTAGGAATGGGTCTTGAAGAGATTGCCCCTTAGCCATTTTTATTTTCCTTATATTAGTATTGTAGTTTTAATTATTTAGCTATTGGTGCACTGCAATTTGGTGCTGCCTTTGCATCTGAGCTAAACCAATGAAATACCCCTTAGTTTTATAATCATAGAACAACAATCGTCTTTGAAAACAAAACTCAGTTCCTTTTTGGGTATTTGTACGCAAAAGCGACCACATTATACACAGTTAATACCATCAGATGCTATGGCGTCTGTGAGAGTTTTCATTGAATCCTCAATGTGTTCGCTATCGAGCCAAACCAAATCATCCCAACTCCTTAACCAGGTGATTTGTCGCTTGGCCAATTGTCGAGTCGCACAGATTCCGCGGAAAATCGCGTCGTCTAACGTACTCTCTCCATCTAAGTATTCCCACATCTGTCTGTAGCCGACACAACGGATCGACGGCAGATCTGGGTGAAGATCTTCTCGAGCATATAACGCTTTGACTTCATCTTCAAAGCCTGCTTTTATCATTTTCTCGAAGCGCAATTCAATGCGTTTATGTAACAAAGCGCGATCTTTGGGCGCTACCGCAAATTGTTTGACGCGAAACGGCAAAGGCTCCCCTTTGGTTTCAGTCAATTCTGTCAGAGACTTACCTGAGATTCGATACACCTCAAGTGCGCGTGACAAACGCTGCGGATCGTTTGGATGAATCCTCTCTGCTGAGACAGGATCTATCTCTTTAAGTTCATTATGAAGTGCTTGCCAGCCCTTTTCTTGCGCCTCTTTGTCGATTTGCGCTCGAATGTCTGGATTAGCAGCAGGTAACGGCGATAGTCCTTGAAGCAAGGCTTTGAAATACAACATGGTCCCGCCAACCAATAGCGGTATCTTGCCTTCAGCATGGATCTTGGCAATCTCATTTAATGCATCGCGGCGAAAATCAGCCGCAGAGTAGGCCTCTGACGGGTCTAATATATCGATAAGACGATGAGGCGCTAGCGCAAGCTCTTGGGCATCCGGCTTCGCGGTACCGATATCCATACCTTTGTAAATCAGCGCAGAATCGACGCTGATGATCTCCACAGGGTACTGCTGACGAAGACGAATCGCTAACTCCGTCTTACCAGAGGCAGTAGGACCCATTAAAAACAGAACGAGTGGTAATTGTTGATTCATGATGAAAACGCTGCAATTGTGGCCGTAAAATCGACAGGGCGGACAAATTTAGGGTCGCTCAAAGGTAGCTTACCGTCGTAAAGCTGCTCTAGATTACCGAGTATCTGAACAGACTCAGATAAAGTGTAGCTACTTTTCACTTGCAGCACTTTTTTGGTTAGCCAAAAACTCAAACGGCTCTTGCTAATGTCTTGCTGCTCAAGGGTCGCCAAGTATGACAGCATTTCATCAATTAACAATTGCAAATTTTGCTGACGAAGTGGCGACGGAACCCCCATCACCATAAGCGTCTGTTTGTTCCGAACCTTGATGTCGATACCAAACGCCAAAAGTAAGTCGACCTGAGCCTCTGCAAGCTCTCTTTGTTGATCCGTCACCTTAAGTGATAAAGGCACTAATAGAGGCTGCATCTTCAGGGGCTCAGCTTTCGGATCAAGCTGGGCAAATAATCGATAAAACTCGGCGCGGCGAAGAGAAACTAGGGCACAACAAGGCTCTGCTTTCACTAACACGTATGTGGGATCAGCCATAGCAATTGCTTTACCAACGCGCTCTATCACAACGTCATTGATCGCATCGTCACGCTCTACCGCCTGCTCCATGTCATTATCGGTCACAGGCGCTGGAAGATCTGGCGTTTGCATCAACTCTTGATAGACACGCACCTCTTCTGCGCTCGGGGCCTTTTCCGGCACTCGCGCTCCAGCCTTCGTACTATTTCGTTGTGGTGTTGAACTTGACGTCCACTCATTGAGAGGGTTCGCCTCTGCCACTCCCTCGTCTCTGCGATGTGATTTTGAAGAATAGTCGCTGTCACGGTTAGGCTGATAATCTGATCGCCCAGGATAAGCGGGTATACTCTCTACTGCCTGAATCAGTGATTCAGACACAGTGTGTGTGTCGCTATTTTCTGAGCGATTAGCATCGGTTGCATTATCAAGCTCTGAGGCAGCGGGTTTTGCCTCCGCCTCAAAATGGTTAAATGCTGAGGTTGATGCTGCCGGCGCTTCAATGGACTTCGCTTGTACTAAGGCATCACTAAGCGCTTGATAGATAAAGTCGTGTACCAACCTTGCCTGATGGAAGCGCACTTCGTGCTTTGCTGGGTGTACATTGACATCGACCTGATGCGGGTCAATCTCAATGAACAATACATACGCGGCATATTGCTCAGGCGCTAAACTGGTTTCGTAGCTCTGGCGAATAGCATGGTTGATGAGTTTATCTTTCATCATGCGCCCATTCACATAGCAATATTGAAGATCGCTTTGAGCCCTAGCCCCTTCCGGGGTGGTGATCCAACCAT
The DNA here is from genome assembly GCF_021441885.1 of Vibrio maritimus. Taxonomy (NCBI): domain Bacteria; kingdom Pseudomonadati; phylum Pseudomonadota; class Gammaproteobacteria; order Vibrionales; family Vibrionaceae; genus Vibrio; species Vibrio maritimus. Next base: position 3,256,603 of record NZ_CP090438.1, read on the forward strand.
GAAGCTTTAGGTCATTGTGCTCCAATTCGATTTTCAACATGTGACGAACAAATGGTGCACCACAAACGGCCGCAATTCGCTTCTCCATTTGCGCATCATTTTTCGCAGCACGATATTGCCTAATGAGCTTGCCGTTATGCTTTAAATTGATAGAGACATCGAAGCGGCTCAACGCAATTCGCTTTAGTAGCTCATCGATATGGTTGAACTCGGTTTTTTCTGTACGAAGAAACTTGCGACGCGCCGGAGTATTAAAAAACAGATCCAGCACTTCAAGTGTGGTACCAATCGGGTGGGCGGCAGGTTTAAGCTTCACCGCCATATCACGACCTTCGGCGTAGGCGCTCCATGCCTGCTCTTGAATCGCAGGGCGAGAAGTCAGAGTCAGCCGTGCCACCGAGCTGATACTTGCTAAAGCCTCGCCGCGAAAGCCGAGACTCATAATAGCTTCAAGATCATCGAGCGTATGGATTTTCGAGGTGGCATGTCGACTGAGCGCCAACTGAAGCTCGTCTTTTGGGATACCTTTACCGTTATCCCGGACTCGAATCAGCTTGGCGCCGCCTTTTTCAATGTCGATATCGATTCGGGTCGCACCAGAGTCTAGGCTATTCTCGACCAGCTCTTTGACTACCGAGGCTGGCCTCTCAACCACCTCACCTGCTGCGATTTGGTTTGCCAGTCGAGCAGGTAGAATCTTTATCGTCACTCTGTTTCTCCGAACGAATCTGTCTAGATGAAATTACTTATGCGGAATCAACAACACTTGCCCAACAGCGAGTGAGTCTGAACGCAACTTATTGGCATCGCGGATGCTCTTAACACTCACCCCGTATTGCGACGCTATCTTGCCGAGATACTCTCCGCGCTTCACTGTGTGTTTGCGAAGTGGGAGATCCTTGAGGCTGACAGTGATATTGAGCTTTTGACCCAACTTAAGCACGTCAGATTTTAAGTTGTTCTCACGCTTGATATCGGCGACCGACACTTTGTACTTGTTGGCAACCTTACCAAGATAATCCCCTTTGACCACGGTATGAGTCACGGTCTTGGTTTCCACAGTATTCACTTTATTACTGACTTTGACAGGCGTGCTGCTGCCAGGAATTACCAGGGTTTGACCAACCGCTAATGACGTACTCTTCAGGTTATTCGCACTCTTAATTGCCGATACCGAAGAGCCATACTTCTGAGCGATCACTGATAGAGACTCACCACGCTTCACTGTGTGCTTGCGCTGTTGTCCACGATTAGCGAACAACGTACCTTCAGGCGGATTTGCTTCAAAATATTGAACAATCGCTTTTGCCAATGCACGTGCGAGTTTGTCTTGGTGACTGCGAGTGGTCAGAAGACGCTCTTCAGCCGGATTAGAAATAAAGCCTGTTTCAACCAGTACCGATGGAATATCCGGCGACTTCAATACCGCAAGACTGGCATTGACTGGTTCTTTCTTGTGTAAGTGTGCAACTTTACCCATCTCTCGCAGTATCTTGGTCGCCACCTTATAGCCCTCTTTCTGAGAGTGGCTAAACTGAAGATCGAGTAGAGTTTGGCTAACATTTCTATCATTGGTGTTCTTGGCGAGCACTTCCCCTGCACCGCCCAGAAGCTCTGATTGTTGCTCATGGTTTTCTACCCAGCGAGCAATCTCTGTATTTGCTCGGCGAGTATTGAGAACAAACACCGACGCTCCGCGAGGCTGAGGCGTTCTAAATGCATCGGCGTGAACCGACACCAGTAAGTGAGCACCATTTTTACGAGCAATCTCAGAGCGTTTGTTGAGGTTTACGAAATAATCTCCGCGGCGCGTAAGCACGGCCTTCATCCCAGGGATCGCGTCAATTTGTGCGGCCAGCTTCTTAGACACGCTCAAGGTGACATGCTTTTCGTATTTCTTCGTTGGACCAATTGAGCCAGGGTCCTCACCGCCATGACCCGCATCAATGGCGACAACAATGTCGGCGTTTCCACGCAGTTGCGACGCATCACGACTGACTTCGGTTTTACTGCTTGGTGTGCTGGCAGCAGGTTGGCTGGTCGTTTTCCCGTGAGGTAAATCAATCACCAATCGATGACCATACTGACCACCCGGCGTCGGGTTTAGCTTAAATATCTGTGGCGTCGAAGACTTCTTTAACTCAAATACCAGCCTGTAGGTTCCCTTATTAGGCGGAGAACTTTTGCGAATTTTGCTAAGGACAGGGCTATCCGATACCCCTATCGGCAGCTTGGTATTGAGTGAGGTGTTTTTTAAATCAACCACGATTCGGGAAGGCCCCGTCAACGAAAAGTAGCTGTAATCCGCTTCGGACTTGAGGTCTATAACGACTCGAGTCTCGTCAGGAGATGGCCAAACACGAATACCCTCTAATGCATTTGCAAGAGTGACGGCAGGAAACAGTAAGCATAACGGCAGCATGACTTTCATCATGCTGCTAAGAAAACGACTGATCAATTTAACTCCAACTGACTAATTAACTCTCTTCCATAATCGCTATTTGCCATGAAGGCGATCTCTCTCGCTTCTCCTACATAACGGATTTCGATATCCAGATCTGCAGAAGGCAAAATACCCTGACCTTTCTCCGGCCATTCGACCAGACAAATTGCATCGTCTGAGAAGTAATCACGGATGCCCATAAACTCCAGCTCTTCGGGATCCGCAAGACGATAAAGGTCAAAGTGGTAGACATTCCAGCCATCAAGCTCATAGGGCTCAACTAACGTATAGGTTGGGCTTTTCACATTACCTTTGTGACCTAAGCTTTGAATAAAGCCACGACTGAATGTGGTTTTTCCCGCACCAAGGTCACCGTGCAAATAGATCGTTGTCTGTTTTGAACAGAGATTAGCTAGTTTAGTTCCAATTAAAATGGTTTCTGATTCATTAGCTAAGGAAAATTTTTTAGTACTCATCACATTTTTCTCTGAGTGGTGCCTTTGAGAGCCGAAATAGTAAACTGTGTCGCTTTTCACAGACAAGTGATCTTCTGTAAGTAATCAGAAAATTTACCATTATTTTCAATTTAACCCTACTGTGAAAGTACAAAATAGTCGCCGAAAGTTTGTACAAGGCAACAAAGCACCGAGCAATCCACAATGGATCATTGCTTTTTTGCCGCTCATACTTGGGTAGCATTGGTTTTGAGTATAGAATACGCGTCCTTTTCTACTTGGGTAATCGTGATGGACTTAAACAAGCTGGCTAGCGACATTAAAGTTTGGGCACAAGAACTCGGATTTCAAAAAGCCGGTATCAGCGATATCGACCTTCGAGATCAAGAGACTGTACTCAAAAGTTGGTTAGAAGCGGGTTATCACGGTGATATGGCTTGGATGGAAACGCATCAAGATCTGCGAATCCATCCTGACAAACTGCATCCCAACACGTGCAGAATCATCAGCGTTCGCATGGATTACCTACCAGAAGATGCAGGCTTCGCTACTAACCTAGAAGACAAACATTCGGGTTATATCAGTCGCTACGCGCTTGGGCGTGACTATCACAAGCTTATCCGCAACAAACTCAAGAAACTTGGTCAACGTATCGAGCAAGAGGTCTCTGAACTGGGCTATCGACCCTTTGTCGACTCGGCACCTGTCTTAGAGCGACCGATTGCTGAAAAAGCAGGATTAGGTTGGACAGGAAAACACTCCCTATTACTCGATAAAGACGCGGGTTCTTGGTTCTTTCTTGGTGAGCTGTTTATAGACCTGCCGCTACCAGTAGATGCGCCTGTCGAGAATCAATGCGGTAAATGCTCTGCCTGTGTGACATCATGCCCCACCAACGCCATTCTTGATAATGGTGTCATTGATGCGAGACGCTGTATTTCTTACCTAACTATCGAATATAAAGGCGTGATTCCGGAATCATTGCGCTCTGCAATAGGCAACCGTATCTATGGCTGTGATGATTGCCAACTTGTTTGTCCTTGGAACCGCTTTGCCGATCTGGGTCAGCAACCAGACTTTCAAAGACGCCCTGCTTTTAATGACACCGACCTTGCCACTCTACTTACATGGGATGAAGCCACGTTTCTAAAATATATGGAAGGCTCAGCGATTCGAAGAATTGGTCATGAGCAGTGGCAGAGAAACCTCATCATAGCGATAGGCAACGCCCCTTATTCCGAGCGATATATTGAGGCACTAGCATCGATTCAAGGTCAATCAGAGCTTCTTGATGAACATATTGTGTGGGCGCGCAAGCAACTACTCGATCAGCTGCCTGGTTCAGTCGACTCCCAACTCGCGACGAAAAACCAACGATTGATTCGTATCGTGAGAAAGGGATTGCCCCGCGACGCCTAGCCGCCAATGGCTACAAAAAAATCAAATTAATTTTCTTGACTAACATCCCAAAATTCGATTTGTGGAAAAACTACATTTTCATCGACAGTTAGTCGTTGAGAAATCAGGTTAAACACAGATTCAATATATGACCAGGATCAAAAAAACGTCACTTGCTGATCATTTTACTGTCAAGTAAAAAGTAAAAACAAAATGACATATTCAATTAAAAACAAATACTTACACGTGTAAATTTAATTTTCTACGACGCCGCTGTCATGTAAAGATCTTTCAAGTTTCACTATTTAAACAGTCTCAAAAACAATTTATCAACCAACTTATCCACAGAATAATAATGTGGATAACTCTGTTAATTTAAGTGTAACTGACCCGCAGCTAAGGCAATTGCCTACTACGATAGCGGTGTGTAGAAAATAGAATACACAGCAAATATTTTCGATGACGTAATCAGTACAAATCGAAAACTAATAAGCGTTAAATTTTAGGGAGTGATGCTTCTCAGCATTAGGAAAGAGCATGCGGTTGTGGGACTAAGTTTCTCAACTTTGTTATAACCGCTTCTTAAACCATTTCGGGGGAGAAATGGAGCGACACACGAGGTTCGAACTCGTGACCTCAACCTTGGCAAGGTTGCGCTCTACCAACTGAGCTAGTGTCGCATGTTCTCATAGAGAGAATTGGTTGCGGGGGCCGGATTTGAACCGACGACCTTCGGGTTATGAGCCCGACGAGCTACCAAGCTGCTCCACCCCGCGTCCGTATTGTGTCACCGTTAAGTACGATGAAGACTATTTATTTGGAGCGACGCGACCAGCTTGGGCACGAGGTTCCTCGTGTGCTGCTTCGTCTTTCCTAAATTTGGAGCGACACACGAGGTTCGAACTCGTGACCTCAACCTTGGCAAGGTTGCGCTCTACCAACTGAGCTAGTGTCGCATTTTGTCACCGTTAAGTACGATGAAGACTATTTATTTGGAGCGACGCGACCAGCTTGGGCACGAGGTTCCTCGTGTGCTGCTTCGTCTTTCCTAAATTTGGAGCGACACACGAGGTTCGAACTCGTGACCTCAACCTTGGCAAGGTTGCGCTCTACCAACTGAGCTAGTGTCGCATTTTGTCACCGTTAAGTACGATGAAGACTATCTGTTTGGAGCGACACACGAGGTTCGAACTCGTGACCTCAACCTTGGCAAGGTTGCGCTCTACCAACTGAGCTAGTGTCGCATGTTCTCATAAGAGAATTGGTTGCGGGGGCCGGATTTGAACCGACGACCTTCGGGTTATGAGCCCGACGAGCTACCAAGCTGCTCCACCCCGCGTCCGTAGTCACCATTCAAAGCATGATGAAAGCTTATTAATTTGGAGCGACACACGAGGTTCGAACTCGTGACCTCAACCTTGGCAAGGTTGCGCTCTACCAACTGAGCTAGTGTCGCATATCAACAGCAAGTGCTATTGATTAAATTTGGTTGCGGGGGCCGGATTTGAACCGACGACCTTCGGGTTATGAGCCCGACGAGCTACCAAGCTGCTCCACCCCGCGTCCGTAATCATCATTTAAGGCATGATGAAAGCGCCTATCAAACTGGAGCGACACACGAGGTTCGAACTCGTGACCTCAACCTTGGCAAGGTTGCGCTCTACCAACTGAGCTAGTGTCGCATGTTCTCATAAAGAGAATTGGTTGCGGGGGCCGGATTTGAACCGACGACCTTCGGGTTATGAGCCCGACGAGCTACCAAGCTGCTCCACCCCGCGTCCGTAATCATCATTTAAGGCATGATGAAAGCGCCTATCAAACTGGAGCGACACACGAGGTTCGAACTCGTGACCTCAACCTTGGCAAGGTTGCGCTCTACCAACTGAGCTAGTGTCGCATCTTCTCATAAAGAGAATTGGTTGCGGGGGCCGGATTTGAACCGACGACCTTCGGGTTATGAGCCCGACGAGCTACCAAGCTGCTCCACCCCGCGTCCGTAATCATCATTTAAGGCATGATGAAAGCGCCTATCAAACTGGAGCGACACACGAGGTTCGAACTCGTGACCTCAACCTTGGCAAGGTTGCGCTCTACCAACTGAGCTAGTGTCGCATTGAACGTCTTTCGTCGTTCAGGGCTGCGAATTATAAGAGCATTTTTTTGTGATGCAAGTCCTTATCAGCAAAAAAATGATCTTTTTTCCCGTTTGATGAAAAAGCACACAATTTTGCGATAACTTCTTATCTTTCGCAGCTCAAAGTCATTGTTTTTAACAAGTATTCAACGATCAAATAGTGAAAATGGTTTCACGATAGAACTTAAGCTCAGCGATCGATTCTCGAATATCATCTAGCGCTAGGTGCGTACCCTGTTTAGTAAAGCCATCAAGCACCTCAGGCTTCCAGCGACGAGTCAGTTCTTTAATCGTGCTGACATCGACGTAACGGTAATGGAAGTACTCTTCAAGTTCTGGCATGTGTTTATACAAGAAACGACGATCTTGACCGATACTGTTGCCGCAAATAGGCGACTTACCTTTTGGTACCCACTTTTCCAAAAACGCGATAGTTTCACGGATCGAACTCTCCTCATCGTGGTCGCTTGCTTGAACACGAGCCACCAGCCCGCTAGCTGTGTGAGTATTGGTGCACCAGTCGTCCATCTTCGCTAATTCACTTTCTGGTTGATGGATGGCAATTACCGGTCCTTCAGCCAAGATATTCAACTCGCTATCGGTCACAATACTCGCGATCTCGATGATTTTGTGTGTCTCAGGATCCAGCCCGGTCATCTCCAGATCAACCCAGATCAAATTGTCATCGCTGAAAGACATAACGCCCTCGTCTATTTGTTTTCTGTCAAAAGAGGTACTATACCGAAATTAAATTCAGTAACCAAAATGGTTTGATGCGAATCGCATCAATGAAATATCGTGGCGAAAAAGAAAAAACTGACCAAAGGTCAAGTGCGTCGTGTACGCAGCAACCAAAAGAAGAAACTAGCAAAAGAAGAAACCATCCAGTGGGATGAGACCATGCTTGGCAATGTCAAGCAGGGGCTAGTGATCACTCGATTCGGTCAACATGCTGATATCGAAGATCTCGAAACCAAAGAAATCCATCGCTGCAACTTGCGTCGTGGCATTGAGTCCTTGGTGTCTGGCGACCGCGTGAAATGGCGCATTGGTCTCGAATCCATGCACGGCATCTCAGGTGTCGTCGAGGCCGTTGAACCAAGAAGCTCGATGCTGACGCGCCCAGATTACTACGACGGCCTCAAGCCCGTCGCCGCTAACGTTGATCAAATGGTTATTGTGTCAGCAGTAGTACCAGAGCTTTCACTGAATATCATCGACCGCTACCTTATCGCCTCGGAAACACTTCAGATTGCTCCATTAGTCGTGCTAAACAAGATTGACCTACTTCCAGAAGAGAGTCGCGACGAGTTTTACCAGCTGTTGGAGGTGTATAAAAACATCGGCTACAAGGTGCTACTCGTCAGTAAAGAATCTGGTGAAGGCATTGCGGAGCTTGAAGCTCACCTTAAAGACAAAATCAACATCTTCGTTGGTCAGTCTGGCGTAGGTAAATCTAGCTTGGTCAACGCACTCATGCCAGAGCTTGATGTGGAAGAAGGCGCGGTTTCTGAAAACTCAGGCCTAGGTCAGCACACCACGACAGCCGCTAGACTTTATCACTTCCCTTCCGGTGGTGATTTGATCGATTCTCCAGGGGTTCGAGAGTTTGGTTTGTGGCACTTAGAGCCGAGCGAAGTCACGGAAGCCTTTGTCGAATTCAGACCTTATCTAGGTGGGTGTAAGTTCCGCGATTGCAAACATTTAGATGACCCAGGTTGTATTCTGCGTGAAGCAGTGGAAGATGGAAAGATCGACCCGGTTCGATTTGATAACTATCACCGCATCATTGATAGCATGGCAGAAGGTAAAGCCAACCGTCAGTACTCACGGAACAAGAAAGCCGATCTGTAATTCATGATAAGACTCGGACTGGTTTAACACTCTGTCCGTGTACTTGTCACAATTTGCTGACATTTGAAGCGATTTCCATTAGTATCTCGCGCCCTGAAGTAATATCAATCAATTAACGTTGGAATTTTAGACGATGGATAAGATTAAAGTTGGACTGCAATACTGGATACCTCAACATGGGCTAACGCGCCTAGTAGGTAAGCTGGCATCAGCAAAAGCTGGCGGTCTAACAACAGCGATCATTCGTTGGTTTATCAAGCAATATAACGTCAACATGGATGAAGCGCTGCACAGCGATCCAAAGCACTTCAAAACGTTTAACGAGTTTTTCGTTCGTGAGTTAAAGCCGGGCATGCGTCCTATCGCCGAGGGCGAGTCAGTGATCGCTCACCCAGCGGATGCGTGTGTGAGCCAGTTTGGACCTATCACCGACGGTAAGCTTATCCAAGCGAAAAACCATGACTACACCGCTCAAGAACTACTAGGTGGCAACCCTGAGCTTGCAGCCGAGTTTGCTGAAGGTGAGTTTGCGACTCTGTACCTATCTCCACGTGACTACCACCGCGTTCATATGCCGTGTGATGGTACACTGCGTCAGATGATTTACGTGCCAGGCGACTTGTTCTCTGTAAACCCTCTAACGGCTGAGAACGTACCCAATCTGTTCGCTCGTAATGAGCGAGTGGTATGTATCTTCGATACCGAGTTTGGTCCTATGGCACAAGTACTGGTTGGGGCAACCATCGTAGGTGCTATCGAGCTCATCTGGGCGGGTACTGTAACTCCACCACGTGGTAATACCGTTTACACTTGGGACTACCCTGCTGAAGGCGACAAAGCGGTTGTACTCAAGAAAGGCGAGGAAATGGGCCGCTTCAAGCTTGGCTCTACCGTCATCAACCTGTTTGCTAAAGACGCCATTCGTTTTGATGAGACTATGGCCAACAATGCGCCGACGGTCATGGGCACACCTTACGCACACGCAGTGAAACCAGAAGCTCAAACTGATTCTGATAGCGAGTCAGAAAGCGAAGCTTAACAACAGAAAACGGCGCTAAGGCGCCGTTTTTATTGGCAAAAAGATCGTGCTACCCGCCGCTTTCCTTGCTCAAATACCGACGCGATTTTTGATACAAAGCAAAACACCATTCAAATCTTCCCTCGACTTTTCAAAACTTTAACGCCAGTCTAAGACCAAACGACGTTTATATTTTAACCTAGGTGGCAGTCTAACTTTTAACCCTGGTGCCGCGCCTATGCCGAAGATGAATCGCGGGACACTAATCAGGCTGCTGATCTGCTTCTTAGTGCCCCTTGGCGTCTTAATGATGCCAATTGATTGGATTCCAATCGATGACCTCACGTTGATCCAACACCGTCTGTTGGCAATATTCTTGCTCGCAGCCCTACTTTGGGTACTGGAGCCTGTCCCTGTTTTTGCTACCTCCATTCTGATTATTGCGCTTGAGCTCGTGATGATTTCAGATAAAGGGCTACATCTATTCCGTACACCACCAGCCGGTCACGATATTGGTGAGTTATTGGTGTATACCGATATCTTTAGTGCATTTTCTTCGCCGATAATCATCCTCTTCATGGGTGGTTTTGCTCTGGCTATTGCGGCGTCCAAATACGAGTTGGACAACAACTTAGCCCGTGTGCTTTTGCGCCCTTTTGGTGACCAACCCAAATTCATCATGCTTGGACTGATGCTGATTACTGCCGTGTTCTCGATGTTTATGTCTAACACGGCGACGACCGTCATGATGCTGGCTCTGCTTGGCCCCATCGTCGCCTCCGCCCCTAAAGGGGACCTTGGCATCAAGGCGTTGGTCCTCTGTATTCCGATTGCCGCCAATACTGGTGGCATTGCAACGCCAATAGGCACACCACCTAACGCTATCGCCTTGCAATACTTAACTGGTGAGAACACGATCGACTTCTTGCAATGGATGATGATGGGTCTCCCCTTCGTGATTATCCAACTTACTATCGCTTGGTTCCTACTGCAAAAGCTATTTCCATCCTCAGAAGGAAAGATGGTGCTCAAGCTCGAAGGCAAGTTCCAGCGTAATTGGCGAGCTATGGTCGTGTATGCCACATTTGCAGCGACTATTTTATTGTGGATGACCACAAAGCTTCACGGTATGAACACCTATGTCGTATCCATTATTCCGCTCGCCGTGTTCACCCTGACGGGCATCATGGGCAAAGAGGAACTCAAGCTGATTAACTGGGATGTACTCTGGCTAGTTGCGGGTGGTATTGCGATCGGTATTGGTTTGGATAAAACGGGGCTCGCAGAGGCGCTCGCTCATGCCATCGATTATGAATCTTTGTCTCCATTTGCCGTAGTGATTACCTTGTCTATAGTCTGCTGGTTAATGGCAAACTTCATGTCTAATACCGCAACCGCTAACTTGCTTATGCCGATTGCCGCAGCGATTGGGGCATCAATGGAAAGCTTGGCGGCAATTGGTGGCTTGCAAGGTTTACTCGTTGTGGTCGCCTTCTCCGCATCACTTGGCATGATCTTACCAGTTTCCACACCGCCTAATTCTCTCGCCTATTCTACGGGACTTATTGAGAGTAAAGATATGGCGAAGACCGGTCTTATCATAGGTATCATTGGTCTGCTTATCGTCTACGCGGCAATGCTTATACTGACCTAGGCATCCCTCTACTATTTAAACCAGAAATCCTCTCGCTAACGTGAGAGGATTTCAATTGCACTTTCTCACACCTCATAGTAAAACCTAGTTAAATCATTAATTAATCACTTATGCCCGCGTCGCCGGGTATCAAACATGCACTAGGGATAGTAATGGGATTTGAATGGCTGGCTCTTATCGCCGCATTTTTGTGGGCGGTCTCAAGTATTATTTCAGTCAAGCCAGCTAAACACCTTGGTTCGTTTTCTTATAGCCGTTGGAGAATGGGCTGTACCGCATTCATACTCTCTTCGATGGCGGCGATAACGGGTGGCTGGACAAGTGTCGAATCGGTACACATCACCCCTATGATGCTTTCTGGTCTTATCGGTATCTTTATCGGTGATACGGCTCTGTTTGCTTGCTTAAATCGAATGGGACCAAGACAGGCCGGGCTTCTGTTCTCCTGTCATGCAGTATTTTCAGCGGTACTAGGCTACTTCCTGTTCTCAGAGACTATGTCACCACTCGAACTGCTTGGATCCGCTCTGGTGTTCTCTGGTGTCGCCACAGCGATTTTCTTTGGTCGTAAAAGCTCTAACAAACAGACTGGCTCACAAAACAACAAAGCATCCGAGCTTGAAACCATCAAAGGCAATGTTTGGTTTGGAGTTGGACTCGGTATTACAGCGGCACTGTGCCAGGCATTAGGCGGCATTATTGCCAAACCTGTCATGCAGACCGAGATTGATCCTGTCGCCGCTTCTGCTATTCGTATGATCACAGCATTCATCGCTCATAGTCTGTTCCTATTTACAGGTGCCAGACACGCAAAAAGCCTCAACCCTATCAACTGGTCTATCTTTGGCATTACTGCCCTGAATGGCTTCTTAGCCATGGCTGTCGGGATGACCTTGATTCTGTTTGCATTGCAAACGGGGAATGTGGGAATGGTAGCCTTGCTGTCTTCGACCACCCCCATTATGGTTCTGCCGCTACTGTGGGTTTATACCAAGCAGAGACCAAACAAATACGCTTGGCTGGGTGCCGCCCTTGCCGTCGCGGGTACCAGCATTTTGGTCAGCTAACCCAGTTAGTTAAGCTCGAGGAAATGGAAACGCCACAACCTCATCAATATGAGTCGCTCCTAGGGCCAACATAATCAGTCTATCAATACCTAATGCCACACCAGCACATGCGGGCAGACCTGATTTCAGCGCTTCAATCAAATGATAATCAATGGGTTGAGGTGCCAGCCCCATCTTCTCGCGCTTACGGTTATCGTCTTTAAAGCGCGCCAATTGTTCATTCGGATTATCCAGCTCATGAAAACCATTGGCTAATTCGACTCCCTTGAAATACACCTCAAAGCGATCAGCGACACGTTCGTCATTTGGGTTCACCTTAGCGAGCGCCGCTTGCGATGCTGGAAAGTCGTAAACGAATGCGGGTACTTGTTTACCGATTTTCGTTTCAACACCCATGCTAAAGAGCAATTGAAGCAAGGTATCGCGATCTTCTTCTTGATCAGCAATATCGCTCAGTCCCAAAGGAGCCGCCGCCTCTTTCAGAGAAGACATATCGGCAGTGAGTGGGCAAACACCAAGCTGTGTAATGAATGCCTGTTGATAGGTCATACGCTCGGCTTTCGCACAGTTAAGTACCATCATGAGTAAGTCGTCCATCTCATCCATTAACTGATGATGATCAAACCCCACACGATACCATTCGAGCATAGTGAACTCAGGGTTGTGGTAACGCCCACTCTCTTCGTTGCGAAAAGCTTTGTTAATCTGATAAATCGATCCACTGCCAGCAGCGAGTAATCGCTTCATATGAAATTCGGGGCTCGTCATAAAGTAAAGCTGACGTCCATCCGCATAGCCCGGGCCAACAAACTCGGTTTTAAAGGTATGCAAATGCACATCGGTCACCGTTGCATGGCTCATTGCAGGGGTATCGACTTCCATTACCTCTCTTGACAGAAAGAAGCTACGAATCGCCTGTATCAGCTCGGCACGCTTTTTAAGTAAAGCCATAGAGGCTGTGGGCTGCCACTGGTTGGTAATCATTATCATGCTCATTAGTTAATGTTATTAATTATTGTAAGTGCGCACTCAAAAGTTCTCAATCACAAGTGATATTAATCACACATCATAGAAATACTATGCCTCGCAGTGCATTACCGAAGCAAAAACCTAACTCAGTCAATTTTTTTGCCATCTCGCTTATCTACACTGATTGCCTAAATAAAAAAGCTTTCAAGCCTTTAACTATAACTCGCGAGCAAAACTCGCTCTCACACACTGGAGGATAACTGTGAAAACAATTACCACAGATATCGCAGTCATCGGCGCAGGCGGCGCTGGTCTTCGTACTGCCATTGCAGCAGCAGAAGCTAACCCAGAAATGGAAGTAGCTCTGATCTCTAAAGTCTACCCTATGCGTTCACATACCGTGGCAGCTGAAGGTGGTTCTGCGGCTGTAATTAAGGATGAAGATAGCTTAGATAACCACTTCAACGATACCGTTGGCGGTGGCGACTGGCTTTGTGAACAGGATGTTGTTGAATATTTCGTTGAAAATGCCACACGTGAAATGATCCAGATGGAACAATGGGGTTGTCCATGGAGCCGTAAAGAAAACGGTGAAGTGAACGTCCGTCGTTTCGGTGGTATGAAGGTAGAACGCACATGGTTTGCGGCGGATAAAACCGGCTTCCATATGCTACATACGCTGTTCCAAACGTCGATGAAGTACGAGCAAATCAAACGATTTGATGAGTACTTTGTGGTTGACCTACTTGTGGTTGAAGGCGAGGTTCAGGGCCTGATTGCAATTCATATGTCTGAAGGTGAACTGGTCACTATCAAGGCAAAATCAGTTGTCCTAGCAACCGGCGGCGCGGGTCGTGTGTATCACTGTAATACTAACGGTGGCATCGTGACTGGCGACGGCATGGCGATGGCGTATCGTCACGGCGTTCCACTGCGTGATATGGAGTTTGTTCAATATCACCCAACAGGTCTACCTGGTACCGGCATTCTGATGACCGAAGGTTGTCGTGGTGAAGGCGGTATCATCGTCAACAAGAACGGCTACCGTTACCTGCAAGACTACGGCATGGGCCCTGAAACACCGGTTGGCGAGCCGAAAAACAAATACATGGAACTCGGTCCTCGTGACAAGGTTTCTCAAGCATTCTGGCATGAGCAGCAAAAAGGCAACACCATCAAGCACCCACTGGGCGATGTGGTTCACCTTGATCTTCGCCACCTTGGTGAAGAGTACCTGCAAGAGCGTTTACCGTTTATCTGTGAGCTCGCAAAAGCGTACGTCAACGTTGACCCTGCAAAAGAGCCAATCCCAATTCGTCCAACCGTGCACTACACCATGGGTGGTATCGAAACCAACGGAACTTGTGAAACTCGTATCCAAGGTCTATTCGCTGTGGGTGAGTGTGCGTCTGTCGGTCTTCACGGTGCAAACCGCCTAGGTTCTAACTCTCTCGCTGAGTTTGTCGTCTTCGGCCGTGTTGCCGGTGAGCAAGCGGTTGAGCGCGCTAAAGCTTTCAAGGGCTGGAATGACAGCGCTATCGAAGAGCAAGTGAAGGCAGTAGAAGCACGCATTGCCGCACTAATGAATCAAGAAGGCGATGAAAACTGGGCTGAAATCCGCACTGAAATGGGTCACACCATGGAAGCAGGCTGTGGTATCTACCGTCAAGAAGATCTAATGCAAGCGACACTTGAGAAGATTGCCGAGCTTAAACAGCGCTATAAGAAAATCAGCATCAAAGACAAAGGCAAAGTGTTCAACACAGACCTGCTGTACGCCATTGAAGTGGGTTACGGTCTAGAAGTTGCTGAAGCTATGGTTCACTCTGCAATCTTGCGTAAAGAGTCTCGTGGTGCGCACCAACGTCTTGATGACGGTTGTACTGAGCGTGATGATGAGAACTACCTAAAACACTCGCTAGCTTTCTTTAATGAAGACAGTGCACCAAGCATTGACTATAGCAACGTTACTATCACTAAGTCGCAGCCTAAAGCGCGTCTATACGGTGAAGCCGCTGAAAAAGCGGCAGCAGCAGAAGCGGCGAAGCAAGCCAACAAAGATCAAAATGCGGAGGAGCAAGCATAATGTCAGCAAACCGTATTCAGAAAGTGGAAATCCTGCGCTACGACCCAGAGAAAGACGCAGAGCCGTATTTCCAAACCTTCGAAGTACCGTTCGATGAGACCATGTCTGTGCTCGATGCGATTGGTTACATCAAAGATCACCTAGACAAAGATCTGTCTTACCGCTGGTCTTGTCGTATGGCGATTTGTGGCTCTTGCGGCATCATGGTGAACGGCGTGCCAAAACTGGCGTGTAAGAGCTTCCTGCGTGATCATCAAAATGGTCTGAAGATTGAGCCTCTTGCGAACTTCCCAATCGAGAAAGACTTGATTGTCGACATGACGCCGTTTATCGAGCGCCTAGAAGCCATCAAGCCATACATCATTGGTAACGACCGTAAGCCAGAAGATGGCACTAACATCCAAACACCTGAGCAAATGGCGAAATACAAGCAGTTTGCTGGTTGTATCAACTGTGGTCTTTGTTACGCGGCATGTCCTCAGTTTGGTCTAAACCCTGAGTTCATCGGTCCTGCGGCACTGACACTGGCACATCGTTATAACCTCGACAGCCGTGACAATGGTGCGGCTGAACGTATGAAGATGATCAACGGTGAGAACGGTGCATGGGGCTGTACGTTTGTGGGCTACTGCTCTGAGGTTTGTCCGAAGAACGTTGACCCTGCCGCGGCAGTAAACCAAGGCAAAGTGGCGTCTTCACAAGACTTCGTTATTGCCATGCTAAAACCACAGGAGGCATAAGATGAGCAACAGAAAACCTTATGTTCGTGAAATGAAGCGAACTTGGTGGAAAGATCACCCATTTTATCGCTTCTACATGCTACGTGAAGCCACCGTACTGCCACTGATCCTATTCACAATCTTCCTGACATTTGGTCTAGGTTCGCTAGTGAAAGGCCCAGAAGCTTGGCAAGGCTGGCTAGACTTTATGGCTAACCCAGTGGTTATCGCGATCAACATCGTGGCACTTGCGGGAAGCCTGTTCCACGCGCAAACCTTCTTCAGCATGATGCCACAGGTAATGCCAATCAAACTGAAAGGCAAGCCAGTCGAGAAGAAGACCATTGTCCTCGCTCAGTGGGCGGCGGTTGCGGCTATCTCATTAGTTGTTCTCATCATTGTATAAGGAGTGAATCGTGATTAATCAAAACCCAAAACGCTCTGACGAACCAGTATGGTGGGGACTATTTGGTGCCGGTGGTACATGGTTTGCCATGATCACCCCTGTGACGGTACTTGTGCTGGGCATCCTAGTGCCAATGGGCATTATCAGCCCAGAAGCGATGAGCTATGAGCGTGTGGCTGATTTTGCTACCAGCATCATCGGCGCGCTATTTATTATCGCTACCCTAGCACTGCCAATGTGGCATGCAATGCACCGTCTACACCACGGTATGCACGATCTTAAGATCCATGCGGGTGTGGTTGGTAAGATTGCTTGCTACTTTTTTGCAGCGCTTATCAGTGCACTGTCGGTTATCTTCATTTTCATGATCTAATCGCTCGGTAAAGAAAAGGCCGATGAGCAGTTAAGCTCATCGGCCTTTTTTATGTCTTGCGTTAAGACTACTGCTCAGCGGCTAATTGCTTAGTCTGGTTCATCAGCCCTAAAGCGCCAAAACCGGTAATCACATCTAGGTTGGTCGTCAAACCTTGCTCTTGTCCACCGCCAATGTAGTTTTGCGGCATTTGCACCTGGAAGTTAGTTAAGTTGTTGTAGAGCGAATTCGCCACATCTCGATTGAGCTCAGCCAGGTACACCTCGTGATTAGCCCCCAACGCGGCGTATTTTGCTTTCAGTACCTCCGCTTCTGCGCGACCTTTCTCCAAAATCGCCTTAGCTTCAAACTCTGCTGACAACGCATTGGCTTTTTGAATCGCTAGGTTAGCCTCTGCAATGGCTAGCTCTTTCTCTTTATCTACCTCAGCCAAACGCTTAGTTTTCTCAACTTCTACGATTTCCCGCTCGGCAATTTGTCTAGCAACTTCAACTTCTTTTTGCTGCGAAATGATCGCCAACTCTTTCTGACGCTGCGCATCTTGAACTTCACGCGTACGTTGGATCTCTTTACGCAGTTGCTCCGTTTCGGCTTGAGCCTTTGACGTTTCTTGCTCTTGGATTGCGCGAATACGATCGGCAACCAAACGCTTTTTGTCGGCAAGTAACTGATCAAGCTGCTTTTCCGGTTGTGGGTCACCAATCGTAACCTGAGTTACCTGAATACCGTATTGCTGCAACGGGTTATCTTGACGTATCGGCTGACCCGTAGAGTCTGCAACGGGCACCGTTTTCCAGACTAACTGTTTAGTTCTCTGCAATTGATTGGCATTCGATTGATCTACCCCAACAGGAGCTAGATCCATCTCCTCCACTTCAACCTTTCTACGCTCTGTCAGGTAAATACCTTCACGCAACTGATCGCCAAGCTTAGACTTGAACTGGTTGAGACCACCTTGGAAAAACTCTTCACCCGTGTATTGGGTCGCGGTTATCACGGTTACATTGCGCGCATTTTTGACCAGAAGCGCATCGATTAAGTTGCTGTTATTTCGAAATTCTCGGTGCATTTTCTTCATTGCTTCCGGATCGTTACTCAGCTTAAAGCGAAATGTGACCGGTATTTGACCTATGTAGGTATCGGCAAATCTCACCTGAACCGGATCTTGTGCTTGAAGTCGCTGATACAAGTTCTCTTCGATGCTATTGCCAAAAGAGACCGTGATGACTTGATCATACTTAGTGATCTTTGACAGGAACGGCATTCGAAAATGAATCCCCGGCTCTGTAAAGACATCCAACTCGCCCGTTAGGTTATTCTGATGGACGTAGCTGTAACCGGCATCCGTCATTAACACGGAACTGTTCACCGTTAGCCCCACTGCCAGAATCGGCAGTGCATAGACCATGGCTTTGATCCCATTGTGTAGCCATTTACGACGTTCAGTTATCTTCAGACTCTCTCCTATTCCACGACTTTCCATGTGTATCTCCTGTTTGTTGTCGTTGCGAAAATTTGACTTCAAAATATGCAACCAATTGACAACGCAATTAATGTATCAAAATGTTAACTGATGTAAAAATCGAATAATTCGCTTATATAACAAGGAATGGCCGAAGTAATTAGCAATTGAGAAAGTTGCGAGCCAGTAGACGCCATATGGACTCAGTGAACATTCGTGTGACACGGTAGGCGCGTGTACATACCCATACATTGTTACCGACACTCTATCGATAAAATCATCAGCGATTTATAACAACAAGAGATGTAACAATGAAAAAGTCTATTTGCGCACTACTGATTTCCAGTGCGCTGTTTGGGTGCGGTTCTACTGTCATGATGAAAAAATCGGAAGCGGTGGCGGCACAGCCTGAGCTACTGCTCAAGACCGATGGATCTTTCGGGGGATTTGGCCCAGAAGGCACCTTCGATATCGCGGGACGCTACCACGGTAAGTACTCCCGTAGCGCATCAACCAGTTCTTGGTTCAACACCATCAATACTAAAGATGGTGAAATGGTCGCTGAAGTCACACGCAATGATAACGGCGAAACCTGGACCCTAGTTTGTAGTGGCGGTGGTACCAGTGTTGATATTGGTAGCTTCTCATTTGGTGGCAATGACCCGTACATCTGCCAAATCAGTGAGCAAGGAGCTAACATTGGCGAGTATAAGATGGAACGCAAGTCTGAAGCGATCAGTCTCTCTACCGCAAAAAAAGAACACGGTTTTATCCGCCTTGGCAGCACACATTTCAATGTCGCTTCGGTACACGATGGTGAAGGGCTAATGATGAGCGTTGATAATCCACTTGGTTATAGCTTTAGTCGTGGTAGCGTAGAGGTTGCTGCGGCGCAAACTAATGGCAGTATCACACTGCAAACCCTCTCTGGATTACCAGAAGCAGAAATGGACACCTTAGCATTAGGCACCGTCGCCAGTGCTCTGAGCTGGCGACCTGAAGAGTAATCCCCTCAAACTCAAATAGTCAGCGCTCAGTTGCCGATACAAAAAAGGTCGCCCTTGGGCGACCTTTCAAATTCTTAAGTATCTCTAATGATTACTTAACGCGACCTACGTATTCCGCAGTACGAGTATCAACTTTGATCACTTCACCAATCTGGATGAACAGCGGTACACGTACCACAGCGCCAGTTGTTAGTGTTGCAGGCTTACCACCAGTACCTTGAGTATCACCCTTCAGACCTGGATCCGTTTCTGTTACTTCTAGCTCAACAAAGTTAGGCGGAGTCACAGTAATTGGGTTACCATTCCAAAGAGTAATCATACAAGTGTTGTTTTCTACCAACCATTTCGCGTTGTCGCCAACTGCTTTTACGTCTGCAGCGATTTGTTCGAATGTTTCGCTGTTCATAAAGTGGTAGAATTCACCATCTGTGTATAGGTAATCTAGGTCGATATCCATCACGTCAGCAACTTCAACAGTTTCGCCAGACTTGAAGGTTTTCTCTAGAACTTTACCAGACAGTAGCTTACGAATTTTAACGCGGTTGAACGCTTGACCTTTACCTGGCTTCACGTATTCATTTTCTAGAATTACGCAAGGCTCGTTGTCCAGCATTAGTTTAAGACCGCCTTTAAATTCATTGGTGCTAACAGTAGCCATTGTATCCTCTTAGTGTTCTTCGAGTTAAATTTAATGTCGCCTATCATAACCCGAAATCTTGTTTCTGTTGAGCAAAACTGGCTCAAACAGCTATCGAATGCGATCTCAGACCCTTACAAACTGCTTGAGCAGCTGGAAATTGAGGCGACCCCTTGGGAAAACGGACTCAAAGCAAGACGTTTGTTTCCCATGCGCGTTCCTCAAAGCTTTGTCGATCGCATGGAAAAAGGCAACCCGTACGATCCTTTGCTCAGACAGGTGTTGCCTCTTAGTCAAGAGTTTGAAGTCCACGATGGCTATTCAGAGGATCCTCTTGAAGAGCAAGACAATGCTGTACCCGGTCTGCTACACAAATACCACAATCGTGCTTTAATGATTGTCAAAGGTGGCTGCGCCGTGAACTGTCGCTACTGCTTCCGTCGCCATTTTCCGTACGACGAGAACAAAGGTGGCAAAACAAACTGGCAACTGGCACTCGACTACATCGCAGACAAGCCGGAGATTGATGAGCTCATCTTATCTGGTGGCGATCCATTGATGGCCAAAGATAGTGAACTTCTTTGGCTGATTGAACGCGCTGAACAGATCCCACACCTTAAAACGCTTCGAATTCATTCTCGCCTTCCGGTCGTGATACCAGCGCGAATTACCGCTCAGCTTTGTGACTTACTCGCAAACACGCGTCTCAACACTGTGCTGGTCACTCATATCAACCATGCCAACGAGATAGATAATGAGCTCAAGCTAGCGATGGCGCGTATTAAAGCTAGCGGTACGACACTTCTCAACCAAGGCGTACTGCTCAAAGGAGTCAACGATAGCGTGGAGGCTCAGTTTGAACTTAGCCACGCTCTGTTTGGCGCAGGAATTCTGCCGTATTACCTGCATGTACTCGATAAAGTACAAGGTGCCGCGCATTTTTACATCAGTGATGAACAAGCGAAAGCGATTATCAAAGGGCTGATTGCTCGTGTGTCAGGCTACCTTGTACCTAAGCTCACGCGAGAGGAAGGTGGCAAGGCGAGTAAAACGCCGCTGGATCTGCATCTCGAGTAATTTTTTCCGTCTCGACAAAATGATTTTGTTCGATCAGGCGGTCTTTTAGTCAGATACTGCGCTTTTTAGGAGGCAATGTGGAACTGACAGAATTACTCGATATGGGACCTTTCTCATGGCAAGCCTTAGGAGCATGCGTCCTCAATGGTGCCTTGGTGGGACTTGAGCGCCAAACTCGCGGTAAACCCGTGGGCATTCGCACTGCAATCTTAATCGTCTCAGGGACTTACCTGTTCATGTCTATGGCCGTGTCTCTATCTCCCAACACATTGGACCAAGCCCGAGTCTTAGGACAGATCATCACAGGTGTCGGCTTTCTTGGCGCCGGCGTCATGATGACGCAAGACGGCAAGATACACGGGGTGACCTCTGCTGCTGTGATTTGGGTACTCGCCGGTTTAGGTATGATGATTGGTTTAGGGCATCACAAAGAATCCGTGATCCTAACTGTACTCGCCTTAACGGTACTTTTGGGGGTGGACAAGATTGAAAGTAGCTTTAAGAGCTTGCGACGTGGCGTTCACCAAACTATGCAAAACCGCAACCGAATGAGAAAGTAAAAAGCCCTGCGTATGCAGGGCTTTATCAAATTCTAACGCTCTAAATCAGAGTCTGAATTACTTCGCAAAGTTGATGATTGGGAAGCACTTCAAGAAGCCGTTGTCCGCACAGTTGATAAGACCGATCTGTACGCCGTCAATGTTGTTTGTCTTGTTGAAAAGACCAAACTGGAAGTTAGACTTGTTTGAGAAGCTCGCAATACCAACGTCTGCCATTGTGTAGCCTTCAGAGTAGTTCACCGCACTCCAGTTAAGACCTTTCACATCGTTAGTGACGTTCACTGCTGCAAGGTTAACACCTGTCGTTTTACCTGTGTTCCAGTTGAAGATACCTAGAGACGCACCTTTCATTTCTTGCGTTACTTTAGAAGCACCAAAGAATAGACCGAAGTTCACACCCGTTGTACGCTGAGTTTCAGACATACCGAGTACAGAGAAGTCTACACCTTTAACTTCGTTCACTTGACCGTGAAGAACCGCAAGACGTACACCGCCAACTGCATTTGCATCAGGTGCGTTGAAACCGTTTAGTGATGAGAACATCACTGGGGTGCTTTCTGCTAGCGCCAATGGTGATGCCATTGCTGCTGCCACTGCTAGTACTGCTACTGCCTTTTTCATATTAGTCTCCACTGACTATTATTGTTATCAACTGATAAGTGTAGACGATGCTAGAGGCGCTAACCATAGCTTTTGTCAGGGAAATGTCATATTCATTAACACATACGATTAAGCATTGACCAATATTGGAACGGACATAAAAAAAGCCGAAGGTTTCCCTCCGGCTTTGTCAGAATCGTCTGATGGATTACATCATGCCTGGCATGCCGCCCATTCCGCCCATATCAGGCATTGCTGGAGCGTCTTTCTGAGGTACGTCAGTTACCATCGCTTCTGTTGTGATCATAAGACCGGCAACCGATGCTGCGAACTGAAGTGCAGAGCGAGTTACTTTAGTTGGATCTAGGATACCCATTGCGATCATGTCGCCGTACTCACCTGTTGCTGCGTTGTAGCCGTAGCTGCCTTCGCCTGCTTTCACGTTGTTTGCAACGACAGACTCTTCGTCACCTGCGTTTGCAGTGATTTGACGAATTGGCGCTTCCATAGCGCGAAGTGCAACGCGGATACCCACATTTTGCTCTTCGTTAGCACCTTCAAGACCCGCCACTTTTGACGCCGCGCGGATAAGTGCAACACCACCGCCCGCGACTACGCCTTCTTCAACCGCTGCGCGAGTTGCGTGTAGTGCATCTTCAACGCGGTCTTTCTTCTCTTTCATCTCAACTTCAGTTGCTGCGCCAACTTTGATTACCGCAACACCGCCAGCTAGCTTAGCTACGCGCTCTTGAAGTTTCTCTTTGTCGTAGTCAGACGTCGCTTCTTCGATTTGTTGACGAATTTGAGTTACACGGCCTTGAATCATTGCTTCTTCACCCACGCCATCGATGATAGTCGTATTTTCTTTAGTGATAGAAACGCGCTTCGCTTGACCTAGGTCTTCTAGCGTCACTTTCTCAAGGTCTAGACCGACTTCTTCAGAGATCACAGTACCAGCAGTTAGGATTGCGATATCTTGAAGCATAGACTTACGACGGTCACCGAAACCAGGCGCTTTAACAGCCGCTACTTTCACGATGCCGCGCATGTTGTTCACAACGAGCGTTGCAAGTGCTTCACCTTCTACGTCTTCTGCAATGATAAGCAGTGGACGAGATGCTTTAGCAACCGCTTCTAGCGTTGGAAGTAGCTCACGGATGTTTGATACTTTCTTGTCGATAAGAAGGATGAATGGGCTCTCTAACTCAACAGAACCTGCTTCTTGGTTGTTGATGAAGTATGGAGATAGGTAACCACGGTCGAACTGCATACCTTCAACCACGTCTAGCTCGTCTTGTAGAGCCTGACCTTCTTCAACCGTGATAACACCATCACGACCTACTTTTTCCATTGCTTCAGCAATGATGTTACCTACGCTCTCATCAGAGTTCGCAGAGATAGTACCAACCTGAGCAATCGCTTTAGTGTCTTCACAAGGAACAGACAGCGCTTTTAGCTCTTCTACCGCAGCAACAACGGCTTTGTCGATACCGCGCTTAAGATCCATTGGGTTCATGCCAGCAGCAACCGCTTTTAGGCCTTCGTTTACGATAGCCTGTGCAAGAACTGTTGCCGTTGTTGTACCGTCACCAGCAGCATCGTTCGCTTGAGAGGCTACTTCTTTAACCATTTGCGCGCCCATGTTTTGGAACTTGTCTTCAAGTTCGATTTCGCGCGCTACAGATACACCATCTTTAGTGATAGTTGGTGCACCGAAAGATTTGTCTAGAACTACGTTACGACCTTTAGGGCCCAGTGTTACTTTTACTGCATCCGCTAGAACGTTTACACCTTCTAGCATTTTAACTCGTGCGTCGTTACCAAACTTAACGTCTTTAGCAGCCATTGTTTATTTCCTTATCTAAATTCAGTGGATAGCTTGTTTAGAGTAAAAAATTACTCAACGTCTACTTAATTATTCAACGATAGCCATGATGTCATTTTCAGACATGATCAGAACTTCTTTACCGTCGATCTTTTCTGTCTTAGTGCCATAGCCTTCAGCAAAGATCACCGTATCACCTACTTTCACGTCTAGCGGCTGTACTGTTCCGTTTTCTAGGATGCGGCCTTTGCCCACAGCCAAAACTGTACCACGTGTTGATTTTTCTGCCGCAGAACCAGTTAAAACGATGCCACCAGCAGACTTAGATTCAACTTCTTGGCGCTCAACGATAACTCGGTCGTGTAGAGGACGGATATTCATCGGTCGATTCTCCTGATTATTTTCCATTTAGCTTATAGGGTTGCCTTCAAGGCCTTGTGTTGAATATGTTGGGGGCGTTTTTGGCGATCCCAAGGGGAGGATGCCAAAAAATTGTGACAAAAATAACGAAATTTAAGATTGGCATGCGAAAGCTAAGCTGCGGCGAGTCGGTTGTCGCGCCAGCTGGTTAATTACTGTATTCTAGCCTCCTGTTTACCAAGCTTAGAATGCCATGCAAGACAAACACGGCCTGCTCTCCGCGCCGATATCCAAAGTGCTTAGAAATATGACCGTGCCTATGGTCTTTGGCATGGTGGCAATACTGGCATTCAACCTTGTCGACACCTTCTTCATTTCGCTATTAGGCACCGAAGCCCTCGCTGCCATCAGCTTTACTTTTCCTGTGACCTTTGGCGTTAACTGCATCACCATGGGCATTGGTATGGGATTGTCCACCAATATCGGGCGCTTGCTTGGTCAGGGCAATACGCAGCACGCGGCGCGTTTCTCCACACATGGCTTGTTGCTTGCCGTGGTTTTGGTCATGTTAGCCTCCACCTTAGGTCTTTACACCATAGAACCACTATTCAAACTACTGGGTGCCAGCGACGACATTATCCCGCTGATCCGAGAGTACATGGTGATCTGGTACTTCACTGTACCACTGTTGGTGATACCGATGGCGGGTAACAGCGCCATTCGAGCCACCGGCGATACCAAAACGCCAGCTAAGATCATGATGCTGT
Source organism: Vibrio maritimus (assembly GCF_021441885.1). NCBI lineage: Bacteria > Pseudomonadati > Pseudomonadota > Gammaproteobacteria > Vibrionales > Vibrionaceae > Vibrio > Vibrio maritimus. Next base: position 3,281,474 of record NZ_CP090438.1, read on the forward strand.
CTGGCTTTATTAATGGCCTGCTCGACCCACTGCTGATTTTTGGTATCGGTCCATTCCCTGAGCTCGGCATTCAAGGTGCGGCGATTGCGAGTGGTATAGCTTGGCTAGGTGCGCTGACTGGCTCGCTGTATGTACTCACCAAGCGAGAAAAACTCCTTGGCCAGCTTAAACCTTCGCAGCTTTGGCAAGATTGGATTGCGATTCTACGTATTGGCATGCCTTCTGGTTTGTCGACGGCGATGTCGCCCATCTCAGGGGCAATCTTAATGAAGATGCTCTCTGTTCATGGCACGGCGGCCGTGGCAGCCTATGGGGCGGCGCAGCGTGTTGAGTCGATTCTTATATTAGTTCTGATATCACTCAGCTCAGCCCTAACGCCATTTATGTCGCAAAACTTTGGCGCCAAGCAAGCCGACCGCAGCTTTGCAGGACTGTTCCTCAGCATGCGCTTTTCGCTGTTATTTCAATTGCTGGTCTTTGTGATGATGGTGCCGCTCAGCATCCCAATCTCAGCGTTGTTCTCTCAAGAGCAAGCGGTGCGAGATATCCTTTGGCACTACCTACTCGTCGTGCCATTTAGCTACGGCTTTCAGGGCATCATTATGATGCTTGGAAGTGGAATGAATGCGCTGCATGAGCCCAACAAAGCATTTATGTGGAGTGCCATGAGGCTGTTTGTATTTACGCTTCCAGCCGCCGCTCTGGGTAGCATGCTGTATGGTGTCGAGGGGATGTTTATTGGTGTGGCTTTGGGGAATGTCATTGGTGGCGTGCTTGCCTACTTGTATGCACTGTCGGTGAGGCGAAAGCATTTGCCTTCATTAGCCAAATAGACAAAAAGCCAAGGCATTGCCTTGGCTTTTTAGCATTCTGCGTCGGTTATCGGTTAGATACCATCACCGCCCATAAAGGTCTGTGACTTACCATTAAACTGCTGGTCCATGTCCAGAGATGGCTTATCTGTCTTAGGCCTACCAACAATTTTCGCAGGTACACCTGCCGCTGTTGTATGTGGAGGCACAGGCTGAAGCACCACAGAGCAAGAGCCAATCTTGGCACCTTTACCCACTTCGATATTGCCGAGGATCTTAGCACCAGCACCAATCATCACGCCTTCGCGGATCTTAGGATGTCGGTCACCACACTCTTTACCGGTACCACCCAGTGTGACGTTCTGTAGGATAGAGACATCATTCTCCACCACTGCCGTTTCACCAATAACGATGCCCGTCGCATGGTCAAGCATGATGCCTTTGCCGATACGAGCTGCCGGATGAATATCCACCTGACACGCCACTGAGATCTGGTTTTGAAGGTACGTCGCCAAAGCGTTACGCCCCTGAGACCAGAGCCAGTTTGCGACTCGATAGCCTTGCAGGGCGTGATAGCCTTTTAGGTATAGAAGCGGCATTGAGTACATGGATACCGCAGGATCTCGATTCACTGTCGCACAAATGTCACACGCCGCTGCATCGGTAATGCTCGGGTCAGCATTAAACGCTTGCTCAACCACTTCACGCACAGCCATAGCCGGCATTGACGCTGTCTTTAGCTTGTTAGCAAGGATGTAGCTTAGCGCTGCTCCAAAGCTTTCATGATTAATTATGGTGGCATGATAGAAGCTAGCCAGCATCGGCTCTTGTTCCGCTGACTCACGGGCTTCTCTTACAATGCACTCCCAGACATTTTGTTTTTCACAGTGTTTCATTTTCGGTCCTACGATGGATACTCAATCATCCGTCGAGCGATTATTGCTGCTCGGCTTTTTTATCCCTAGCGAGTAGATCTTGCGCCGCAAGGCGCGCGTCCTTCCCTTGATACAATACTTGATAGATTTGGTCAACAATTGGCATCTCTACACCCATGCGTTGAGACAACAACCATACCTCTTTGGTATTGCGATAGCCTTCGACTACCTGACCAATTTCGGTTTGTGCGGTATCGACATCCTTACCCTCGCCCAGCGCAAGACCAAAGCGACGGTTGCGCGATTGGTTATCGGTACACGTCAACACCAAATCGCCCAGGCCAGCCATGCCCATAAAGGTGTCAGGTTTAGCGCCGAGTGCTGCACCTAGGCGAGTCATCTCCGCGAGACCACGAGTGATGAGTGCGGTACGAGCATTGGCACCAAAGCCAATGCCATCCGACATACCCGCGCCAATCGCGATGACGTTCTTCACGGCGCCGCCAAGCTGCATACCAGTGAAGTCATCATTAGCATAGACGCGGAATGTTTTACTGCAATGGATTTTCTCTTGAAGATCAGCCACAAACTCAGTGTCGGGAGAGGCAACAGCGATTGCCGTTGGTAGGCCAGCTGCCAGCTCTTTAGCAAAGGTTGGGCCTGATAGTACCGCCAGCGGGTAATTCTCACCAATGATGTCGTGTGCTACATCTTTAAGTAAGCGCCCTGTCTCAGGCTCAAGCCCTTTCGTCGCCCAGCAGATACGACTGTCTTCTCTGAGGTGTGGCTTAATGCTGTTGAGCACGATACCAAACACATGGCTTGGGACCACAACCAGTAAGTCACGACTCGCCTGAACCGCTTTCTGCAGATCCGATTCAACAATCAAAGACTCTGGAAACTCAATGCCAGGCAAGAACTCATGGTTTGCACGATCGGCGTCTAGTTTTGCCATGTGTTCAGGTTCGTGTCCCCAAATCACCACATTCGCACCGTTTCTCGCTAGCGAAATCGCAAGCGACGTGCCATAAGAGCCAGCACCAATAACGGTCATTGCGATTTCTTTTCCATATGCGTTATTCATAACACCACCTAATTTGTCGGTATGATTATGTTTCTTTGTTATACCCAAGTGACCCTAAAAGCAGCAATCTCTCGAGATGACTTGGGTATAAGTCTAAACCTGTATAAGCAAATAAAAAATGCACATCGCGGCGCGCTGTGCATTTTCATTACATAGACTCGTTAACGCAGAATCAGTCTGCGAAGGAGATTAAGCTTCCGCTTGACCTTCTTGCTGAGCTTGCTGCTGTAGGTAGTTCATGAACAGTGCGTCAAAGTTAACTGGCGCTAGGTTCAGTTGAGGGAACGTACCTTTCATCGTTAGGCTTGAGATAGTTTCACGAGCGTATGGGAATAGGATGTTCGGGCAGAATGCACCTAGGCAATGTGCAAGTTGACCTGCTTCCATTTGCTCTGCAGTGAAGATACCACCTTGTTGTACTTCACATAGGAATGCAGTTTCTTCTGCATTTTTCACTGTCACTGTCAGGCGAAGAACAACTTCGTATACGCCTTGACCTAGTTCACGGCTTTGAGTGTCAAGATCTAGCTTAACATCAGGGTTCCAGTCTTTCTGGAACATATCTGGCGAGTTTGGCGCCTCAAATGATACGTCTTTTAGAAAGATACGTTGGATTGAGAAGTTTTGTTGTGCTTCTTGTGGAGCTGCTTCAGCCATGATGATTTCCTTAAATACGTCTAAATTTGTCAAAACGTTAATGAGTTTTCTTGCAGACTAGCCGAGCCAATGTTTGATGACTAGGCGAGCCGTGAATTCCGTGGCATTTATCACATCCCTTAGTCATAACTGCCGCGAAATTACTCAAAATTCTGTGTTACTTCTTGCCTTTGATCAGCGGTAGGTTTGCTTCGCTCCAAGCCACTAGACCATTTTTCAGCAAGTAAACCTTTTCAAACCCTGCTTTTGCAAGCAAGTTCGCGCTCTCTTGCGCCGTTTGACCAGTCTTACATACCACAATGATTGGGTCTGATTTGTGGTTTTCAAGGCTGCCGAAAGAACCCGCTTTGATATCTGACGGTAAAACGTGAAGTGCGTCAGTAATGTGACCACGTTTGAATTCGTCTTTTGAACGAATATCCACCACGATGCCATTCTCACGGTTCATCATGTGTGTGACTTGTGCTGCAGAGACTTCTTTATATGCTGCGTTCGCTGATTTAAAGATGTTAGCGATCAGAGCAACAAATAGTGCAACCCACACTAGCGACATGATCATGTTTTGTTGAAAAAATTCTAAATACTCTTGCATAGCTTGCGCTCTTAGATAGTTGAACATTAAATCAGTCGAGGAGTATAGCGGCTTAGCCTCGCCGTGGCGAGAGGGGAAAATGTTTCGAGCGGAGAATTGAGATCCTTCTCCTCGCCTTGCCTGGCAATGGCGTCACTAGACACTATTGCAGAGATAGAAAAAACCGATTAGTCAAAGCGACTGAACAAGGCGTATTAATAGAGATAAAGCCGAGGTATCTCACGAAAATAACGTCTATGATTACCTCACAAAGAACATAAACAGACGAATTAGCTAGATAAAACTGTAACCCAGCAACGGTAATCACAAACATTATTTGATCTGCCACTACAGTTATGGGTAAAAAGTGTAGTAAAATTACGCTAATTTGTTTTCTGTAAAGTTACTATCGATTTGACGAGGTTATAACTATGTCAGCTAAGAAGCCAATGGCTCTAGTGATTCTTGACGGTTGGGGTTACCGTGAAGACAACGCAAGCAACGCAATCAACAACGCAAAAACTCCAGTAATGGATGGCTTGTGGGCAAACAACCCACGTACTCTTATTTCGGCTTCTGGTATGGACGTAGGTCTACCAGACGGTCAAATGGGTAACTCAGAAGTAGGTCACACTAACATCGGCGCGGGTCGTGTTGTTTATCAAGACCTAACTCGCATCACTAAATCAATCGCTGACGGTGAGTTTTCTCAGAACGAAGCGCTTGTTGCTGCTATCGACAAAGCAGTTGCAGCAGGTAAAGCGGTTCACCTAATGGGTCTTATGTCTCCAGGTGGTGTTCACTCTCACGAAGACCACATCTACGCAGCCGTTAAAATGGCAGCAGAGCGTGGCGCTGAGAAAATCTACCTACACTGCTTCCTAGACGGCCGTGATACACCGCCTCGTAGCGCTGAAGGTTCATTAAAGCGTTTCGACGAGCTATTTGCTGAGCTTGGTAAAGGCCGCGTAGCGTCTCTAATCGGTCGTTACTACGCTATGGATCGTGATAACAACTGGGATCGCGTACAAGTCGCTTACGACCTACTGACTCAAGGCAAAGCTGAGTTCACTTACGACAATGCAGTAGCAGGTCTTGAAGCAGCTTACGCTCGTGAAGAGAACGATGAGTTCGTTAAAGCAACAGCTATCAAAGCAGAAGGTCAAGAAGACGCAGCGATCCAAGATGGCGACGCAGTTATCTTCATGAACTACCGTGCTGACCGTGCACGTCAAATCACGCGTACTTTCGTACCTGAGTTTGATGGCTTTGAGCGCGCAGTATTCCCAGCGATCAACTTCGTCATGCTAACGCAATACGCAGCTGACATCCCACTATCTATCGCTTTCCCACCAGCGTCTCTTGAGAACACGTACGGTGAGTGGCTATCGAAAGCAGGTAAGACTCAGCTACGTATCTCTGAAACAGAGAAATACGCACACGTGACGTTCTTCTTCAACGGTGGTGTTGAGAACGAATTTGACGGCGAAGAGCGTCAGCTCGTTGCTTCTCCAAAAGTAGCGACTTACGACCTACAACCAGAAATGAGCTCTGAAGAGCTAACAGAGAAGATGGTTGCGGCTATCAAGTCTGGTAAGTACGACACTATCATCTGTAACTATCCAAACGCAGACATGGTTGGTCACACAGGTGTTTACGAAGCTGCTGAGCAAGCTATCGAAGCTCTTGATGCGAGCGTTGGCCAAGTAGTAGACGCGATCAAAGAAGTGGGCGGTCAAATGCTGATCACGGCTGACCACGGTAACGCAGAGATGATGGTAGACCCAGTGACTGGCGGTACGCACACTGCTCACACTAACCTACCAGTACCTCTAATCTACGTAGGTGACAAAGCGGTTGAGTTCAAAGAAGGCGGTAAACTGTCTGACCTTGCGCCAACAATGCTAGCGATGACTGACATGGAAATTCCAGCAGAGATGTCTGGTGAGATCCTAGTTAAGTAATTGCCTTTCGCAGTCATGAAAAACGCCGATGTCTCTACATCGGCGTTTTTGTTTGCTTGCGCCTAAGGTGCCATGTGTGGATATAATGGCAACATCACTTTAGAGGTGCGGATTGCGAACAGCTATAGTGAACTATCAATCAGTTATGATTACTATTGAATGAGCAAACTCTTGTCGCTGCGTGTAGTGGAATTAGGATGAAACCAAACAAAATTAGGCTTTTTACCCCTCGTTTGTCTGCACTGGTCGTGTGTTTAGGGCTCGCTTTACCAAGCGCCCATAGCCTTGCTAACCAAAATGAACTCACAGGTGTAAAAAGTGAGATAAGCCGTCAGCAAAAATCACTATCTGCACAGCAAAAAGAGCTCGACACGCTGCAAAAATCACTGCGTGAGCAAGAGATTGGCATTTCTAATGTCGAGAAAGAAATCAAAGCAACAACGGCAGCGCTTGCTCAAGCCAACCGCAACCTAGATGGGTTTCATAGCCAAGTTGAGGCATTAACAAAGCAAAAAGAGCAGCAACAAAAGGTGCTCGCTGAACTGGTGCAAACCTACTACATCACTAAGCAAAATAATTCTGCGTCCGGTGTGCTTAGCACAGACCCTGACCAAGACCGTATCAGTCAATACTATCAGCATCTAGCGAAGGCCCGTGCCGAAACACTGGAACAACTTGCCGAGACCGAACGCAAGCTAGCGGAAAGTGAGCGAGCATTGGAGCTAGAGCGCAATCAGATCGCTCAGCTTTTAGAGCAACAAAAAGCCAAGCGTGACACCTTAGCTAAGAATCGAAGCAGCCGACAAAGCACGGTAAGCAAAATTCGCCGCAGTATCTCCAACGATAAAAATTACCTCGCGGAGCTGCAGCGCAATGAAACTAGGCTAAAAGCGGAAATCGCCAAAGCTGCGAAGCGCAATCAAGTTCCGATGGATGGTCTTGCACGTCAAAAAGGTCGTCTTCCATGGCCAGTAAAAGGCAAGGTGCTACACAGCTTTGGTACCAAACAAACCGGACAAGTTAATTGGAAAGGCATGGTCATTGCTGCCAATTACGGTGACTCGGTTAAGTCGGTTTACTCTGGTACTGTGGTATTCGCCGACTATCTGCGCGGCTATGGACTCGTGGTTCTGCTTGACCATGGTAAAGGCGATATGACGTTGTATGGCTACAACCAAACTTTGCTAAAGAAAGAAGGCGATAAGGTCGCGGCTGGTGAAACCATCGCTCTTGCCGGTGATACTGGTGGTCAAGACAGCTCATCCCTCTACTTTGAGATCCGTCGTAATAGTAAAGTCCAAAACCCGAAAAGCTGGTTAAAGCGCTAACTCAGTGCCGCTACTCATTGTGATGAGTAGCGCGTTGTTGCAATCTCAATCAACCTTTCTAGCTCGCTCTCTGGCATGCCGTTTATGCCGCCTGCCGCTTCTCTACCACCACCAGTGGCAAACTGACTGCAAATCTCCCCTGCCCCTTGCTTATTATTGAGTGGCGCTCTCACCGACACGGTATAGCACGGCTCTCCCGATGCATCGCTTCTTGGCACTAATGAGATGTGCGCTTGATTAGGGGATTGATTAGCAAGTCTATTAATCCAGGTACCCGACATTCGTCTCGCTGCCGCACTATCCGGCAGCAAGACCACTTTAAGCACCGCTGAATCATGGCGTGTCTGCGCTACGCTCAGCGCTGCTTCGTCCTGTGCAAAGGCCGCTTTGAGTACATGATATGGGGAGCGGTGATCACCAATACACTCAAAAGGATCATGGTAGGCCAAAAGCTGCTGATACAAATCAACCGGATTAAAATGCAGGTCTTCGAGGCTTTCACCGTAGCCGTTGTAATTGATCAGCGTACCCAGCTCGTTAAGTAAGCGGCGCTGCTCATCACTTAACCCTAAAGTCGATGCCAATGCCTCAGCGCTTGCCAGCATGTTGTCGCCATACGCAGCAGCAACCGCCCATAACCTAAATTGGCCTTGGAGCAACTTGTCGACAATCAGTGCCGTACAGGTATTCGCATCAAGGTCAATATGAGCATCAAGATATTGGCTATTTGGAATGGAAGATGCCTTGTGATGGTCAATATAAGTAGTAGGAACATTATGATCCAAAAGCCCCTCAAGCGCGGCTTGATTTTTATCCATCGAGATATCAAGCACCGTCACTGAGCTTGCCTGCTCGGGTGGTACCTGCTGCAACAAAGCGATATCACGTTTAATGCCCGAGATAAGTTGGCTCTCTATTGGCTGCGCCAAACGTAATTGCAGTAAGGCAAGTATGCCGTCGGCATCGCCATTGAATACATCGTAATGCACCTTCACACTCTTCCTTTAATGCGGGGATAGAAACCACAAACCCTACTTGTTAAGTAGGGTTTGGACAATACGAATTGGCTATATATCATGCCGTTAGCGACAGTTAGCTTGTTGGGCTACCCATCATGCGAACGCCATCTTCTAGCAATGTTAGTTGCTCTTTACCTTTATCGGTCGCCAGAGGCTTAACCACATGGATCATTTGCAGCATGCCTTGTTGGATCACCTCTTCGGTGATTTTAGTGCGTGGTGACATCGCCGACTGATAACTTAACCAACCCACCGCCATCATGTGCAGGGTTGTAACCAGTGACTTGAGCTCTTTATCGTTGATGGTGAGCAAATCTAGCTCTACAAATGCCTTGAGAATGTTAACCAAGTTGCCCTGCAAGCGCTCTTGAACCTCGATGTACTCTTCATGCAGCTTTGGGTCTCGCTGCAAAATCTCTGGCAGATTGGCATAGAAGAAGCGGTATTTCCACATCAGAGTGAAGATAGAATCTAGGTAATGTTTCAGCAGTGCTAGGCTCTCTTGCTGGCCTTGGACTGGGGTAAAACGCTCGATGAGTTCTTGCGAGTAAAGCGCAAAAATCTCGCGAACGATTTCTTGTTTGTTTCGGAAATGGTAGTAGAGATTGCCCGGGCTAATCTCAATGTGCGCCGCAATATGGTTGGTTGTCACGTTGCGCTCGCCATCAGTATTGAACAAGTCGAGGGCGGCATAGACTATTTTGTCACGTGTTTTCATTCTAACTTTTCCTTTCCCTAGTTAGAGTTAGTATACGTGCTCAACTTGTACACGAAAAGTCAAGAGACGGTGAGTTACACTGGTTAGACCAAACAACACCCGTGTTTCGCATGTTCACCACGTGATCCATTCATGGTGAGAAAACAAAAAAGCACCCAATGCAGGGTGCTTTCAATATTCTCGAAGGAGCGAAGAATTACTCTACTTCGTCCATTTTACCTAGTAGGTTGCGAATGCGCTCTTGCCATTGGCTATGCTCGCGCTGCATCTGTTCCGTCTTCTGCTCTAGCTCTACACGGCTGCTGCGTAGCTCTTCAGCTTGGTTCGCTAGCTGTGCTTTCTCTTCTTTCAATTCCTCTACTTCCATTTGAAGAAGAGCGATTGTGTCAACTGCAGTTTGAATTTTTGCTTCTAGTTGTTCCAGTACTTCAAAAGACATCTCGGCCTACCCTTGTTTAATCCTGTGAAATGAAAATGCTTCATTCTATATACCCTATAGTGCCCCATTCTACTCAGCCTAGAGAAGATAGACACGTCCTATATTGCAGATTTTTCACTATTCGGTCAAAAAAGCGCCGTAAACTGACCTGCCGTTTACTAAAAAACGTTATTCAATAATGGCTTCGGCTTTGCAAGCACTCCATCATCTGCGATTTTAACGACAAGATCGCCACCAAACAGATAAAAAGGCAAACGTTTCCCTTCTGATATGCTAGAATTCGCGCCGTAAATCATTTGTCATTTTTCATTAAATTGGAGTCAGTATGAAGCGCGATTTAGCAATGGCTTTTTCACGAGTTACCGAAGGTGCCGCACTAGCAGGTTATAAGTGGCTAGGACGAGGCGACAAAAATGCTGCCGATGGTGCAGCGGTGGAGGTCATGCGCAGCCTACTGAACAAGACCGATATCGAAGGTGAAATCGTTATTGGTGAGGGTGAAATCGACGATGCACCTATGCTGTACATTGGTGAGCACGTGGGTATCGGTGGCGATGCGGTAGATATCGCTGTTGACCCAATTGAAGGCACACGTATGACGGCGATGGGTCAGTCTAACGCGCTAGCCGTTCTTGCTGCGGGCGAGAAAGGCAGCTTCTTGAAAGCGCCGGATATGTACATGGAGAAGCTGGTTGTGGGTCCTGGCGCTAAAGGCGTCATTGATCTTAACAAGCCACTCAAAGAAAACCTAAACAACATCGCAGCCGCGCTGGGCAAAACCCTTGATACTCTCGTAGTGACCACGCTAGCAAAACCACGTCACGATCAGGTTATCGCTGAGATGCAAGCAATGGGTGTTCGCGTGTTCGCAGTGCCAGATGGTGATGTAGCGGCATCGATTCTCACGTGTATGCCAGACAGTGAAGTCGACGTGATGTACTGCATCGGTGGCGCGCCAGAGGGTGTAGTTTCTGCGGCGGTAATTCGTGCGCTTGATGGTGACATGAACGGTCGTCTGCTGCCTCGCCACGCTGTAAAAGGCGATACCGAAGAAAACCGTAAAGCAGGACAAGACGAGCTTGAGCGCTGTGCGGAAATGGGCGTTGAAGCGAATGTCGTGCTGCGTATGGAAGATATGGCACGTAGCGACAATGTCGTATTCTCGGCAACGGGCATCACTAAGGGTGACCTACTTGAGGGCATCGCTCGTCAAGGCAACATCGCGACAACAGAAACCCTGCTGATCCGTGGGCGCTGTCGTACCATTCGACGCATCAAGTCTACGCACTACCTAGAGCGTAAAGACCCAGAGATCCGCGATATCATCCTTTAAGCGGGTTCGCGATAGAAAAGCGCTGATCTCCATCAGCGCTTTTTTTATTTGGTTATACGTCATTTATCCATACGCAACATTGTAAATAATTTGCTTTATTAACCTTATCCGCCATAATACCTCGACTATCTTTACCTTAAGGCTGAACAAACAGAACGGATGCACTGATGAAAGCCACTGATCACATCATAGACATCATAAAACGCGAGGGAGCCGTCACCGCAAAACGTATTGCGGAGCGTTTGGGCATCACGACCATGGGGGCAAGGCAGCACCTCCAAAGCCTTGAAGAGGATGGATTGTTGCGATTCGAAGACGTCAAAGTCAAAGTGGGTCGCCCGAATAGACATTGGTCCTTGACCGCTCAAGGTCATGCGCGCTTTTCCGACCGCCATAGCGACCTCACCATTCAGTTTATTGACGCCATTGAGAATGTGTTTGGCAGTGAGGGGCTTGAGAAAGTCTCCAAAGAACGCGAGTTCAACACCCTCACAACCTACCAACCACACTTTGATCAACTACCCGACTTGCAAAGCAAGGTTCAGAAATTGACTGAATTGCGCGAGAAAGATGGCTACATGGCAGAGCTTGAGCAAACCGATGATGGGTTTGTGCTCATCGAGAATCACTGCCCTATTTGCAAAGCGGCTTCTCGCTGCGAAGCGCTATGTCAATCTGAGCTCAATGTATTTCAAGCCTTGGTTGGCAGCGATGTCAACGTCGAGCGCGATGAGCATATCGTTAAAGGCGCCAGACGATGCGTCTACAAGTTCCACGCAAAACAGTGATCCCAACCTACGTGTCTCAACTCTGAGACACGTCATGCATTTAAGTTTGTCTTTTCTCATTAAGTCCTACGCTATGAATATGGTTCGATAACGTTAGGCATAGGAAGGCAAACATGGCAGAGCCGATTTCACTCCCCTCTTTTGAGGAGCTAGCAGCGATGGCAAAAGAAGACCCTGAGAAGCTCAGCCAGCTGCGACATCAATTGTGTGAGCAGTTTATCGAGAGCTGCTCGAGTGACATGCAACCAAGACTGCATGCCCAACAATCGCACATTGAGCGAGTGCTGCAGCGCGCCAAAAACCCTATCCACGCCAATGTGCTGTTGAGAGAAGAGCTCCACAAGCAGATCGTTAAATTTTCAGAGGCACTGCATGGTGATCTCCCATCGCCAAAACAAACGGCCGATGTATTGCCATTTCGCCGCGATGAGGAGTGGCGCTGAACCAGCTCATTAGTAATAGAAAAACAGTCGCGCACTAAAAAGGGAAGCCAATGCTTCCCTTTTCTCACACGATTCGTAAGCGCATTACTTGGGCTCATCACCGTATTGGTTAGGACCTTCTGTGCCCTTAAGAAAACCGCACTCCACTAAAATCCATGCACCACACGCTAGGGCTGAAAACGACAACAAACTTTGCACCATCGACGGCTGAGCGGCTGTCGCAGGATCTAACGTCGGTAAACTCATGCGCCCAAACACCAATGGCAAGTTAAGCAATAGCCACCAATTAGATTTATTGCGGTCATGCCAACGCTTCGCCGTGATAGCTAGGTCAGGGATAAGCAACATCAGCAATAGCAAGGGCAACAAAAACTGCATCACATTAGGGAATAGAAAATTAAGCCCCTGTGCAACAATCATAATGGCTAAGTAGTAACAGACATTCCACATCCAGAATGTCTTACGCCCAATGCGTCCATTGAATGAAAACAGTAACGATTTTAACGGCATCAAATCACTCTCGTATTAATTGGTAATCTTTTGAAAGCAGGTCTTGTCCATATCGCGAATGTTCACTGTTAAGCTCTTAATATGGCTCGCCTGCTCTCTTAGCACTTCCATCAGCTTTCTTGAAAGCTCGCGTTTTTGCTCATCTGTCCTTCCAGATAATAGCTCAAAGCTGATGTGCACAAAATCTTCGCTGTCACCATACTCGCCAATCAACCAGTTGTGGCTGCGCAGGGAACGCGACTTAACAGAATCGGCGTCAAACAGTCCGCAGTTCAACGTCACTCGGTGTAGGTCTTCCAATAACCCTTGTACATTCAACCTTTCATCGGCTGTATTCGAATATTCTAGAACCAGATTCGGCATACGACTTCCCTTTGTTGTGACCAATAGGCGACAAGGTATAGCAAGCCGCGAGTAAAATTCCGAGAAGTATTCTATTATTCTGTTTACTGGATCACTTGGGCGAGCCATTCTGGGCAATTGTTAGGATAAGATACCAAAGCGATAAAGAAATGACCCCAATCATGATCTACATGAATTAATCTGTTATATTCTTTCGTAATCACGTTTATTTTTTACATTCGTTTTTTACAAACACTGATTTTGGAGAAAATCTCATGCGTCAACCTGTAGTTATGGGTAACTGGAAACTCAACGGCAGCAAAGCAATGGTAACTGAGCTGCTAACTGGTCTAAACGCTGAACTTGAAGGCGTAACTGGTGTAGACGTGGCGGTAGCTCCACCAGCACTATACATCGATCTAGCTGAGCGTGTAATCGCGGAAGGCGGCAACAAGATCATCCTTGGTGCACAAAACACAGACCTAAACAACAGCGGTGCTTTCACTGGCGACATGTCTCCAGAAATGCTGAAAGACTTCGGTGCTACTCACATCATCATCGGTCACTCTGAGCGTCGTGAGTACCACAACGAATCAGACGAGTTCATCGCTAAGAAATTCGCATTCCTAAAAGAGAACGGCCTGAAGCCAGTTTTCTGTATCGGTGAATCTGAAGCGCAAAACGAAGCAGGCGAAACTGAAGCAGTTTGTGCACGTCAAATCAACGCAGTGATCGACGCTTACGGTGTTGAAGCACTTAACGACGCTATCATCGCATACGAGCCAATCTGGGCTATCGGTACTGGTAAAGCAGCAACTGCTGAAGACGCACAGCGCATCCACGCTTCTATCCGCGCTCTAATCGCAGAGAAAGACGCAGCAGTAGCTGAGCAAGTAATCATCCAATACGGTGGTTCTGTTAAGCCAGAGAACGCAGAAGCTTACTTCTCTCAACCAGACATCGACGGTGCTCTAGTTGGTGGTGCATCTCTAGATGCTAAGAGCTTCGCAGCTATCGCTAAAGCAGCGGCGGCAGCTAAAGCTAAGTAATCTCTCTTGATTACCAAAGAGCCGGTTCTTGGGGAGCCGGCTTTTTTGTGCCTGCTCGCTAGGCATACTACTCTGGGCTCGCGCATAAAAAAAGCCGCTGCAAATGCAGCGGCTTTTTAAAATCATTTCAGTGCGAGTTCTATTAGAACAGCTCTTCAGCTACCTTGAATAGGTCATCACGTACTGGACGCTTCATGTTCTCAATCGCGTCAATGATGTCGTGGTGAACAAGCTGCTCTTTCTGGATACCAACACAACGGCCACCGTGGCCTTCTAGAAGAAGGTGAACCGCGTAGTTACCCATGCGAGATGCTAGAACGCGGTCGAACGCAGTTGGACGACCACCACGCTGAATGTGACCAAGTACCGTTGCGCGAGTCTCACGACCTGTTGCGTCTTCGATCTCTTTCGCTAGCTCATTGGCATCCATCATTAGCTCAGTAAGTGCAATGATTGCGTGCTTCTTACCTTTAGCAATACCGTCTTGGATGTTGCTGATAAGCTGCTCTTTATTCAGACCCGTTTCTGGAGTAATGATGTACTCACAGCCACCAGCGATTGCAGACATCAGGGTTAGATCACCACAGTGACGACCCATGATTTCTACGATAGAAATACGTTGGTGAGATGATGATGTGTCACGCAGACGGTCGATCGCGTCGATTACCGTGTTTAGTGCCGTTAGGTAACCGATCGTGTAGTCAGTACCTGCGATGTCGTTGTCGATAGTGCCTGGAAGACCGATACATGGGTAACCCATCTCTGTTAGCTTCTTCGCACCCATGTAAGAGCCGTCACCACCAATAACCACTAGTGCATCGATGCCGTGCTTCTTAAGGTTCTCGATCGCTTTTTCACGAACTTCCACTTCTTTAAACTCAGGGAAACGTGCAGAACCTAGGAATGTACCACCACGGTTGATCACGTCAGAAACGCTTGAACGATCAAGCGGCTTGATACGGTCTTCGTAAAGACCAAGGTAGCCGTCGAATACGCCGTACACTTCCAAGCCCTCTGACAGAGCAGTACGAACCACGCCGCGTACCGCAGCATTCATACCAGGTGCGTCACCACCACTTGTCAAAACACCAATTTTCTTAATCATGCTCACCCTCGATTTGGCAATCTAATTTTAAACTTTAAGTAGGTCGCATAAACCTGCGCCCCACGGAAATCTTGTTGTTATCGTTACTCTTTGTCAGCGCGTTCCCCAAAACATCACTGACGTAACTTTATTACTTATGTAAGAGTATTACAGTTTATACTGGCTCTTACGTTGATTCACATCAGAATCGCACTTTTTTATCACGCGCATTGATAATAGACAATTGAATTTAACATTGCCATGTCTACTCAGCCTCACCCCATAGAGCGGGTTGCTCTACGACCCGTGCGTTAAAAGTCTTGTTTCTTCTGTTCAGACTCTTCATGCAACACCACTGAATACGGGTCCTGGTGAATGATGACGTCTGCGCCCGGGAATGCCTCTATCACTTTTTCTTCTGCGAGATCGGCAATGCGATGCGCTTCTATCAGTGGTAAATGGTCATCCAGCTCTAAGTGTAACTGAATGAAACGAACCGGTCCGGACATGCGCGTTCTCAGCTGATGAACACCAATCACCCCTTCTACGTCATTACAGACCTGACGAATCACAACCAGCTCTTCTTCTGGTAGCTGACGGTCCAAAAGCGATTGAACCGCTTCATTAGCCATTTTAATCGCACTCACGAGAATGAAGACGCCAATCGCGACCGCGAACACAGAGTCAGCCTGACCAATGCCATACCAGCTCAGTCCCAGCGCCACCATAATTGCAACATTCATATATAGGTCGGTTTGATAATGCAAAGAATCTGCGGCAATGGCCTGACTGCCGGTCTTTCTCACTACGTATTTTTGAAAAGCTACCAAACCCGATGTGAGCACCAATGCGAATAAACTGACATAGATGCCAAGCTCAGGAGAATTAAGCTCATGGGGTCTAAAGAAGCGGTCAATACCGTTAAGAATGAGGAAGCAGGCAGAGCCAGTGATAAACATTGACTGCGCCAACGCAGCCAGGGATTCGGCTTTGCCATGCCCAAAGGTATGCTCTTTGTCTGCCGGTTGCAGAGAGTATCGAACCACCACTAAGTTAATAACTGAAGCGGCAATATCAAGTAGGGAGTCAATTAAAGAGGCGAGTAAGCTGACCGAGCCTGTCACCCACCAGGTGATTACCTTTGCTATTAGCAAAATGGTCGCTATCGTCGTTGCAGCCCATGCTGCAGTTGTCACCAGTTTCGCGTAGTTATCCTTCATGCGCTAAGTGTTAGGTCCTTGGGTTATTTCTAAACACAAAGCAAGTATACCGATTATTGATGACAAAAATAGAAAAAAGCGACCAAATTTGGTCGCAACAGATAGTGACAAAAGTGAATGAGAAAAAGTCACTATAAGGGAAATTCACAATCATCAGGCCGCAGGCCCCAAAGAAAAGCCATCGCGAACCGCGATGGCTATCAGACTATTACTCTTCAGCAAATTTCTCTGCGCGCTTCTCCATTTTCGCGAAGCATTTTTCCATACGCTCTTGAGACAGTTCTTTAAACTTCACTTTTTGCTCTGGCGTTAGAATGCTCATCATCTCATGTTGCTTCTCTAGCTTTTTCACACGACGCTCAGCTTGTTTTTCAACCATTTCCGTTGCTAGAGCATTTGCGGCTTCTGCATCAAAGGTATCGGCCAATACCAAATCTTGCATTTTTTGCTGGCGAGCCTGCATTTCCGCTTTCTTAGCAGCGAAATCACCACCAAACTTCTGTTTCATCTGCTGCTTGTTGCTTTCGCGAAGCTGCTTCATCTGCTCTTTCTGAGCGTCAGTTAAGTCAAGTTCACGGAACATGCGCTTACCGTCGAAGCCACCGCACATACCCTCACCGCCTTTACCGTGATGACCACCTTTACCACCACCGTATGCAAGTGCGCTTGCTGAGCCTAGAGCGAGTGGAAGAACTGTTGCAGCGATAACCAATTTTTTTGAAAGTTTCATAATCTTTACCCTTATGTGATTCATACCATGGCTGCCTCTGCAGCGCTTGAGTATAGAATAGGGGCTAGCGCGTAAAGCAACGTACAGCGAGCGTAAAGAATCGTAAAGATCGCTTTTTTGGGACATTAACGCTTTATTATTACAGGGCACAATAGATTCTGAGGTAGATATGGCACACATTCTTCTTATCGATGACGACACTGAACTCACCAGCTTATTAAAAGATATTCTCAGCTATGAGGGCTTTGATGTTTCCGAAGCTAACGATGGTTTCGCAGGTCTAGAAGCGATGAGCGAAGAGATCGATTTGGTATTGATGGATGTGATGATGCCGCGCCTAAATGGCATGGACACACTCAAGAAGCTGCGTGAAACCTGGGAAACGCCGGTATTAATGCTCACCGCGAAGGGCGAAGAGATCGACCGTGTCATTGGTTTAGAGCTCGGCGCTGACGACTACTTACCAAAGCCCTTCAGTGATCGGGAGCTCTTAGCACGTATCAAAGCGATCCTCAGACGCACCTCCAACAAATCCGAGACCAATACCTCTGACGGTGTGCGTTTCGACGATATTGAGGTTTTCCCAGCAAGACAAGAAGCAACCTGTCAGGGTAACTTGCTCGATCTCACTACAACCGAGTTCGCACTGCTGCATTACTTTGTGCAAAAGCCTGGGGAGACCTTAACCAAAGAAGCGCTCAGTCTTGATGTGCTCGGCAAGCGACTGTCTGCGTTTGACCGCGCTGTCGATATGCACGTATCGAACCTAAGAAAAAAACTTCCCGAGAAATTAGATGGCAAGCCTAGAATCAAGACCCTTCGTGGTCGCGGCTACTTGCTAGTGAAGGAATAATGATGAAACTGCCCAAGATCACCAGCCTGTATGGTCGTATTTTTGCCATCTTTTGGTTTACCATGTTGTTGGTGCTGATTGCGGTACTGGCACTCCCGCACCTTGATCCTCGCGTGGCAAAAGAGGTCTCCGGAGAAACACTTGGGCAAATGACCAATGTTCGCGACAGAATTGAGCGCGAATTTGTTGGTGAGGACAATATTGGGCGTATCGTCTACAAGATTGACAAATCTGAACGACAGCACAATAAAGACCATAAATCCAAAGGACCGAGCTTCTTTATTGTCGACCAAGAAGGCAACATCCTGAGCACGCAAAAGCGCACAGATTTCAAAGAGCGTATGCTCAAGAACTTCATCACCTCGGTTGACGCCTTCGACACGCCAATGCAAAAGCTCTACGGGCGCTATATGCTTGTAGGACCGATGCCTATCGAGCTAGCGAATCAGGATTACTATCTCTATATCGGACTGCGCTGGACGCAGCCACCACCGTTTCTGCTCCGTATGTTTGATAAGCCATTCCAGCTTTTGCTCGTGGTGATGGCGGTCAGTACACCGCTATTACTGTGGCTTGCCTGGGCGCTTAGCCAGCCTGCAAGACGCCTTGAGCGCGCCGCCAAACGGGTCGCCAATGGAGAGTTCAAGCCAGATCCAGACCTAGAAACCGGTACGACGGAGTTTCGACAGGCCGGTCAGAGCTTTAACC